>NZ_LOVM01000074.1:0-173262 GCF_001523445.1 Burkholderia sp. ABCPW 11 | reverse complement strand
CCGGTGACGACGCCGACTTCCGGCGTTTGCGGCGGCGGTGCCGATTCTTTTTTCCCGCACGCGGCCAGGAAAACGGCGGCCGTCGCGACAGTGATTAAGCGGTATGGAACCCGTTCGACGCGCATGGAGCGACCTCTGTGTATAACCAATGGAATAAGTGACGCGCCCGGCAGGAGCGCAACACGGATGCGCCTCGCGGCGCAGATCGAACACCTGAATTACTGGACTGCTAGATACAGCACGTCGGCACGAGACCTCCGTGCCGACGGGGATGCCGCGAACTGCGGACTGGTACTGGGGCGGGAATCAGCAGAGTGGGATATTAACTGATTGCCACTTGGGTCATTCGATCGTAGGGTGGTATTGTATATACATTCACGAATGTATGTAAAAAGCCCGTTTGTGCTCCGCCGACTGCCCAGTCTTACAGATTGTTACCAGCAGCAAGCATAGCCCGTCTGCATGACGGCGACGAGGGGTTGCGAACCCTATATTCACCGACGATCGATCCAATCAGGCCTACACATGGTCAGACGTACCAAGGAGGAGGCGCTCGAGACGCGCAATCGCATTCTCGACGCCGCCGAACACGTGTTCTTCGAGAAAGGCGTGTCGCATACGTCGCTCGCGGACATCGCCCAGCACGCCGGCGTGACGCGCGGCGCGATCTACTGGCATTTCGCGAACAAGAGCGAACTGTTCGATGCGATGTTCGACCGCGTGCTCCTGCCGATCGACGAACTGAAGCGGATACCGATCGACGCGCCGGGCGGCAATCCGCTCGACAAGGTGCGCCAGATCCTGATCTGGTGCCTGCTCGGCGTGCAGCGCGACCCGCAGCTGCGGCGCGTGTTCAGCATCCTGTTCATGAAGTGCGAGTACGTCGCGGACATGGAACCGCTGCTGCAACGCAACCGCGCGGGGATGAGCGAGGCGCTGCACATGATCGACGCCGATCTCGCGGTGGCCGTGGGGCTCAAGCTGCTGCCGGAGCGGCTCGATACGTGGCGCGCGACGCTGATGCTGCACACGCTCGTCAGCGGGTTCGTGCGCGACATGCTGATGCTGCCCGACGAAATCGACGCCGAGCAGCATGCGGAAAAGCTCGTCGACGGCTGCTTCGACATGCTGCGCTACAGCCCGGCGATGCTGAAGGACCGCGGCTGACGCGGCGCATGGCGCGCCCCGTCGCCGTGCCGGGTCAGGCCGCTTCCGCGCGATGCGCGCGAGCCCGCCGGTTCGACGCGGCCACCGAATCGCGCGCCGGCATCGGCGCGCCGGCCAGCCCCGCGATCCATGCGTCGGTCGACATCACGGCCGCAAAATTCGACTGGAACACCACCGCGTACGCGCGGTGAATCTCCTCGGCGCTCGCCGCGCCCGCTTCGTTCTCGTAAGGCAGCGCGCCCGTCGCATCGTCCAGGTATTCGACCTTCAGCCCCGCATGCGCCGCGTGATAGACCGTCGACGCATTGCAGTTGTGCGTCATGTAGCCGGCCACCGCGAGCGTGTCGATGCCGTGCGCGTCGAGCCACGCGGCGAGATCGGTGCCGGCGAACGAGCTGGCCTGCGCCTTCTCGATCCGATACGCGTACGGCCGGCTGGCGACCACCGCGTGCAGCGCGACGCCGTCGGTGCCGGGCGCGAAGATCGGCGCGCCGGCCGGCGCGACGTGCTGAACCACGATCACCGGCACGCCGGCCGCGTGCGCGGCGTCGATCGCGCGGCCGATGTTCGCGAGCGACACGTCGAGCGGTGGATATTCGATCGGCAGGTTGCCCGTCACGTATTCGTTCTGCACGTCGATCACGATCAGTGCGCGGCGGAAAGCGGGACGGGAAGCGGAATGCGGGACGGCGTTCGACATGGCGGGCTCCTGGTCGGCGGCGCTGCCCCGCCCCGGAGCGGGGCGGCCAGCAGTGCGATGCGACGCATTGTCGGGCCGCGTGGCGAGCGCCGATAGTGGCCCGATAGCCATTCTTCGATAAAATCGGGCCATCGCCTTTCCGGAACCCGCCATGCTCGCCGCCGCGTCGCCCGCCCCATCCGTTCCGACCGTCGTCGCCGTGATCGCGTACGACGGCATCAGCCCGTTCCACCTGTCGGTGCCGTCGGTCGTGTTCGGCAAGGAGCGCGACGCGGACGCGTCGCCCGCGTTCGCGTTCCGCGTCTGCTCGGCCGAGCGCGGCCCGCTCGCGACGACGGGCGGCTTCACGATCGCCGCGCCGTACGGGCTCGATGCGCTCGACGATGCGGACATCGTCATCGTGCCCTCCTGGCGCGACCCCGACGAAGCGCCGCCCGACGCGCTGCTCGACGCCGTGCGCGCGGTCGCCGCGCGCGGCGCCGAACTCGTCGGGCTGTGTCTCGGCGCTTACGTGCTCGCCGCGGCCGGCCTGCTCGACGGCCGCCCGGCCACCACGCACTGGGCGTGGGCCGACGATTTCGCCCGGCGCTTTCCGCGCGTGAAACTCGATCCCGACGTGCTGTACGTGGACGACGGCAACCTGACGACGTCGGCCGGCACCGCCGCGGGGCTCGACTGCTGCCTGCACGTCGTGCGGCGACGCTTCGGCTCGGACGCCGCGAACCGGATCGCGCGCCGCCTCGTGATCCCGCCGCACCGGCAGGGCGGGCAAGCCCAATACGTGCCGCAGCCGGTCGCCGCACACCCGCGCGATGCGCGGCTCGCGGGCCTGCTCGACTGGGTGCGCGCCCATCTCGACGCCGCGCACAGCGTCGATTCGCTCGCCGAGCGCGTACTGATGAGCCGGCGCACGTTCACGCGCCACTTCCGCCAGGCGACGGGCACGACCGTCACCGCGTGGCTGCAGGCCGAGCGGCTCGCGCGCGCGCGGCATCTGCTCGAAACCACCGGACAATCGATCGACGCGATCGCGCAGGCGGCCGGCTACGGCTCGAGCGTGTCGCTGCGCCAGCATTTCGCGGGCGCGCTCGGCACGTCGCCGTCTGCGTATCGAAGGGAATTTCGCGGCGCCGGAGCCGGCGCGGGACAGTGACGCCTGCCGCGGGGGCGGCGGGCAGGCCGTGACGCGGAGCCGGGCGGCCGGTCAGCCGCCGTTGAACCAGCGTGCCGCGTAAAGCAGCAGCGCGACGAACACGATCATCGCCGCCCAGGCCCACACGGGTATCGTGCCGGAATCGCGATGCCGGAGCGCGCTCGCCGCCCGCCCGCTCAGCGCGCCGCCGAGATGCGGCGGCAGCGCACGCTTCGTCGCGGCCACCAGCGATGCCGGCCGCAGAAATACGTGCTGGCGCCGCTGCGCGGATGCGCTCGCGCGATTCGGCGCGAGACCGTGCTTCGCCTGCACGACCGCCCCGAACTCGCGGAAGAACGTGTCGGTCCATTCGCGCAGCGCATTGTCGATCTGCCGCCCCGGCAGTTCGGCGAGCGGCCCGCTCGCCGTCGCCCAGACCACGTACTCGATTCGCGTGGCGGTCGCATCGTCATCCGGCATCAGTGCGAGTTCGACCTGGCCGCGCAGTGCGCCGAGCCCGTCGGCCCGCGCCTTGAAGTTGAGCACGCGGCGCGGCTGCCCTTCCGCGTCGCCCTGCTCGGCGGCCGCATGCGCGCGCACGTCGTAGCGGGCACGCAGTGGGCCGAGCGGCACCGTGATCGTCAGCGCAAATTCGCCGTGCGCGAGTTTCACGAACGATTCGCAATGGTCGAAGCTCGCACGCAACAGCGCCAGATCCTCGAGCGCATCCCGCACGACAGGCGGCGCGAGCGGTACGCGTAACGTGTCGTTCAGTTCCATGACGCCTCCCCGATGAATGCGCGCCGCATCAGGACGTCTCGACGAGACTGTCGATCCGCGCGACATCGAAGGCGACGTAGTGCGCCAGCACGGCCGCCGCCTCGTTCGGTTCTTCGTAACTCCATGCGGCGTTCTCGATCACGCCGTCTTCCGTCTGCAAGTCGAAATGCACGGCCTGCCCCCTGAACGGGCAGGCCGACGTGACGCCCGATTTCACGAGCCGGCGCATGTTGACGTCGCTGCGCGGCAGGTAATGGATGTCCGGGAGCCCCGCTTCACGCACGGTCAGCGCGCCGTGCGAATCGGCATAGGTGATGCCGCGATGGATCACGCGCACGCGATGACGGTTCGGCACGATTTCGAGTCGAGGGTCGGCTGCATCGGACATCGTTTCTCCTTCGGGCGGCCGCCAGGCCGGGGCAGGAAACGAAAAAGCCACGGCACGCATGCCGTGGCTTTCATTATGGGCGAAACTTCGTCCGATTGCGCGCCCGGGGCCCGGACCGTGCGCGGCGGGCTACTGCGCACTCCACTGGAACGCGGCTTTCGCGCCGCCCTTCGCGCCGACCGTGACGGCGCGCGATTCGTCGCTACCCTGGTACGACGCATGCACCGTATAGCGCCCCGGCGGCAGCTTCACCAGCATGTACGGCCCGCGCGCGTCGGTCGACAGCACCTCGGTACCCTTGCCGTCGACGATCCGGACATGGACGTCGGCCAGGAACTCGCCGCCCTTGCCGGTGAAGCGCAGCGCCAGCGGCCACGACGCCTCGTTGCTCTGGAAGGCCGTCGACTGGTCCTTGCCGATACCGCCCGACACGTAGCTGACATCGCCTTGCTGGCTCGCGGCGGGCAGGCCGTCCGACTGCGCGTACGCGCCGGTCGCGCCGGCCGCGAGGCCGGCGGACAGCGCCGCGGCGACGGCAAATCGGGACACGTTGCGTAGATATTGCATGGCTCTCTCCTTGGGGTCGGAACACATACGGGGCGCAGCGTCACGCGGGTCGCACGGCGGCGCCCGCCGCGGCCGGCCGGACCGGCCGTCGGCCGTGGCCGGTCAGCTCAGGTCGACCGGCACGAAGATCTGTGCATTATCGCGCTGGATCAGCAGAGCAAGACTGTTGCCCGCGCCCTTCACCGCGTCGCGCAACTGCTCGGGGCTCGTGACCGGGCGGCCGTTGACCGCGAGGATCACGTCGCCCGGCTGGATGCCCGCGTTGGCGGCCGGCCCGCCGGCCTGCTGCACGATCAGCCCGTGCGACAGGTTGCTGGCGCTACGCTCCTGCGGCGACAGCGGACGCACCGCGACACCCAGGCGGCCCTGTTCGACCGGCCCGCCGTCGTTCGACGCGAGCTTCGCATCGGACATCGCGCCGAGCGTCACGCTGATCGACTTCTTCGACTTGTCGCGCCAGATCTGCAGGTCGGCCTTCGAACCCGGCTTCAGGTTCGCGATCTGCGCGGGCAGCGACGTCGAATCGGCGACCGGCGAACCGTTGACCGACAGGATCACGTCGCCCGGCTGCAGGCCGGCCTTCGCGGCCGGCCCGTTGGCGTCGACCGAGCTGACGAGCGCGCCGTCCGGCTTCTGCAGTCCGAACGAGCTCGCGAGCGTCTGGTTCAGCCCCTGCACGGCGACACCGAGGCGGCCGCGGCTCACGTGGCCCGTCTTCACGAGCTCGTCCTTCACCTTGATCGCCTCGTTGATCGGGATCGCGAACGACAGGCCCTGGAAGCCGCCCGTCTGCGAGTAGATCATCGAGTTGATGCCGATCACCTCGCCCTGCAGGTTGAACAGCGGGCCGCCGGAGTTGCCGGGGTTCACCGGCACGTCGGTCTGGATGAACGGCGTGTAGTTCTCGTCCGGCAGCGCGCGCGACTTCGCGCTGATGATGCCCGACGTGACCGTGTTGTCGAAGCCGTACGGCGAGCCGATCGCGACGACCCACTGGCCGACCTTGCTCTGCGCCGGGTCGCCGATCTTCACGGTCGGCAGGCCGCTCGCGTCGATCTTCAGCACGGCGACGTCGGACTGCTTGTCGGAGCCGACGACCTTCGCCTTGTATTCACGCTTGTCGGTCAGCTTGACCGTGACGACGTTCGCGCCGTCGATCACGTGTGCATTGGTGAGGATGTATCCGTCGGAACTGACGATGAAGCCCGACCCGAGACTCGCGCTCGGCTGGTCGTCCGGCTGCGCGTCCCCGCCCATGCCCGGCACCTGGCCGTAGAAGTGCTTGAAGAACTGGTAGAACGGGTCGCTCGGATCGATCGGCAGTTGCGGTTGCGGCGCACGTCGCGACACCTGCTTCACGACATGCTTCGCGCTGATGTTCACGACCGCCGGGCCGTAGGTCTCGACGAGCCCGGAGAAATCGGGAATGCCGGTCTTGGCCGCGGCTTCGGCCGGCATCAATGCGGCCGCCTGCGCGGGCGTGATGATTTGCGGATCGGCGCGGCGGGTGCCGGCGAAATAGCCAGCCGACAGGGCCGCCGCCACGGCGACCGCGACGGTGCCGCGCGCAAGGAATCGGGTGTTCATCGTAGGACCTCCTCTTTGTTAGGACGCAGCGTAACGACCCTGACTTAAAGGAGGCTTAATCAGCCTTAAGCGGGGCTTAAGCGGCTGCCGGCGGCGAACCCGCGCCACCCTCGCCGTGCGCCCCCTTCAGACGGATTCGGAAGACTGCGGCGCCGGGGCCGGCATCTCGGCATCGCGGAACACGACGCTGACGAGCAGGCCGCCCGCGGCCGCATCCCCGAGCGACACCGTCGCGCCCTGCTGCGCCGCCACGCGCTTGACGATCGCGAGCCCGAGCCCGCTGCCCGACACGTCGGTGCGCGCGCGCGCCGTGCTGTCGCGATAGAAGCGGTCGAACACGCGCTCGCGCTCTGCCGCCGGAATGCCCGGCCCGCTGTCGGCGATCTGCACGCATGCGCGGCCCGCCGCGTCGCGCGTCAGCGACACGTCGATGCGGCCGCCGTCCGGCGTGTACTTCACCGCATTGTCGAGCAGGTTGCCGAACATCACGCGCAGCGCGCCGACGTCCGCGACGACGCTCGCCGCGCACGTTTCCTCGAAGCCGAGATCGATGTCGTGCCGCTGCGCGAGCGGCGCATGCGCGGCCACGCATTCGGCGAGCAGCGCCTGCAGGTCGACCGGTTCGCGCATCGTCGCGCCGTCCGGCTCCGCGCGCGCGAGCGCGAGCAGTTGCTCGGTGAGACGCGTCGCGCGCGACACGCCGTCCTGGAGATCCGCGATCGCCTCGCGGCGCGACGCCTCGTCCTTCGCACGGGCGACGAGCTGCGCCTGGATCTGCACGGCGGCGAGCGGCGTGCGCAATTCGTGCGCGGCGTCGGCGACGAACGCCTTCTGCGTGTCGAGCGCCGCCGACAGCCGCGCGAGCAGCCCGTTCAGCGCCCGCACGAGCGGCTGCACCTCGAGCGGCAGGCGCGCGTCGGGCAGCGCATCGAGCGCTTCCGGCCGGCGCGCCTCGACCGCACGCGTCACGCGCGCGAGCGGCGCGAGCCCGCGCCCGACGATCCCCCACACGGCCGCGCCGAGGAACGGCAGCAGCACGATCAGCGGCCACAGCGTGCGCAGCGCGACGTTCGCCGCCAGCCGGTTGCGCACCGACAGCGGCTGCGCGAGTTGCACGACGTTGTCGCCGACGATCGCGCCGTACACGCGCCATTCGCCGCGATCGGTGCGCTCGGTCGAGAAGCCGAGCTCCGCGCGCGGCGCGATCGGCGCGCGCGGATGCGAGAAGTACATCAGCACGCCGTTGCGATTCCAGATCTGGATCACGATGCCTTCGTCGCCGTTGGTGCGCGAACCGAACACCTGCGAGAACGGCTCCGACGGCAGCGCTGCGGCGATTTCCTGCAACTGGTAGTCGAACAGTTCGTTCGCTTCGGCGAGCGCCTGCCGGTAGATGAGCCAGCCCGCCATGCCCACGCCCGCGACGACGATCGCGAGCAGCCAGATCAGCAATTGATGACGAATCGACCGCACGCGTCAGCTTTCCTTGACGACCATGTAGCCGAGCCCGCGCACGTTGCGGATCAGGTCCGAGCCGAGCTTCTTGCGCAGCGCGTGGATATAGACCTCGACCGTGTTGCTGCCGATCTCCTCGCCCCAGCCGTACATCTTCTCCTCGAGCTGGCTCTTCGACAGCACCGCGCCCGGCCGCGCGAGCAGCGCCTCGAGCAGCGCGAACTCGCGCGCGGACAGCGCGACGGGCGCGCCGTCGAGCGTCACCTGGTGCGACGCGGGATCGAGCGTGAGCGCGCCGTGGCGGATCAGCGACTCGCTGCGTCCGGCCTGGCGGCGGATCAGCGCGCGCATCCGCGCGCCCAGCTCGTCGAGATCGAACGGCTTGACGAGGTAGTCGTCGGCGCCGGCGTCGAGCCCCTTCACGCGATCGGCGACCGCGTCGCGCGCGGTGACGATCAGCACCGGCAGCGCCAGCCCGCGCCCACGCAGCGTGCGCAGCACGTCGATGCCGTCGCGCTTCGGCAAGCCGAGATCGAGCAGCAGCAGATCGTACGTCTCGCCGCCGAGCGCCGTGAGCGCGGCGTCGCCGTCCTGCACCCAGTCGACCGCAAAGCCGTCCGAGCGCAGCGCCTTGCGCACGCCCTCGGCAATCATTCGATCATCTTCGACAAGCAGAATCCGCATCGGGACAGGCATCCATGGGCGAGTCAAACACGGCGACCATTGTAGCGCCGCGCATCGCGTGCGCGGCACCGTGCAATGCAACAGTAAGGCGGATTGCAAGGGGCCTGCCCCGACTTGTCTCTACAATGTGCGCTTCGGCGCCCCCGCGCGTCCTGCCCGAGCCCCCCGCTTTTCCCGTATTCGCCCATGCCGATTTCCGATCTTTCCGCCCGGTTCGTCCCCCGCGCCCGCGTCTGTCTGCGGGCGGCCGCCGTCGTCGCCACGTGCACGGCCCTCGCGTTCGCGCCGTCCGCGCAGGCCCGCAAGAAGTCCCACAAGGAAGCGCGCAAGACCGCCATCGTGTCGCCGGCCGCGCGCGCGGCCGGCCTGCCGGCATCCGTGCTCGTCGCGCTGCAGCGTGCGAAGGTGCCGGCGTCGGCGATGAGCGTCGTCGTCGAGCGCGTCGGCGATCCGCAACCGCTGATCGCATGGAATGCGAGCCGGCCGATGCTGCCGGCCTCGACGATGAAGCTCGTGACGACCTTCTCGGGCCTGTCGATCCTCGGCCCCGACTACCGCTGGCGCACGACCGCGTACACGGACGGCACGGTCGACCCCGACGGCACGCTGCAAGGCAACCTGTACATCAAGGGCACCGGCGATCCGAAGCTCGTGCCCGAAGAACTGATCGACCTCGTCGACAAGCTGCGCAAGGCCGGCGTCAAGCGCGTGGCCGGCGGTCTCGTGCTCGACAAGAGCTATTTCGCTGCGTCGACGCGCGACCTGCCGTCGTTCGACGACGATGTCAGCGCGCCGTACAACGTCGGCCCCGATCCGTTGCTGTATGCATTCAAGGCCGTGTCGTTCACGGTCACGCCGGGCGATGACGGCAAGGTCGCCGTCGACGTGCTGCCGCCGCTCGCGAACCTGTCGATCGACAACCAGCTCGTCGAAGGCTCGGGTTCGTGCAGCGCGGCCGCCGCAGCTGCGCGCCCGACGCTGACGGCCGGCGGCGGGATCATGACCGCGTCGTTCGCCGGCGACTACCCGCTGCGCTGCGGCGCGCATACGACCAACCTCGCGATCCTCGATCACACGACGTTCTTCGCACGCGGCTTCCTCGCGCTGTGGCAACAGGACGGCGGCACGATCGCGGGGCCCGTCAGCGAGGGCAAGGTGCCCGCCACCGCGCGGCCGCTCGCCGTGCATCACAGCCCGGTGCTCGGCAGCATCGTCTACGACATCAACAAGTTCAGCAACAACGTGATGGCGCGCAACCTGTTCCTGACGATCGGCGCGGTCAGCGGCAAGCCGCCCGCGACGCCCGAGCAGTCGAGCCGCGCGATCCAGGCGTTCCTGCAGAAAAACGGCATCGCGATGCCCGACCTCGTGCTCGAGAACGGCTCCGGGCTGTCGCGCGAAGAGCACGTGAGCGCGCTATCGCTCGCCGCACTGCTGCAGGCCGCGAACGCGAGCCCCGTCGCGCAGGCGTTCGTCGATTCGCTGCCGATCGCGGGCATCGACGGCACGATGAAGAACCGCCTCACCAACGCGGGCGTGCTCGGCAACGCGCACATCAAGACCGGCACGCTGCGCGACGTGCGCGCGATCGCCGGCTACGTCGCCGGTGCGGACGGCCAGAGCTACGTCGTCGTCAGCTTCATCAACAACGATCACGCGGAAGGCGCACGCGCCGCGCACGACACGCTGCTCGAGTGGATCTACGCGGGCGCGCACTGACGATCCGTGCGGCGTGCAACGTGCGGCGTGCAACGTGCAGCGCGCAGCGCAGCGGGCCGTCGCGACAGCGCGGCCCGCGCGCCCCCGCACCGCGTCGCCCGCAAAACGGGGCCACACCGCCCGGCCCCGTGCAGTACGGGTTCCGTAGAAACCCTATCCTCTGAGGGAACCCTCTACGCTGCCCCCTCGCCTAGCGCGTGGCGATTGCGTAGGCTGTTGGCCTGACCGATATCTACAACGGGCCACACGCCCGGCCTCATGGCTTGCAGGGGAACGAAGGAGACACGCCCATGCGATTCGACGTCGAATTGCTTCTGCTCGCGCTGGCGCCCGTCTTCCTGCTCTGCATCGCGTGGGAGGCCTGGCACTTCGCCCGCACCCGCGCGCAGGACCGCATCTATGCATGGCGCGACACGCTGTGCAACGCGGCGCTCGCGCTGATGCACCAGGGCGCCGACAAGATCGCATGGCTGTTCGTGATTCCCGTTTATGCGTACTGCTACCGGCACTATCGCGTCTACACGTGGCACGACGGCTGGCTGTCGTTCGCGGTGCTGTTCGTCGCGCAGGACTTCCTCTACTACGTGTTTCATCGCGCGAGCCATCGCGTGCGCTGGCTGTGGGCCGCGCACGTCGTGCACCATTCGTCCGAACGGATGAATTTCTCGACCGCGTTCCGCCAGAGCCTGATGTACCCGATCGCGGGCATGTGGCTGTTCTGGCTGCCGCTCGCGTTCGCCGGCTTTCCGCCGCAACAGATCGTCGGCATCGTGCTGATCAACCTCGCGTTCCAGTTCTTCGTGCACACGCAGGCGATCGGCAAGCTCGGCTGGCTCGAATACGTGCTGAACACGCCGTCGATCCACCGCGCGCACCATGCACGCAACGCGCGCTACATCGACCGCAATTACGCAGGCGTCCTCGTGATCTGGGATCGCCTGTTCGGCAGCTATGTCGAGGAAACGCCCGACGATCCGCCGCGCTACGGAATCGTCGAGCGGCTCGGCTCGAACAACCCGCTCGTCGCGACGTTCCACGAGTGGGCGGCGATGGCGTCCGACGCGTGGCGCGTCGGCGGATGGCGCAACAAGCTGCGCGCGATTTTCGGCCCGCCCGAATGGGCGAGCGCTTATCATGCGCAGATCGCCGAGGCCGCGAACCCGGATCCGCGCACCGTGCCGCAGGCGGCTGCGCGCGACCGATAAACCGTTTCAGCCAACGGCCGCCGCGCAGCCCGGAACCGAGCAGGCACGCGGCAGATGAGAAACACATCAGGGCCATATCTACGAGGAGATCGAACGATGCAGACACAACAACACGCCCCTTCCCGCACGCGCCGGCGCATGCTGCGCACCGCGCAAGTCGCGATCGCCGGCGCCGCGCTCGCGTTGCTCGCCGCATGCGGCGGCGGCGACGACAACAACGGCAGCAGCGCGTCGAACACGCCGCCGTCGGGCGTGAAGATGCAGATCGTGTCGTTCGGCGACAGCCTGTCCGACGTCGGCACCTACTCGCAGATCAAGCTCGGCTTCGGCGGCGGCCGCTTCACGACCAACCCGGGCCAGGTCTGGACGCAGGACGTCGCGCAGTACTACGGCGACACGCTGCAGCCCGCGAATCAGGGCGGCTTCGGCATCCCGCTGCAGGCGACGGGCGGCCTCGGCTACGCGCAAGGCGGCTCCCGCGTGACACTGCAGCCGGGCATCGGCCATGCGGACGCCAGCGTGCCGAACCCCGACTACGCCCAGGCGACGACGACGCCGATCGCCGACCAGGTCAAGCAATACCTGACGCAGCACGGCAGCTTCAACGCCGGCCAGATCGTGCTGATCAACGGCGGCGCGAACGACATCTTCTACCAGGCCCAGGTCGCGCAGGCGCAAGGCAACACGCCGGCCGCCCAACTCGCGGCGGCGCAGGCGATCGGCCTGGCCGCGCAGCAGCTCGGCGGGATCGTCCAGCAGATCGTCGCGGCGGGCGCGACGCACGTGTTCGTCGCGAACGTGCCGGACATCGGCGGCACGCCGCTCGCGCTGCAAGGCGGCGCGAGCACGCAGGCCGCGTTCACGCAACTGTCGGGGCTGTTCAACAAGACGCTCGTCGGCACGCTGGCCGCGCTGAAGGTCGACCCGACGAAGTACGTGGTGGTCGATTCGTTCACGTGGCAGGACGGCATCGCGGCCAACTACCAGGCGAACGGCTTCAGCGTGTCGAATACCGACACCGCCTGCAACCTGAAGGCGATGGTCCAGGCCGCCACGCAGTACGGCGTTGCGAATGCGACCGCGTTCGGCTCGTCGCTGTTCTGCTCGCCGCAGACCTACACGGTCGCGAACGCGGACCAGACCTACATGTTCGCCGACACGGTCCACCCGACGACGCACCTGCACGCGCTGTTCGCGCAATACGTCCAACAGCAGATCGCGAAATCCGGCGTCGGCAAGTAAGCCGCCGGCCACGCGCCCAAACGAAAACGCCCGACCGGTTCGCCGGTCGGGCGTTTTTTCATTCGGCAGGCGCCTGCGCGCGTCAGTCGCGCGCTTCGAATGCCGCCGCCGCGCGGCCGAGGCGATCGTTGACCGCGATCCATTCGACGGTTTCGGGCAGCTTCTCGACGAGGATACGCGCGACCTGCGCGCGATCGAGCGCCCGCAGCATGCCGTACAGGTCGCGTGCATAGGCCTGCGGATCTTCCGGCGCCGCGATGAAATGCACGCCGTCGGCCTGCGCCCAGTGTCCTGCCCGCGACGCACGTGCGACGAGCGCGACGCGCTCGCCGTCGGTTTGCGCGGCCGCGAGCAGCGGCTCGAGCGCGTCGAACGGCAGCAGCGCGAGCGGCGTGCGCGGTGCGTAATGCGCTTTCAGCGTGCCCGACGCGCGCGGCGCGGTCGCGTCACTGCCGTCCGGCAGCTTCGGCGCACGACCGAGGACGTCGGCGATCTGCCGAGGCGTCACGTGGCCCGGGCGCAGCAGCGCCGGGAAGCCGCGCGACAGGTCGAGGATCGTCGATTCGATGCCAACTTCGGATGCGCCGCCGTCGAGCACGTGCACGGTATCGCCGAATTCGTCGCGCACGTGTTGCGCGGTCGTCGGGCTCACGTGGCCGAACCGGTTCGCGGACGGCGCCGCCACGCCGCCGTGGCCGCCGCGCCGCGCGCTGAACGCGGCCAGCAGCGCCTGCGCGACCGGATGCGACGGACAGCGCAGCCCGACCGAATCCTGCCCGCCGCTCACGGCATCCGGAATGCGCGCATGACGCTTCAGGATCAGCGTCAGCGGGCCCGGCCAGAACGCATCGATCAGCGCGTGCGCGTCGGCCGGCAGATCGTCGGCCCAGTAGCCCGGATCGCCGCCGGGCGGCAGATGCACGATCACCGGATGGTTCGCGGGCCGCCCTTTCGCCGCATAGATGCGCGCGACGGCCTCGGGATTCGCCGCGTCGCCGCCGAGCCCGTAGACGGTTTCGGTCGGAAATGCGACGAGCTGGCCCGCGTCGAGCAACGCGGCGGCCGCGTCGATCTGCGCGGGCGTCACGTGCTTCGGGAGATCGATGGACATCGGCCCGCGCCTCAGTCGAGCGGCACGCGCAGCAGTTGCGCGCACGCGTTGGCGGCGGCTACGGCTTCGTCGCGCGTCTCGGCCGTGAAATTCACGTGGCCCATCTTGCGGCCGACGCGCGCTTCTTCCTTGCCGTACAGGTGCAGGTGCGCGGCCGGCATCGCGGCGACCGTGTCCCACGGCGGCGTGACGGCACCGGCTGCCGGACCGTCGGGGAACCACACGTCGCCGAGGATGTTCAGCATCGCGGCCGGCGAATGCTGGCGCGGGTTGCCGAGCGGCATGCGGGTCATCGCGCGCACCTGCTGCTCGAACTGGCTCGTTGCGCACGCATCGACCGTGTAGTGGCCGGAGTTGTGCGGGCGCGGCGCCATTTCGTTCGCGACGAACGAGCCGTCCTCCAGCACGAAGAACTCGACGCACAGCACGCCGACGTAGCCGAGCGTATCGGCGATCCGCACGGCCGCCTGCTGCGCCTCTTCGACGCGCGCAGCATCGGCCGCCGGCGCCGGCACGACCGTCAGCGCGAGGATGCCGTCGTGATGCACGTTCTGCGCGAGCGGGAACGCGGCCGAGCGGCCGTCCGCGCCGCGCGCGATCAGCGCCGACACCTCGTATTTCAGCGGCAGGCGCTTCTCCAGCACGCACGGCACGCCGCCGAGCGCGGCATGTGCGTCGCGTGCTTCCTGCGCGGTGGCGACGCGCACCTGGCCCTTGCCGTCGTACCCGAGGCGGGCCGTCTTCAGGATGCCCGGCAGCACCGCGTCGAGCGCGGCATCGTCGAGCGCGGCGAGCGCCGCCGCCGATTCGATCACGACGTGCGGCGCGACCGGCACGCCCGACGCCTCGATGAAACGCTTCTCCGCGATCCGGTCCTGCGCGACCGCGACGCAGCGGCCGGCCGGTGCGACGAACGTCGTGCGCGCAAGGAAATCGAGGCTCGCGGCCGGCACGTTCTCGAATTCCGTCGATACGGCCTCGCACAGGTCCGCCAGTTCGGCGAGTGCGGCTTCGTCGTCGTACGCCGCGCGCAAATGGCGATCGGCGACCGCGCCGGCGGGGCTCGCCGGATCGGGATCGAGCACGGCGACGCGATAGCCCATCGACTGGGCGGCAAAGCAGAACATGCGGCCGAGCTGGCCGCCGCCGACCATGCCCAGCCACGCGCCGGGCAGAATCGGAGAAACGGAATCAGGAGTTGCGGTCATGTCAGTGGTCGGTCGCGGCGGAACGCGGAAATGCCCGCCGCAGTAGGAAAATCCGGCGCCGGCCGCGTCGTGCGGCCGCGCGCCATGCCGTCATTCCAGCGGCGGCAGCACCATCGCGTGCGCGGCTTCGTTCTGGCGCACGCGGAACGCCGCGAGCCGGTTCGCGTAGTCGACCGAGTTGCCGGACAGGATCGACACCGCGAACAGCGCGGCATTCGCGGCGCCGGCCTCGCCGATCGCGAACGTCGCGACGGGCACGCCCTTCGGCATCTGCACGATCGAGTGCAGCGAATCGACGCCCTTCAGGTACTTGCTCGCGACCGGCACGCCGAGCACGGGCACCGTGGTCTTCGCGGCCAGCATGCCGGGCAGGTGCGCGGCGCCGCCGGCGCCCGCGATGATCGCACGCAGCCCGCGCTCGCGCGCCTTCTCCGCATAGTCGAACATCTCGTCGGGCATCCGGTGCGCGGACACGACCTTCGCTTCGTACGGCACGCCGAATTCCTGCAGGATCGCGACCGCGTTCTTCATCACGTCCCAGTCGGAACTCGAACCCATCAGCACGCCGACGAGCGGCGCGCTGTGCGTGTGGGCAGTTTGCTTTTCATTCATTTCGTGTGTTCCTGTCGACCGGAGTGAGTGCTTCAGCACTTACTCCGGTCCTATGCAAAGCTCCGTCAGGCGAGCGACTGGCCCGTGATGCGCTCGAGCGCTTCCTGGTACTTCGCGGCCGTCTTCTCGACGACATCGGCCGGCAGCGCCGGCGCCGGCGCCGTCTTGCCCCACGGCTGCGCCTCGAGCCAGTCGCGCACGAACTGCTTGTCGAACGACGGCGGGTTCGTGCCGACTTCGTACTGGTCGGCCGGCCAGAAGCGCGACGAATCGGCGGTCAGCACTTCGTCCATCAGGTACAGCTTGCCGTGGTTGTCGAGGCCGAATTCGAACTTCGTGTCGGCGATGATGATGCCGCGCGTCGCCGCGTAGTCGGCCGCTTCCTTGTACAGGCGAATGGAGATGTCGCGGATCGTCGCGGCCAGCTCGGTGCCGATGCGGCGCTCGGTTTCCTCGAACGTGATGTTCTCGTCGTGCTCGCCCATCTCGGCCTTCGCGGCCGGCGTGAAGATCGGCTCGGGCAGCTTCTGCGCGTTCTGCAGACCTTCCGGCAACTGCACGCCGCACACGGCGCCCGACGCCTGGTACTCCTTCCAGCCGCTGCCGGCCAGGTAGCCGCGCACGACCGCTTCGATCATGATCGGCTCGAGACGCTTGACGACCACGCCGCGGCCCTTCACCTGCTCGACCTCGTCGGCCGCGACGACCGCTTCCGGCGCGTCGCCCGTCAGGTGATTCGGCACGATGTGCGCGAGCTTGTCGAACCAGAAGTTCGCCATCTGGTTCAGCACGCGGCCCTTGTTCGGAATCGGCTCGCCCATCACCACGTCGAAGGCCGACAGGCGATCGGTCGTGACGATCAGGAGCTTGTCGTTGCCGACCGCGTAGTTATCGCGAACCTTGCCGCGACCGAGGAGCGGCAGCGAGCGGAGCGTGGATTCGTAAAGGGTAGACATCGTCTTTTCGCAGATAAGGAGCCAAACAAAAAGGGAAACGCCGTTCCCCGCGGCAGGCGGGAACGGCGGTCTTGCAATACGTCGGCGAACCGGCGGGCACAGCGCCCGGACGGCTGCCGGCCGGCCCTCGTTCGGCCGGACGGAACGGCTGCCGGGGCCGGACCGGATCCGGCCGGCCTGGCGGCCCGCCCATGCCCGGCGGCAGAACCGGGCGGGGCAATCGTACTACAGTCTCAGCGCACGACCTGGGCGAGCGCACCCGACTTGTACTGCTCGGCGATCTTGTCGAGCGACACCGGCTTGATCTTGCCGGCCTGGCCTTCGCAGCCGAACGCGAGGTAACGGTCGACGCAGACCTTCTTCGCGGCTTCGCGCGCGGGCTTCAGGTAGTCGCGCGGATCGAACTTGCCCGGATTCTCGAACAGGTAGCGGCGGATCGCGCCGGTGATCGCGAGACGCAGGTCGGTGTCGATGTTGATCTTGCGCACGCCGTGCTTGATGCCTTCCTGGATTTCCTCGACCGGCACGCCGTAGGTTTCCTTCATGTCGCCGCCGAATTCGCGGATCTCGGCCAGCAGTTCCTGCGGCACCGACGACGAACCGTGCATCACGAGGTGCGTGTTCGGAATGCGCGCGTGGATTTCCTTGATGCGCTGGATCGACAGGATGTCGCCCGTCGGCTTCTTCGAAAACTTGTACGCGCCGTGCGACGTGCCGATCGCGATCGCGAGTGCATCGCACTGCGTGAGCTTCACGAAGTCGGCGGCTTGCTCCGGATCGGTCAGCAGCTGCTCGCGGGTCATCGTGCCTTCCGCGCCGTGGCCGTCTTCCTTGTCGCCCTTCATCGTCTCGAGCGAGCCCAGCACGCCGAGTTCGGCTTCGACCGTCACGCCGATCGAGTGCGCCATCTCGACGACCTTGCGCGACACGTCGACGTTGTACTCGTACGACGCGACCGTCTTGCCGTCGGCTTCGAGCGAACCGTCCATCATCACGCTCGTGAAGCCGCTGCGGATCGCGGCCGTGCAGACCGCCGGCGACTGGCCGTGATCCTGGTGCATCACGACCGGAATGTGCGGATACGATTCGACCGCCGCTTCGATCAGGTGGCGCAGGAACGGCTCGCCCGCATACTTACGCGCGCCGGCCGATGCCTGCATGATCACGGGCGCGCCGACCTGATCCGCCGCCGCCATGATCGCCTGGACCTGCTCCAGGTTGTTCACGTTGAAGGCCGGCAGGCCGTAACCGTGCTCTGCCGCGTGGTCCAGCAATTGACGCATTGATACGAGAGGCATTGTGGAACTCCTTGGAATGAAAACCGGTGCGCCCTGACGCCGGCGCGGCGCTCGCTCCCGGTCCAGACCGGGGCGGCACGGCGCGGCTGAGCGTCGAATAGCCGCATTTTATCGCGAAGCGCCTCCGATTCCGACCGCCCGGTAGCGCCCGCTCGCAATTTGTTACGTTCGCACGGCACAATCCGGCCAAAAAGGAGAAAAAAAGCCGCGCGGGGCTTCGGACCCCGCGCGGCTTTCGCGCAAAAAACGGTGCCGGATCGATTCCGGCCGATCCGGCCGCAGGCCGGCTCGATGCGGCTCGGCCGGCGCTCAATAATGCTCGCCGACTCGTACGATCTTCAGCGTGTTGGTGCCGCCCGCCTGCCCCATCGGCTCGCCGACGGTCAGCACGACCATGTCGCCGTGCTGCACGTAACCCTGCTTGACGACGATCTCGAGCGCCGCCTGCAGCGCCGAATCGCGGTCGCTGTTGAAGTCGACGTGCAGCGGCGTCACGTTGCGGTACAGCGCCATCGTGCGCTCGCTGCCGACGCGCGGCGTCAGCGCGAAGATCGGCACGTGCGTGTAGTGACGCGACATCCACAGCGCGGTCGCCCCCGATTCGGTCAGCGCGACGATCGCCTTCGCGCCGAGGTGATACGCGGTGAACAGCGCGCCCATCGCGATCGACTGGTCGATCCGCGTGAACGTGCGGTCGAGGAAATCCTTGTCCAGCTCGACGTGCTCAGACTTTTCCGCCTCGACGCACACGGCCGCCATCGTCTCGATCGTGACGACCGGGTACTTGCCGGCGGCCGTCTCCGCCGACAGCATCACCGCGTCGGTGCCGTCGAGCACCGCGTTCGCGACGTCCGACACTTCCGCGCGGGTCGGCACCGGTGCGTAGATCATCGATTCCATCATCTGCGTCGCGGTGATCACGAGCTTGTTCGACTCGCGCGCCATCCGGATCATCCGCTTCTGCAAAGCCGGCACGGCCGCGTTGCCCACTTCCACCGCGAGGTCGCCGCGCGCGACCATGATGCCGTCGGATGCGTCGAGGATGCTCTGCAGCGCCGGAATCGCTTCCGCACGCTCGATCTTCGCGATCATCTTCGGCTTGATGCCGTACGGCGCGCCCGCGATGTTCGCGAGCTGGCGCGCCATTTCCATGTCGGTCGCGTTCTTCGGGAACGACACCGCGACGAGGTCCGCGCCGAGCGACATCGCGGTGCGGATGTCCTCCATGTCCTTCGCGGTCAGCGCCGGAGCCGACAGGCCGCCGCCCTGGCGGTTGATCCCCTTGTTGTTCGACAGCTCGCCGCCCACCTTGACGGTCGTGTGGATCTCGTCGCCGAGCACGCGCTCGACGGTCAGCACGATCAGGCCGTCGTTCAGCAGCAGCAGGTCGCCCGGCTTCAGGTCGCGCGGCAGCTCCTTGTAGTCGAGGCCGACGCGCTCGTCGTTGCCGAGTTCGCAGCCCGCATCGAGGATGAACGGCTGCCCCGGCACGAGCGTGGTCTTGCCGTTCTCGAACTTGCCGACGCGGATCTTCGGGCCCTGGAGGTCGGCCATGATCGCGATCTCGCGGCCGACCTTGCGGGCGGCCTCGCGCACCATTTCGGCGCGCTGGCGGTGATCGTCGGCCGTGCCGTGCGAAAAATTGAGCCGCACGACGTCGAGGCCCGCCTGCATCATCTGCAGCAGAGTCTCCGGCGAACTGGAGGCCGGGCCGATCGTGGCGACTATCTTGGTGGCGCGCTGCATGAAACT
This sequence comes from Burkholderia sp. ABCPW 11, assembly GCF_001523445.1. Classification (NCBI taxonomy): domain Bacteria; kingdom Pseudomonadati; phylum Pseudomonadota; class Betaproteobacteria; order Burkholderiales; family Burkholderiaceae; genus Burkholderia; species Burkholderia sp. ABCPW 11. The sequence goes on along the minus strand of NZ_LOVM01000074.1, from coordinate 153,699 downwards.
CCTCATCTGGATCAAGGTGGATGCGCTGGGTGAAACGCTGCGAGAGCCGGAAGCGGCAGGCCCAGCGGCGGCCGCTCCGGGGAGCGTGCCGGTGCTTGCGCCCGGCATCGCTTTGTTCTGAATCTCGTGGTGCTGCACGGCCGCGTCGCCGGCGGCCGCCGGTGCGCGCGGGGCGGTGTTCGCCCGCGCGGGCGCGCGTTTGCGCTTGCCCGCGCCAGCCGGCTGCTCCGCTTTCGCGGAGCGCGCGGCCTTCGTCGCCCCTGCGCGCGTCGCCACGCTCAGGCCGCCCGCGTTTCGAGCACTTCCACCGCCGGCAGCTTCTTCCCCTCGAGGAACTCGAGGAAGGCGCCGCCGCCCGTCGAGATGTAGCTGACCTGGTCGTGGATGCCGTATTTCGCGATGGCCGCGAGCGTGTCGCCGCCGCCCGCGATCGAGAACGCGGACGATTTGGCGATCGCTTCGGCGAGTGTCTTCGTACCGTTGCCGAACTGGTCGAACTCGAACACGCCGACCGGGCCGTTCCATACGATCGTGCCGGCCTTCTCGAGCTGGCTGGCGAGCGCCTTGGCCGTATCGGGGCCGATGTCGAGGATCATGTCGTCCGCTTCGATGTCGGCGACCTGCTTCACCGTGGCCGCAGCCGTCGGCGAGAATTCCTTGGCGGTGACGACGTCGGTGGGGATCGGCACCGACGCGCCGCGCTCGCGCGCTTCGTCGATGATCGCCTTCGCCTCGGCGACGAGATCGGCCTCCGCGAGCGACTTGCCGATCGACAGGCCGGCCGCGAGCATGAACGTGTTCGCGATGCCGCCGCCGACGATCAACTGGTCGACCTTGCCGGCCAGCGACTTCAGGATCGTCAGCTTGGTCGACACCTTGGAACCGGCGACGATCGCGACCAGCGGGCGCGCCGGGTTGCCGAGCGCCTTGCCGAGCGCGTCGAGTTCGGCCGCCAGCAGCGGGCCCGCGCACGCGACGGGCGCGTACTTCGCGATCCCGTGCGTGGTCGCTTCCGCGCGGTGCGCGGTGCCGAACGCGTCGTTCACGTACACGTCGCAGAGCTTCGCCATCTTTTGCGCGAGCTCGTCGGAATTCTTCTTCTCGCCCTTGTTCACGCGGCAGTTCTCGAGCAGCACGACCTGGCCCGGCGCAACGTTCACGCCGTTCTCGACCCAGTTCGACACGAGCGGCACGTCGCGGCCGAGCAGTTCGCCCAGACGCTTCGCGACCGGCGCGAGCGAGTCTTCCGGCTTGAATTCGCCTTCGGTCGGACGGCCGAGGTGCGACGTGACCATCACGGCCGCGCCGGCGTCGAGCGCGGCCCGGATGGCCGGCACGGACGCGCGCACGCGCGTGTCCTCGGTGATGTTGCCGTGATCGTCCTGCGGGACGTTCAGGTCGGCACGGATGAACACCCGCTTGCCGGCGAGCTGGCCGGCGGCGATCAGGTCGGTGAGACGCTTGACTTGGCTCATGTTGAACAGATTGAAGTAGTGGATGGGGAAAGGGGGTTCACGCTGGACGTGCGCGGGCTGCCGCGAAAGGGCGCCGGATGCGGCCGTGGCTGGCGGTTCGCATGACGCGCACGGGTAAAAAATCTCGAACGGGCATTCTAGCCGATCCATCCGGCAGACTGACCCGTGCGGCGGCGAATTCCGCCTATTTGGGATCGCGTGCGGCCGGCGGCACGATGCTGCATCGCAACAACGCCCAAGGCGCTCCAGTCGGCATGCGGCCGGCCGGGGCGGCGAATCATCAGAAGATCAGGCGCAGCGCGGTGAACACGAGCATGCCGACGACGATCGTGCCGAGCATGCTGCGCCGCCACAAAAACCAGCCGAGGCCGGCGAGCGCCGCGTAGAGCGGATGATTGGACAGCCCGAACGACAGCCCCGCCGGCGTTTCGAGCACGTCGGGCAGCACGACGGCGACCAGCGCGGCGGCCGGCGCGTAGCGCAGCGCGCGCTGCGCGCGTTCGGGCAGCACGGTGCGCTCGCCGCCGATCAGGAACAGCGCGCGCGTGACGGCCGTGACGATCGTCATCCCGACGATGACGATCCAGATCTCGGTCGCGTTCATTCAATGTCCTTTTCGTGCACGGTTTCGGTCCGGATGCGCCGCCAGTCGGCGCGCTCGACGAAGAAATCGGCCGCGCAGCCGGCCGCGAGCGCGGCGAACACCGCCAGCGGCAGCGCGAGCCGGTACGGCACGTCGAACGCGATCAGCGACACGATCCCGGCGACCGCGACGGCCGCGAGCGTCGAACGGTTCGCGACCGCCGACACCATGATCGGAATCAGCGCGAGCGTGCCGGCCAGCTCCAGCCCCCAGCTTGCGGGAAAGATGCTCGCGAGCAGGATGCCGGCGAGCGACGACACCTGCCACGACGCCCAGCTCGCGAGCGCCATCCCCCAGAAATACGCCTCCTTGCCCGGCACGCGGCCGTACGCGAAGCCCTGTTTCTGGAACAGCAGGTAAATCACGTCGCCGTTGAAATAGCCGATCGCGAGGCGCCGCCACAGCGGCAGGTAGGAAAAATGGGGGGCCAGCCCGGCGCTGAAGATCACGAAGCGCAGGTTGACCATCGCGGCCGTGAGCAGCACGGTCCAGATCGGCAGCTTCGCCGCGAGGAGCGGCAGTACCGCGAGCTGCGACGAGCCCGCGTAGACGAACAGCGACATCGCGCTCGCCTGCCCGAGCGTCATCACCGACTTGCTCATCGCGATGCCGGTGACGAGGCCCCAGGACAGGATCGCCATCAGTGTCGGGGAATAGTCGCGCGCGCCCTGGATCAGCGCGAAGCGGTCGGTGGCGGACAATCGAGCGAGCATGGGAAAGGCGGGCCGCAGCGGGCGGTTCGTCCGGGCGCCGGCGTCTCCCGCCGGCAAGGCCCGTCGTTATTGGAATCGGTACCGGCCGATTATAGCCCCGACCCTGTGCCGACCGACCGGATCGCCGCCAAATGACGCTAAAATAAGCGTCTTTCCGGCTCAACGCTGCATACAACCCGCAGCACCCCACCGCTTCCAGGAGAATCCTATGTCAATGGCCGACCGCGACGGCAAGATCTGGATGGACGGCAAGCTGATCGACTGGCGCGACGCCAAGATCCACGTCCTGACCCACACGCTGCACTACGGCATGGGCGTCTTCGAGGGCGTACGCGCGTACAAGGCGGCCGACGGCAGCACCGCGATCTTCCGCCTGCGCGAGCACACCAAACGTCTGCTGAATTCGGCGAAGATCTTCCAGATGGACGTGCCGTTCGACCGCGAAACGCTCGAAGCCGCGCAACTCGCGGTCGTGCGCGAGAACCGGCTCGAGTCGTGCTACCTGCGCCCGATCATCTGGGTCGGCTCGGAAAAGCTCGGCGTGGCCGCGAAGGGCAACACGATCCACGTCGCGATCGCCGCGTGGCCGTGGGGCGCGTACCTCGGCGAAGAAGGCCTCGCGAAGGGCATCCGCGTGAAGACGTCGTCGTTCACGCGCCACCACGTGAACGTGTCGATGGTGCGCGCGAAGGCGTCGGGCTGGTACGTGAACTCGATTCTCGCGAACCAGGAAGCGACGGCCGACGGCTACGACGAAGCGCTGCTGCTCGACGTCGACGGCTACGTGTCCGAAGGCTCCGGCGAAAACTTCTTCCTCGTGAACAACGGCAAGCTGTATACGCCCGACCTGTCGTCGTGCCTCGACGGCATCACGCGCGACACGGTCATCACGCTCGCGAAGGACGCCGGCATCGACGTGATCGAAAAGCGCATCACGCGCGACGAGGTCTACACGGCCGACGAAGCGTTCTTCACCGGCACGGCCGCCGAAGTCACGCCGATCCGCGAGCTCGACAACCGCACGATCGGCAGCGGCGCGCGCGGCCCCGTCACGGAAAAGCTCCAGTCGGCGTTTTTCGATATCGTGTCGGGCAAGAACGCGAAGTACGCGCACTGGCTGACGAAGGTCTGAGCGCGTCGCGCGACCGACCGCCCCACACAAGAGTGATAAGAGAAAGTCTCATGAGTGAAATCAAGGAAATGCCGCTGGTCGAGTTGACGGCCAAGGATCTTCCCGCCTACTGCCCGAACCCGGCCATGACGCGCTGGAATGCGCATCCGCGCGTGTTCATCGACGTGTCGCACGGCGAGGCGCGCTGCCCGTACTGCGGCACGCGCTACAAGCTGCGCGACGGCGAGGTCGTCAAGGGCCACTGAGCCCCGACGGCCGGGCCCGAGGGCCTTCGATCCGCAAAGGCGGCGCAGCCGGAGCTCCGGCGCGCCGCCCTTCCCCATTCTGGCAACCCGAACGCGGCGCCCGTGCGCCGTGCTTCATTACGACATCGGAAGTCGACCTGATGCGTCGAGCGCTGGTTATCGCACCGAACTGGATCGGTGACGCATTGATGGCGCAGCCGCTTTTTGCGCTGCTGAAAAAGCTCCATCCCCGCATCGCGATCGATGCCGTCGCACCCTCGTGGGTCGCGCCCGTGCTCGAGCGGATGCCCGAGATCCACGATGTCTACGCGACCGATCTCGCGCACGGCAAGCTGCAGCTGCTGCGCCGCTGGCAGCTCGCGAGCGACCTGCGCGACGTCGGCTACGACGCGGCGTACGTGCTGCCGAACTCGCTGAAGTCCGCGGTGATCCCGTGGCTCGCGAACATCCCGCTGCGGATCGGTTATACGGGCGAGCACCGCTACGGGCTGCTGAACGTGCGGCACGCGAATCCGGCCAAGTCGGGCGAGCGCCCGCCGATGACGACCCACTACGCGGCGCTCGCCTACGCGCCGGGGGCGAAGCTGCCCGAGTCGATGAAGACGCTGCCCGCGCCGCGCCTGGACGCCGACCTGAACGAGACGGCGCGCGTGTCCGCACGCTTCAATCTCGATACGCGCAGGCCGCTCGTCGTGTTCTGCCCCGGCGCCGAATACGGCCCGGCCAAGCGCTGGCCGCCCGAGCATTTCGCGTCGCTCGCGACCATCGTCCACCAGTCGTTCCCGTATACGCAGATCGTCGCGCTCGGCTCGCAGAAGGATGCCGCGGCCGCGCAGGCGATCGCCGACCACGCGCCGAACGTGCGCAACCTGTGCGGGCAGACGTCGTTGTCCGAGGCGTGCGCGCTGATCGCGCGCGCGAATGCCGTCGTCACCAACGATTCGGGGCTGATGCACGTCGCCGCCGCGCTGCGCCGGCCGCTCGTCGCGTTGTACGGATCGACCGATCCGCGCCACACCCCTCCGCTGTCGGACCTGGCGAAGGTACAATGGCTGCATCTCGAATGCAGTCCCTGCTTCGAACGCGAGTGCCCGCTCGGCCACCTGAAGTGCCTGCGCGAACTCGGTCCCGAGCAGGTATTCGGCGATTTGCGCGGCATGCTCGTCGGGCAGCGCTGACCCTGACCGGCGGCGTCGCACGGCGCGCCGGGCAATCCGATTCACCGGTGCGCGGCGGCTCGATCCGGGCCGCCATGCTGAATACGGCGCGCGATGCGCGCGAGAGACAACCCCGATGCCACGTTTTGCCCGCCTTTTCGAAGCCGCTGCCGATACGCTGAACGCCTACTACCAGGCCGTCGCGGATGCCAATCTCGACGCGCTGCTGGCGTTGTGGATCGACGAGGATTTCGCCAGCTGCGTATGGGCGGACGGCGAGCATCTGCACGGCCTCGACCAGATCCGCGGCGGGCTCGCCAACCGGCTCGCGACGCGCCCGGTCACGATCGAGCCGCTCGACATCCGCGTGTACGACAGCCTCGGCACGGTCGTCTATACGATCGCCGAAGCGCATCAGCAGGCCGACCTGACGGCCGAACCCGACATGGTTTTCGCGACGTACGTGATGATTCACGAACGCGGCGAGTGGCGTATCGCGCATATCCACGCGAGCCCGATTCCTGAACAAGCGGCCGGACAATTCGCCGCGAAGATCCGTCACGGGCAGGGTCCGCTGCACTGACGAAGAACGAAGCAACGCATTAGCGGGGCGATCATGAGTACGGCTTCTCCGCCCACCTCGCCGCTGACCGGGGCCCCGGCCCCCGACGACGATTCATTGCGCTATCGCGCACCGCGCTGGCTGCCCAACAGCCATGTGCAAACCATCGTGCCCGCGCTGTTCGCGCGGCGTCCGGTTGTCGCTTACCGACGAGAGCGATGGGAAACTCCCGACCACGACTTCATCGATCTCGACTGGGTCGCGCATCTCGACAGCGCGGCGCCGGCGCCCGATGCACCGCTGTTCGTGCTGTTCCACGGCCTCGAAGGCAGCTCCGGCTCGCACTACGCGCTCGCGATGATGGCGGCCGCGCGCGCGAAGGGGTGGCACGCCGTCGTGCCGCACTTCCGCAGTTGCAGCGGCGAGATCAACCGCCAGCCGCGCTTCTACCATCTCGCCGACAGCGCCGAGGTCGACTGGATCCTGCGCCGGCTCGCCACGCAGCATCGCGGGCCGCTGGTCGCGGCCGGCGTGTCGCTGGGTGGCAACGTGCTGCTGCGCTGGCTTGGCGAGCACCGCAGCGACACGTCGATCGTGCACGCCGCCGCCGCGATCTCGACGCCGATCGACGTGCACGCCGGTGGCCGCGCGCTGTCGCAGGGGTTCGCGATGGTCTATACGCGCAGCTTCCTGAAAACGCTCAAGCGCAAGGCGCTCGCCAAGCTCGACCAGTATCCGGGGCTGTTCGACCGCGAAGCGATGCTGCAGGCCGTGACGATGCGCGACTTCGACGAGGTCGTGACCGCGCCGCTGCACGGTTTCGCGAACGCGGACGACTACTGGACGAAGGCGACCACCCGGCCGCTGCTGCCCGCGATCGACGTGCCGACGCTGATCCTCAACGCCCGCAACGACCCGTTCCTGCCCGAATCGGCGCTGCCGGGGCCCGCCGACGTGTCGCCGGCCGTCGAGCTCGACCAGCCCGCGCACGGCGGTCACGCGGGCTTCATGACCGGGCCGTTCCCCGGCCGCCTCGACTGGCTGTCGGCGCGGGTGTTCGGCTATTGCTCGAAATTCGTCGACCATGGATGACATCGTCAGGCAGGCGCTCGCCAAATGGCCGAACGTGCCGGATTGCACCGGCTGGCTGCTGCTCGACCGGCGCGGCGCCTGGCGGCTGCGCGACGACGCGGCGCAGGCGGCCGGCGAGCTCGGCTCGCCGATCCGGCATGCGGCGCTGAACGCGTTCATCGGCCGCAACTACGCATGCGACGCGCACGGCCAGTGGTTCTTCCAGAACGGGCCGCAGCGCGTGTACGTCGAACTCGCGTATACGCCGTGGGTCGTACGGCTCGCCGAACGCGACGGGCAGCTTGCGCTCACCGACCAGACGGGCGCCCCGTTCGAACCGGACGCAGTCTGGCTCGACGACGGCGGCGGCGTGCTGTTTCGCGATGCCGGCCCCCCCGCGCGCATCGCGGCGCTGCACGATCACGACCTCGGCTTGTTTGCCGATCATGCGGACTTCGACGCGACACCGCCCGTGCTGCACTGGCGCGACGGGCGCACGCTGACGCTCGGCCAGCTCGCTTGCGCCGACGTGCCTGCGACGTTCGGGTTCGTCGCGAGTCCCGCGCAGCGGGCGCGCGATGCGTCGGACGACGGCCGCTGACGCGCGATCGCCATAGCCCGCATGTCACGCCTGCCCGCCCGACGGGCCGCTATCCGCGCCCTTTCTTCTCGTCGTCGCGCTCTTCCTTGTAGCGCGCCTCGAATTCCAGCAGCCGCGCGCCGATGATCGACTGCTCGTAGAACGACACGTCCTTCGCGTCGCGCGCTTCCTTCAGTTGCCGGATCGCCGACGGCCACGCGCCGTCGAGCGCCAGTTTCTCCGCCAGCGCCCGGCGCCGCGCGAGCACGTCGCCCTTGCCGTCGCTCGACTTCGCGAGGTAATCCCACCAGTCCGGCTGTTCCGGGTCGGCCTTGGCCTGCGCCCGTGCGAGCGTCTGCGCTTCGGCGAAGCGGCGGGCGGCGATCAGCGCCTGCAGGTGCGCGACGACCGCCGCGTGCGACGCCGGCCAGCGCCGCTGCGCGAGCGCCGAGAGCCGTACCGCGTCGTCGGTTCGGCCCGCGCGGCGGGCGATGTCGGCGGCCAGCACGTCGAGGCTCGGCGAACTGCTTGCCGGATCGTCGTCGCGCCGCTCGCGCGCATCGAACGCGCTGCGCGCCGACGCGAGCGCCTTGTCCGCCGCGTCGTACTGGCCGAGCAGCGTGTTCGCGAGCGCGATGCCGTACCAGTTCGCCGCGACGTTCGGCGCCGTGCGATCGTCGATCTCGAGCTGCATCCGGCGCGCCTCGGCCGAGATGTCGGTCGGCGCCCGGTTCTGCAGGACGCGCAGCCGCGCGCGCACGAACCCATATTCGGCCGACTGGCGCGGCTGCCGGTACGGTGCGCGACGCGCACGGTCCTCCATGTCGGCAATCCGCTCGCCGGTCAACGGGTGCGTGCGCGCATAGGCCGGCACGCCCGCATCGCCCATCGACGCGCGATCGAGCCGCTCGAAGAAGCCCGGCATCCCGTACGGGTCGTAGCCGGCCCCCGCAAGCAACTGGAAGCCGACGCGGTCGGCCTCGCGCTCGGCCGACCGCGAGAAGCGCAACTGGTTGTCGACCGCATACGCCTGCCCGCCCATCGCGATCGCGCTGCCGAGATCGCCGCTGCGCGCGAGCACGCCGGCCAGCACGCCGAGCAGCATCGTCGCGAGCGCCGTGTAGCCGGTCTTCTCGCTCGCGCCGATCATCCGTGCGATGTGCCGCTGCAGCACGTGGCCCATCTCATGGCCGACCACCGATGCGAGCTCCGACTCCGTCTGCGTCGTCACCACCAGCCCGCTGTTGATCCCAATGAAGCCGCCCGGCATCGAGAACGCGTTGATCTGCGGATCGCGCACCGGGAACAGGTCGAAGTCCGGCATGTAGCCGCCGATGTAGCGCGCCGCCGCCGCGGCCGCGAGCCGCGCCGCCATCGCATTCAGGTAGTCGCGCACGAGCCAGTCGTCGAGATAGTCGGGATCGCGCCGCACTTCGCGCATCACGCGCTCGCCGAGCCGGCGCTCGGCTCGCGGCGTCAGCGAACCGCCGGAGCCGTCGCCGAGATCGGGCAGCTCCAGCGCACGCAGCGGCGCGCGCAGGCTCGCGACCGGCGCCGACGCACCGCCCGCGCCCGAAAACCGGCTCTCCGCGCCGCCGTACGTGCCGAACACGCCGGTCGCGATGCCGGACGGCACGGTGGAAATCGACGTCGCGCCGCCGGCCGGCTCGAGCGGTGGCGCGGATGCGCTCTGCGCATGGCCGCCCGGCGGCAGCACGAGCGCCGCCGACAGCGATACGGCAAGCAACTGTTTGACACGCATGGCAGGATGAAAACGACGCCGTCCCGCGCACCCGGCGCGCAGCGGCGTTTGGTCTGAATATTCGGGTCATTGTACCGGCGCCACGACGACTGTCCCGTGCCGCGCGTGCGTCATCTGCGCCTGCGGCAACGCGAACGCCGCTGCTATGATAGGCGCCCGTTGAGAGGTTGGATCGGTTCGTCGCGCCGGTATGGAATCCGGCGGCCAGCCGATCGCGAAGCAGGATCGAGGCACGTGCGCGCGCACGCCGTTCCACTAGAGGAAGCCATGTCAGGACTCACCCATTTCGACGCTGCCGGCCACGCCCACATGGTCGACGTCGGCGGCAAGCAGGAAACGCAACGCATCGCGATCGCGCGCGGCACGATCCGGATGCTGCCGGCCACGTTCGCGCTGATTCGCGACGGCAAGGCCAAGAAGGGCGACGTGCTCGGCGTCGCGCGCATCGCGGCGATCCAGGGCGCGAAGCGCACGGCCGATCTCATTCCGCTGTGCCACCCGCTCGCGCTGACGCGCGTGGCCATCGACTTCGAACTCGACGACGCGCTGCCGGGTGTCCACTGCATCGCGCAGGTCGAGACGTTCGGCCGGACCGGCGTCGAGATGGAAGCGCTGACGGCCGTCCAGGTCGGGCTGCTGACCGTCTACGACATGTGCAAGGCGGTGGATCGCGGGATGGTGATCACGGACGTGAGCGTGCGCGAGAAGCGCGGCGGGAAGTCGGGGGACTGGAAGGCGGAAGACGTAAGCGACTGATTCATAGGCTCTTCCCGTCGTTCGACATGCGCCGACCCGGCCCTGGCGCCTGACATCGACGACTCGGCATTTCGGAACATCCATAAACCGCCGAAAGCGTTCCTCGTAGCAAGCGGCGATTGCTTCCAGGGTCGCGGCCGCGATATGCGGATTCTTTCTTGCCTGACGTGCGGAAGGCCGCCGCATTTCATTGTCTTTGATATATGCAGCGACAAGGCCCGGATAGCCGTCGTCGCAATTGGCTCGACACCGACCGAAACATCGATCGACCGGATCGGCGGGCAATAGATCGGCTGAAGTCTCCGCCTTGTCCGCAGGCTCGAGGAAATGGCTTTCGCCTGGCGGTCACGTGTCGGAAGGCCGTTTCGTCAATCCTCGATCGCGAAGCGTGGCGCCGTCGGCTTCTTCAGAACGTACCGGTCACGATAGTCAACGCCCATCGTCGGCGATCGGCTCTCGACGGACGGTCGAAGGTGACGCGGCAACGGCGCCGGCCGCCGCTCCCGCGTCACTGCCCGCGCTGCGGTTCGAACACGAACGGTTGGGTCAGCAAGAAAGGATTCGCCGTCGCGCCAGTCTGCACGCACGTGGCGTGCGTCATCGCTTCGACGGCCGCGCGATCGGCCGCCGCATTGCGGCTGCTCGTCGTCACGGTGACGTTCTGCGCTTCGCCGGACGTCGTCATCAACGCACGCACCAGCACGGTCGCCGGACGCGTGAGCGGCTTCGCCGTATCCGGATAGACGGCACGCGGAATGTGGCAGGTCAGCTTGCTTTCCTGCGACGACGACAGCATCGCGCAGCCGGAAAACAGCATCGCGACGGCGGGCAGGATCAGGTAGGTCGAGCGAATGGCCATGGTCGAATATCGTTCTTCAGCACTGTTCTAGGCACACGCGCCGCGCGACGGAAGCCTTCCGCGCCCGCATCGCGTGTGTCGCACTGCGCCGCGGCCATCGGACCGGCGCCCCGTTACGGCCGCACGGCCGAGCGACGCTCGACCGCGATCCTGCTCGGCGAAATGCCCGAATAGCCGGGAAGTTTTCCGTGTTCGCGCCGGCTACGCCCCGCGCCGGCGCGCACGCCGGCGCTTTCGCGCATTGTGCACGCGCCGCCCGGCCAGCGGCGGCGATTTGACAATGGTTGACGCGAATCGCCGCTCATTCGACCGGAATCCGCGCGATCCGCGACGTAATCGATGGCCGACCGGAGCGGCACGCTACGCGCCGCGTCGTGTTGCGCCGACGTCAGCCGCCTTCGGCGCGACGCAACGGACACCGGCATTCCCCGTTCCGGCGTGCGCGACATGCACGACGTGCGTCAATCCGAATCGTCGTCGTCCGATTCGTCGCCCTCGTCGGCCGGCGCGTCCCCGTACTTCGCGACGACAGCCGCCCTGAACGCTTTCAGCGCCGGCTCCTGGTCGCACAGCTTGTACAACGAGGCCAGTTGCTGCGGCCAGTCCTTCAATTCCTTCGCGAACACATGCAGGCGCGCGACGGTATCGAGAGCGTCGGCTTCGCGGCCGGCCAGCGCCTGCAGTACCGCGTAACGGCGCAGCACCGTCTCGCCCGGGAGCAGCGCGATCGCGCGCTCGTGCGCGGCGAGCTTGGCCGGCAAATCGTCCGGCGAAATCGGGAGCAGCGTCGCCGCACCGTAATCGCCCCACGCGCCGAACAGCAGCGACGGCGCATCGCGGTACTGCGCGGCCGGGCTGCTGCCGTAATAGAGCACTTCCGCGCGCTGGTAGTCGCGCAGCACCGGCACCGCCGCCAGCACGCCGCCGAACGACAGCACCGCGAACAGCCCGAATGCCGCCCGCCCCGGCAGGATGCGTAGCGGCTTCACCTCGAGCAGCCCGATCACGAACATCGCCGGCAGCAGGAAGAACATGTATTGCTGCGGATATTCGACGAGCGCATGCATCAGCAGGATGCCGATCAGCGCGAAACCGAACACGCGCATGCTCGACTGCGGCGCCCGCACCGCGCGCACGAACCACGTGACGAGCGCGACGGCGAGCACGCCGAGCCCGACGAGACCGGACTTCGCGAGCAGGTCGATGAAGATGTCGTGCGAATTGTTCGCGATCTCGACGCCGCCGAGCGTGCGCACGAGCGCAAACTGGTGCGACGGGAATTCGCCCCAACCGACTCCGAGCAGCGGATGCTCGCGGAACATCGCGAGCCCGTACTTCCACAACGCGAGGCGCGGCGCGATCTGCCCGGCATCGCGCATCCGGTCGGCTGCCGACTCCGCGAGATTCAGGTGGTAGTGCACGTTGGCCCAGCGCACCGCGACATTCACCGCGACGAACGCGACGGCGAGCACGACCGGTATCAGCCACGCACGCGCATTGCCCGGCGTGCGGCGCGATTCGACCCACGCCATCCAGAAGCCTGCGACGACCATCACCGCGACCTGCAGCCACGGCCCGCGCGACACCGTCAGCGCGAGACCGACCGACAGCACGAGCGACAGCGCGAGCCACGCCCACACCGCGAGCCGGCGAGTCTGCACCAGATACAGCGCGCCCGCGAGCGCAAAGGCGATGTAGCTGGCCAGGTGATTCGCCTGCGCCATGTTGCCGTACGGGCGGCGGTCGACCGCGATGTTGTACACCACGACGAACGGCGACACGGCCGACTCGAGGTGGAACAACTGCACGATCTGGGTACCGACCGCGAACACGCCGCCGACGAGCAGCGCACCGGCCATCATCCGCGACACGGTTTCCGCCATGCCGTCGCGCGCAAGCGCGTAGCCGGCCTGCATTGCAACCAGCGCGGCCGCGAGATAACCGACCGCCAGCCAGTTCATCGACGGCACCTTGAGCGGGATCAGCGCGACCTGCGCGATCAACACCGCCGCGAAGCCGAGCGGCGCGGCGAACGCAGCCGGCGCGGCAAACGGCTGGGCCGGCCGGCCGGTGCGCGCAAGCAGCACGACGGATATGCCCACCAGCAGATACAGCACCAGCGCGGAAAACTCGGAATAGAAGGTCGGGATCGGATACGTGTGATTCGTGATCGCGTACGGCACGATCAGGGCGACAGCCAGCGCAACGAGCGACAACGAACGGGAAAAAGTAGAAGGCATGAGCGAACCGGATGTCAGCAACCGGCGCACTATACAAAACTTTCCCTGCTCTGTGCGGGGCTGTCGCTGCGCGAGCCGGCGCGGCGCCGCAGCCCCCGCCGGCCGAATCGGCGGGCGGCGGGCCGCATGCGCGGCCGCCCTCCTTCTGCGCCAGCCTTACGCGCGGCACTCCGCCGGTGCATATTTCGCGGGCAGCGTCGCGGCGGCGCCAGGCAACGGCCCCGCTCCCGGTGCCGGCAGCGACGACGCGTCCTTGCCGGCGGCGAAGCATTCCCATGCAATCGCGCCCGCCTGTATCGCCCCCTTTTTGAGCGGCACGCGCGCGGTGGGCGCATCGGCCTTGTCCGGCGCAGACGGCACGAGCACCAGCGTATTCGCGCCGGCCGCGGCGACGCGCGCGGTGAACGCGACCGTGATCTGGCCGGTCGCGCCGTCGATCGTGACGGATTCGACGTTGCGGGTCGCGGCAGGCGGGCTATAGCCGCCGTCGAGGCTCGCGCCGCTCGCGGCATTGTCGGCAACCGCGAGCCGCGCGGACGACGCGAGCGCCAGCCCCTCGCCGACGCGCGACCGCGCGAGGTAATCCTGGTACGCGGGAATCGCATAGGCCGCGACGACGCCGACGATCGCCAGCACGATCATCAGTTCGATCAGCGTGAAGCCGGCCGGCCGCCAGCGCGGCGACGGCCGACTCGCGCGCCGGAGATCGGCGGCAACGCGACGGAACAGGGAAACGGAAAAGGCTTCGAACATGACAGGCTCCGGAAACGAAAAACGCCTGCCGATACAGGCAGGCGTCTCGATCGTAGCCAGCGGGCCGCGAGGCCGGCAGTCGGCCGGATGGCCAGTCAATCGTCAATGCGCGTGCGGCACGCTGCGGCGTTTCCTGAGCGCGTAACCGATCGCGACGACGAACAGCGCGCCGGCGATGCTCGCGCCGTATACCACCGACGGCGTATCGAGCACCGGCCAGCGGTCGCCGACCGGGTCGTTCACGATCAGCCCGCCCGCGATCCAGCCGAGCAGCCCGGCGCCGAACGCCACGACGACCGGGAAACGATCGAGCAGCTTCAGCACCAGCGTGCTGCCCCATACGATGATCGGCACGCTGACGACGAGCCCGAATATCACGAGCGCGATCCGGTGCGACGGATCGGCCTGCTCGGCCGCGCCGGCGATCGCGATCACGTTGTCGAGGCTCATGACCGCATCGGCGATCACGATCGTCTTGACGGCGTCCCACAGCCGGTCGGCCGGCTTGATGTCGTCGTGCGCGTCGGCGGCCGGCGCCATCAGCTTGATGCCGATCCACAGCAGCAGCAGCCCGCCGCCGAGCTTCAGGAACGGCACGTCGAGCAGCGCGACCGCGAACGTGATCAGCGCGACACGCAGCAGGATCGCCCCCGCGGTGCCCCAGACGACCCCGCGCAGCCGCTGGTTCGCCGGCAGGTTGCGGCACGCAAGCGCGATCACGACCGCGTTGTCGCCGCCGAGCAGGATATCGATGATGACGATCTGGAGAATGGCGCCCCAGTGCAGCGAGGTCAGGAATTCGAGCATGGCGGTGAGGAAAGGACGGCGGCCGCCTCGCGGGCGACCCGGTTCATCGCCGGCACATGCAGGACGCATGCCCGGTGCTTACGAATTCATTGCGCGAGCATAACAAAAAACGCCGGCAAAGCCGGCGTTTTTTACAGGACGAGCCCAGTGGAAACAATTACAGCGCCTTCTTCAGCAGACGGCCCATTTCCGACGGGTTGCGCGTAACGGTGATGCCGCACGCTTCCATGATTTCCAGCTTCGCTTCGGCCGTATCCGCACCGCCCGAGATCAGCGCGCCGGCGTGGCCCATGCGCTTGCCCGGAGGCGCCGTGACGCCGGCGATGAAGCCGACGACCGGCTTCTTCATGTTGTCCTTGATCCATTCGGCGGCGTTGGCTTCGTCCGGACCGCCGATTTCGCCGATCATCACGACCGCATCCGTATCCGGATCGTCGTTGAACATCTTCATCACGTCGATGTGCTTCAGACCGTTGATCGGGTCGCCGCCGATACCGACTGCCGACGACTGGCCGAGGCCGAGTGCCGTCAGTTGGGCGACCGCTTCATACGTCAGCGTGCCCGAACGCGACACGACGCCGATGCGGCCCTTGCGGTGGATGTGACCCGGCATGATGCCGATCTTCAGTTCGTCCGGCGTGATCGTGCCCGGGCAGTTCGGCCCGAGCAGCAGCGTCTTGCGGCCTTCGCGACGCATGCGGTCCTTCACTTCGATCATGTCACGCACGGGAATGCCTTCCGTGATGCAGATCGCGAGATCCAGATCGGCTTCGACCGCTTCCCAGATCGCAGCGGCTGCGCCTGCCGGCGGAACGTAGATGACCGACACGGTCGCGCCGGTTTCCGCCTTCGCTTCCTTGACGCTCGCGTAGATCGGAATGCCTTCGAAATCTTCGCCGGCCTTCTTCGGGTTCACGCCCGCGACGAATGCTTCGCGGCCGTTTGCGTATTCACGGCAGGCGCGCGTATGGAACTGACCGGTTTTGCCGGTAATGCCCTGCGTGATGACCTTCGTGTCCTTGTTGATCAGAATCGACATGTATTTTGACCTCTGTTCGATCGGCGTCGCGTGCAAACCGCGCCGCCATACGTGTTCATTAGCGCGCCAAGAAAACGCCGGGCCGCCCCAAGTTTTCTTGACTCCCCGGGGGCCTGGCGCATAGCGCCAGGTCTGGGGGCGCTTCTTTACTTGCCCGCGGCAGCCGCAACGACCTTCTGCGCAGCCTCTTCCATGCTGTCGGCCGAGATGATCGGCAGGCCCGAATCGGCCAGCATCTTCTTGCCGAGGTCTTCGTTCGTGCCCTTCATGCGCACGACGAGCGGCACGTTCAGGTTCACGGCCTTCGAACCGGCGATCACGCCTTCCGCGATCACGTCGCAGCGCATGATGCCGCCGAAGATGTTCACGAGGATCGCCTTCAGGTCCGGGTTCTTCAGCATCAGCTTGAACGCTTCGGTGACCTTCTCGGTGGTCGCGCCACCGCCGACGTCCAGGAAGTTCGCCGGCTCGCCGCCGAACAGCTTGATGGTGTCCATCGTCGCCATCGCGAGGCCTGCGCCGTTCACGAGGCAGCCGATGTTGCCGTCGAGCGAGATGTACGCGAGGTCGAACTTCGACGCTTCGATTTCAGCCGGATCTTCTTCGTCCAGATCGCGGTACGCGACGATTTCCGGGTGGCGGAACAGCGCGTTCGAGTCGAAGTTGAACTTGGCGTCGAGTGCGGTGACCTTGCCGTCGCCGGAGACGTTCAGCGGGTTGATTTCAGCCAGCGATGCGTCGGTTTCCCAGAATGCCTTGTACAGGCCTTGCAGGATCGCGCGCGCTTGCGGGATCGAAGCGGCCGGCACGCCGATCTTCGCGGCGAGGTCGTCGGCCTGGGCGTCCAGCAGGCCCGTCGACGGCTCGACGATGACCTTGTGGATCAGTTCCGGATGCTTTTCGGCGACTTCCTCGATGTCCATGCCGCCTTCGCTCGAACCCATCAGCACGATCTTTTGCGAGATACGGTCGACGACGAGGCTGACGTACAGTTCCTGCTTGATGTCGGCGCCTTCCTCGATCATCAGGCGGTTGACCTTCTGGCCTTCCGGGCCCGTCTGGTGCGTGACGAGCTGCATGCCGAGGATCTGGTTCGCGTATTCGCGCACCTGTTCGATCGACTTCGCCACCTTCACGCCGCCGCCCTTGCCGCGGCCACCCGCGTGAATCTGAGCCTTCACGACCCAAACCGGGCCGCCGAGCTCTTCCGCCACCTTGACGGCCTCGTCAACCGAGAACGCCGGCTTGCCGCGCGGTACCGCGACGCCGAATTTCCGCAGGATTTCCTTACCCTGGTACTCGTGAATCTTCATGCGTGATTCCCTTCAGTCTGAGAGTTGGATGAAATGTCGCTTGAGACGCTTCTTCGAATGATTTCCGTTCATTCCTTCGTGCTGCCTTCACCGGGCAGATCCGGCTGAATCGGGCCATACCAGCGCGGGTAGTACTGCCGCACGACCTCGCCGTCGAATCGCAGCGCTCGGCAGCGGCCGAGCTGAAACGGCGGTTCGGCGTGCACGCCGTCATTGGCCGGCCCTTCGCCGCCCTCCTCGCGCACGTTCCACACGTCACCGGCGAACGCCTGGATCGCGGCCGTCGGCAGCACGGCGCACAGTTCGGTGAGATGGGAACAGCCTGCGACGCCGGCGAGCAGCCGGTTCGCGTTGCGGCGGAAATTGCGGAAGAGATTGAGCCCGATGAGGGCCCGATAGGCAGGCGGGGCGGATTGACAGTGACCGGGATAGGGCACCCATTCCGAAGACGCTTCGGCGTCGACGACATTGAGGTCACGATCGATGGTCACGCGCAGCCAGAGTTCGTGGATCGGCAGGCCCTGGGGCCGGATGCCCGACGCAAGCGCGACATCGCGCGGCTTGTGGTCGGTCAGGCAGGCTTCGATGTCCCACAAGCCGTCGCCGCGCTCGTAGGCTTCCGCTCGGATTGCGCGTCGATGTCGCAACTGACGGGGCACGGGCTCGGATAGCGGCATGCTGGAGGTTGAGGCCGAAGAGGAAAACCCGTGGATTTTAGCATATCGGGTATTTGAGACAGTTTGCCGCGACGGCGGGTATTCCCGCCTGCCGGAAGCGGTTGCAATGCAGCAAAATCGCGCGCCACGCGCGCGACCGGGCGCGTCAGTCGTCGATCGGGAAATCGTCGCCGACTTTCAGCAACTTCACGATGGTCGCACTCGAGAAGCCGCGCGCGGCAAGGAAACGCGCCTGCTTCGCGCGCTCCGCGGGCGTTTGCGGCAGTGCACCGAATTTCTTGCGCCAGACGGCCTGCGCGCGCGTCAATTCGGTCTCGCGCAATTGGGCATGCACCTCTTCGACGAGACCGTCGCCGACCGCATGTCGCTTCAGCTCGCTGACGATGCGCGCGACGCCGACGCGCGACGCGCGACGATGTACGAGGCTCTCGGCGAAGCGCGCGTCGGACAGCCAGCCTTCCTTTTCCAGCGCATCGAGCACCGGCTCGACGGCTTCGTCCTCGCCGACGTAGGGGGCGAGCTTGCGCGCGAGCTCCGCACGGCTGTATTCGCGCCTCGACAGATAGCCGAGCGCGCGCCCCTTCAATGAGCGCGGCGGCTTCGACGACTTACGCTCGCCGGCGCCCGGCGCGTCGCTTGAAGCAGCGCCCGACGGCGCACCGGCTGCACGGCGTGTACGGCGCGGATGCTGGCTGCTGCGCGTATAGACATCTTCTGCCGCGGGCGAATCGGCTGTGCGATCGCCCGGGAAACGGACACCGGACACGCGACGGCGCGAGCGATCGTGTGCATCGAACGACTCGTCGTCGTCGAACGGATCGTCCGGTACGGCAATCTCAAACGAAACGAGGGCATCGTCGGATGCCCTCGTCGCGGTGCGGTTCGCGTCGTTGCCGCCTGCGTCGCGCCGGTCGGCGCCCGAGGATCCGGTTCGCCGGCCGGAGCGCCCCGCCCTTTCGGGCATGTCGCGCTCCTCCGGCTCGCCAGTCTGACCTCGGCGCGCAATCATTACTCTTCTTCGTCCAACGCCTCGGCTTCGTTGCCTACGCCATCGGGCATGCTGACGACACCGAGCGATTCGCGGATGCGGTTCTCGATCTCGCGCGCGATTTCCGGATTTTCGCGCAGGAATTCACGCGCGTTGTCCTTGCCCTGGCCGATCTTCTCGCCGTTGTAGCTGTACCAGGCGCCGGCCTTGTCGACGATCTTCGCCTGCACGCCGAGATCGATGATCTCGCCCTGACGTGAAATGCCCTCGCCATACAGGATGTCGAAGATCGCCTCGCGGAACGGCGGCGACACCTTGTTCTTGACGACCTTCACGCGGGTTTCGTTGCCGATTACCTCGTCGTTCTTCTTGATCGAGCCGATCCGGCGGATGTCGAGGCGCACCGACGCATAAAACTTGAGCGCGTTGCCGCCCGTCGTGGTTTCGGGGTTGCCGAACATCACGCCGATCTTCATCCGGATCTGGTTGATGAAGATCACGAGGCAGTTCGTGCGCTTGATCGTGCCGGTGAGCTTGCGCAGCGCCTGCGACATCAGGCGCGCCTGCAGACCCGGCAGCGAATCGCCCATCTCGCCTTCGATTTCGGCCTTCGGCACGAGCGCCGCGACCGAGTCGATGACGATCATGTCGATCGAACCCGAGCGCACCAGCGCGTCGGTGATTTCCAGCGCCTGCTCGCCGGTATCCGGCTGCGAGATCAGCAGTTCCGGCACATTGACGCCGAGCTTGGACGCGTACTGGACATCGAGCGCGTGCTCGGCGTCGATGAAGGCGGCCGTGCCGCCCAGCTTCTGCAGCTCGGCGATGACCTGCAGCGTGAGCGTGGTTTTACCGGACGATTCCGGACCGTAAATCTCGACCACCCGGCCGCGCGGCAGGCCGCCGACGCCGAGCGCGATATCGAGACCCAGCGAGCCCGTGGAGACGACCTGGATGTCCTCGGCCGCTTCGCCGTCGCCCATCCGCATGATCGACCCTTTGCCGAACTGCTTCTCGATCTGTGCGAGTGCGGCCGCCAGCGCCTTGCTCTTCTCGGCGGTCATCCCGGAGCCCTTCTTGCTATCTTCCATGAATCGTCCTTTGCTATGATGAGCAGCGTCTGTCAGAGGCGCGCCCGCTTCAAGCGCTGCCCACGAATGCAGACACTGTATAAAAAAACAGTGTTTTATGCAAGCCCGCAATGCAGGCTGCGTTGTACACGGATAATTTCGGAGACAGCCGCGCCGGCATGCACGCCCGCCGGCCATCGGTCAGCAACATGCGAATCCTCATCGCCGAAGACGACAGCATACTCGCGGACGGCCTCACCCGGTCACTCCGCCAATCGGGCTATGCCGTCGATCACGTGAAGAGCGGCGTCGACGCCGACACCGCGCTGTCGATGCAGACTTTCGACCTGCTGATCCTCGATCTCGGGCTGCCGAAAATGTCCGGGCTCGACGTGCTCAAGCGCCTGCGCGCGCGCAATTCCAATCTGCCCGTGCTGATCCTGACCGCCGCCGACAGCGTCGACGAACGCGTGAAGGGGCTCGACCTCGGCGCCGACGACTACATGGCCAAGCCGTTCGCGCTCAACGAGCTCGAGGCGCGCGTGCGCGCGCTGACCCGGCGCGGTGCCGGCGGCGGCCCGACCGTCGTGCGCCATGGCTCGCTCGCGTTCGACCAGGTCGGCCGCATCGCGTACGCGAACGATCACGTGCTCGATCTCTCCGCGCGCGAACTCGGCCTGCTCGAGGTGCTGCTGCAGCGGATCGGCCGCCTCGTGTCGAAGGAACAGCTCGTCGATCATCTGTGCGAATGGGGCGAGGAAGTCAGCAACAACGCGATCGAAGTCTACGTGCACCGGCTGCGCAAGAAGATCGAACCGAGCGGCGTGCGGATCTCGACCGTGCGCGGCCTCGGCTATTGCCTCGAGAAGGTCGCGCCCGCGACGCCGGCCGACACGGCGGCGCCCCAGCCCGCGGCGGCCGGCACGCCGCTGCGCTGACACCGCGCGGCGCCGCGATGGCCACGCCGGCCCATTCCCGCCACCCGACCGGCTCGCCGTCGTCGGCTGCCGACGAGGCGCGCGACGCGCGCTACGAGAACCCGTTCGCGCCGCCCGACGAAACCGAATCGCCCGAAACGCCGCGCCCGCGCTCGCTGTTCGGCGAAATCCTCGACTGGATGCTCGCGCCGCTGCTGCTGCTGTGGCCGATGAGCATCGCCGTCACCTATCTCGTCGCGAAGACGATCGCGAACAGCCCGTTCGACCGCGCGCTCGAGACCAACGCGTACGTGCTTGCGCGGCAGATCCATCCGGTCAACGGCGTCGCCGAGCTGACGCTGCCGGAGCAAACGCGCGACTTCCTGCGCGCGGACAACATCGACAGCGTCTACTTCCAGGTGCTCGGCACGCGCGGCGAGCTGGTCGCGGGCGAGGCCGACATGCCGCTGCCGCGCGACGAGGACCGCCCGCCGCCGGGCGTCGTCGTGTTCCGCGACGACCTGCTGCGCGGTAACGACGTGCGCGTCGCGTATACGACGGTCGCGCTGCCGCAGGCGAGCGGTGCGCAGCCCGTGCTCGTGCAGGTCGGCGAGACGCTCGACAAGCGCAACGCGCTCGCGAACGACATCATCAAGGGCGTGATCCTGCCGCAATTCGTGATCCTGCCGCTCGCGATCCTGCTCGTCTGGTTCGGGCTGTCGCGCGGGCTCGCGCCGCTCAACGCGCTGCAGGCGCACATTCGCGCGCGGCGGCCCGACGACCTGTCGCCCGTCGAGGCGCAGCGCGCGCCGCCCGAGATCGAACCGCTCGTCACGTCGTTCAACGACCTGCTCGCGCGCCTCGAACAGAACATGGCGCTGCAAAAACGCTTCATCGCCGACGCCGCGCACCAGATGAAGACGCCGCTCGCGGGCCTGCGCACGCAGGCCGAGTTCGCGCTGCGCCACCCGGTGCCGCCCGACGTGCAGCGCTCGCTCGAGCAGATCGCGACGAGCTCCGAACAGGCCGCGCGGCTCGTCACGCAACTGCTGGCGCTCGCGCGCGCCGAGAACCGCGCGAGCGGGCTCACGTTCGAGCCGGTCGAGATCGCCGCGCTCGCGCGGCGCACGGTGCGCGACTGGGTACAGGCCGCGCTCGCGAAACGCATGGATCTCGGGTACGAAGGCCCGGACGACGACGCGCCGCTCGATGTCGACGGCAACCCGGTAATGCTGCGCGAGATGCTCGGCAACCTGGTCGACAACGCGATCCGCTATACGCCGGAAGGCGGCCGCATCACCGTGCGCGTGCGGGCCGAGCCCGCCGCGCGGCTCGTGCATCTCGAAGTCGAAGATACCGGCCCCGGCATCCCGGCCGGCGAGCGCGAGCGCGTCGTCGAGCGCTTCTACCGGATCCTCGGCCGCGAAGGCGACGGCAGCGGCCTCGGGCTCGCGATCGTGCGCGAGATCGCCACGCAGCACGGCGGCACGCTGACGCTCGACGATCACGTCTACCAGCACGCGCCGCGCCTCGCCGGCACGCTCGTGCGCATCAGCCTGCCGCTCGCCGCCCCCGCCCCGGATTAACCCTGACGCGCGCCGCCGCGGCTCGGCGCAAACACGTCGAAACCGGCGATTTACCGGCCGTTCGCACCACGATCGGCCCGCGAAGCAGCCGATTCGACACGGGTTAACGCGCAGTCGTTTTGTACGCGCGAGTCAGTGCGCCGTAAGTTTCCGTGCCAATAATCGTCGACAGGCCCGCCCCTCCCAAGGCGGCCGCACATCTATATCAAGGGACTTGGAGACGATTCATGGCAACGTTAGGCGGGCAAATTTCGCACTCGCCGATGACGGGCGAAGAGAAGAAGGTGATCTTCGCGTCGTCGCTCGGCACCGTGTTCGAGTGGTACGACTTTTACCTGGCCGGCTCGCTCGCGGCCTACATCAGCAAGAGCTTCTTCTCCGGCGTCAATCCGACCGCCGCGTTCATCTTCACGCTGCTCGGCTTCGCCGCCGGCTTCGCAGTGCGGCCGTTCGGCGCGATCGTGTTCGGCCGGCTCGGCGACCTCGTCGGCCGCAAGCACACGTTCCTCGTGACGATCGTGATCATGGGCGTCTCGACGTTCGTGGTCGGCTTCCTGCCCGGCTACGCGTCGATCGGCATCGCCGCCCCCGTGATCTTCATCGCGATGCGGCTGCTGCAGGGCCTCGCGCTCGGCGGCGAGTACGGCGGCGCGGCGACCTACGTCGCCGAGCACGCGCCGGCCAACCGGCGCGGCTTCTACACCGCATGGATCCAGACGACGGCCACGCTCGGCCTGTTCCTGTCGCTGCTCGTGATCCTCGGCGTGCGCACGTTCGTCGGCGAGGAGGCGTTCGGCAACTGGGGCTGGCGCGTGCCGTTCGTCGCGTCGATCCTGCTGCTCGCGGTGTCGGTGTGGATTCGGCTGCAACTGAACGAATCGCCGGTGTTCCTGCGCATCAAGGCGGAGGGGAAAACGTCGAAGGCGCCGCTGACCGAAGCGTTCGGCCAGTGGAAGAACCTGAAGATCGTGATCCTCGCGCTCGTCGGCCTGACGGCCGGCCAGGCCGTCGTGTGGTACACGGGCCAGTTCTACGCGCTGTTCTTCCTCACGCAGACGCTGAAGGTCGACGGCGCCAGCGCGAACATCCTGATCGCGATCGCGCTCCTGATCGGCACGCCGTTCTTCCTGTTCTTCGGTTCGCTGTCGGACAAGATCGGCCGCAAGCCGATCATCCTCGCGGGCTGCCTGATCGCGGCGCTGACCTACTTCCCGCTGTTCAAGGCGCTCACGCACTACGCGAATCCGCAGCTCGAACTCGCGACGCAGAAGGCGCCGATCACGGTCGTCGCCGATCCGGCCACCTGCTCGTTCCAGTTCAACCCGGTCGGCACGTCGAAGTTCACCAGCTCGTGCGACATCGCGAAGAGCGCGCTCGCGAAGGCCGGCCTGAACTACGAGAACGTCGCGGCGCCGGCCGGAACGCCGGCCGAGATCAAGGTCGGCGACACGGTGATCCAGACCTACGACGGCAAGGCGGCCGACGCGAAGGCGCAGGGCGCGGCGTTCGACAAGACGCTCGCGGCGACGCTGAAGGGGGCCGGCTACCCGGCGAAGGCCGACCCGGCGCAACTGAACTGGCCGATGACGATCGTGATCCTGACGATCCTCGTGATCTACGTGACGATGGTCTACGGCCCGATCGCCGCGATGCTGGTCGAGATGTTCCCGACGCGGATCCGCTACACGTCGATGTCGCTGCCCTATCACATCGGCAACGGCTGGTTCGGCGGCTTCCTGCCCGCGACCGCGTTCGCGATCGTCGCGGCGAAGGGCAACATCTATTCGGGACTCTGGTATCCGATCGTGATCGCGCTGGCTACCTTCGTGATCGGCCTGCTGTTCGTCAAGGAGACGAAGGACTCGGACATCTACGCGCAGGATTGATGTTGTGCGTGGAGCGGGGAGACGGCATGTGTTCCTGCGACCGCCCCCCGCCTGCAGTGAAGGCCGACACAGGCCGGCGGCAACTTTTTTCGGGAAAGATGGAAAAAGGTATTGACAGCCGGCCAGCCGATCGACATAATTCAAGTCTTCGGCGAATTAGCTCAGTCGGTTAGAGCGACGGAATCATAATCCGCAGGTCCGGGGTTCGAATCCCTGATTCGCCACCAAATGCAGAAAGGGCCCAGCGCAAGCTGGGCCCTTTTTCTTTGCTCCGCAAAACCCACCCGCGCTCCGCAAACAGCATGCGGCTGCAACACCAGCATCGCCAATCCTAACCTCGCGGCTCCGCACACGGGTTATCCGGAATCTGACTGGCCTGCTGCAGCCGGCCTATCGAAGTTCGCAACAACGGTTCCTTTTTCTAGCGCCCACAACGCGGCAGCTCTCGCTTCGCACGCCCTATCTTGCGATGCCGTTCGCTCTGGACCGACCGCAACGGCGCCCGTAACGACCTTGGCGGAGGTGCCGGCATAGGTCTTCGATTTCTTCTGCCTGGTCTTATAGCCGTGCCTGCCGCCCCATCGATCACCCCGACGACCACGCGCTCCGCTGCCCCTCGATCGCCCGCTCCGGAATGCATTGCGCCTCGCGGATCGTATAAGGCCTGCCCCGCCTGATTCTGGCTGGAACAGGATTTGTCCTATTGCTCGGTCGACATCCCCAACTTTCCCAGGCCGGCCGCGAGCCTGAGGCGCGCCGTTCGCCATTTCGCCACGGCGAGCACACGCTGCTTGCGCGCATCGACAAGCGCCGTCTGCGCATTCAGCAACTCGGTGAAGCTGCCGACGCCTTCCTTGTAACGCCCGCTCGCCACGTCCAGCGAGCGCTGCGCGTCGTCCAGCAGCGCACCGGACGTGGTCAGATTCGTGGTATCGGCTCGCAATTCCTGATAGCTCTTCCACACGTCGAGCGACACCTGCAGCTCGGCATTGCGCAGCTCCGCCTCCTGCCCGTCGGCCTGAGCCTCGGCCCGAGCGACACGATAGCGGGACGCAAAGCCCTCGAACAACGGAATCGTCACCTGGATGCCGATCGAGCTGCCGTGGCTACGCGAAATCGGAAACGATTCGGGTTGCTGTTGGTACGACGGATTGTTTCGCGTCAGACTGCCGGTCAGCGATACCGTCGGCCGGCCCTGCGCGCGGGCGGCGTCGACGTCCGCGCGCGCCGAGTCCAGTCGCGCGCGAGCTTCCAGAAGCTTCGGATTGCGATCCATTGCTTCCGCGATCAGGCGATCGACGTCTTCGACGTCCGCCACCTTCTGAATGGACTTCGTCGCGGCGATCCGAAACGGCGTGTTCGCATTGCGTCCCATCGCGACCGCGAGCGCGCCTGCCGCCACCTGTGCATCACCTTCGGCGCCGACACGATCGAGCACCGCTCGGCGATACAGTGTCTGCGCCTGCAACTGGTCGCTCAGCGTGCCGGCGCCGCCGTCGTGTTTCGCCGTGGCCGCCGCAAGGCTGTCGCTCGCGATGCGTTCCGCCTGCTTCGCCGCATCGACGGATGCTCGCGCGCTCTGCACCGCGTAGTACGCTTGTGCGGCATTGAAAAATACCGTCTGCAATGCGTCGCTTTGCGCGTCGTTGGCCGCCGCGAGCAATGCGCGCGCCCGCCGCAGCGCAGCGCCTCGCTTGCCGAAATCGAGCAATACCCAGCTCAGGTTGAGCGTGCCGTACTTGCTGGTCGATTTCTGCGACTGGCTCTGCGAACCGAGACCGAGCGCGCTGTAGTCGTAGGTCGTCGACAGCGTATCGCGCTGGACACCTGCCGTCCCGTTCAGCGTCGGCAGGTACGCCGCTTCGGCGATGCCGACGGCGGCCGCCTGCGCACGCGCGTTCGCCCATGCCTGACGTGCCTGCGGATGCGTGCAGATCGCCTGCAGGATCGCATCGTCGAGCTCGAGTGGACGGTCGTCCGGTATCGGGCTGCACGACGCGTCAACCAGCAGCGGCGTCGCGGGCCCGGCCGATACGTTCTCGCGTGTGCGAAACACATCGAGCATCTGCGCGTCGGCGACGGCTGCCCACGCAATCGCGGCCAGCAAAAGCAGGCGTTTCATCGGCCGGCCTCCTCCGCGGCGGTCGGGGACGGGCTCGACGCGAGCGGCGCCGTCGGCCGGTCGAGCACGATCCGTCCGCCGTTCAGCATGACGACGCGCCCGGCGGACGCGATCGTCTCCGGTCGGTGCGCGATGATCACGCGCGTCATCTGCAGCGCGCCGATAGCCGCGTTGACCTGCTGTTCGCGGTGCAGGTCGAGATGGCTCGTCGCCTCGTCGAGCACGAGGATCTTTGGCCGTTTGTAGAGCGCACGCGCGAGTAGCACGCGCTGCTTCTGGCCGCCGGACAGCACGGTGCCCATGTCGCCGACCAGCGTGTTGTAGCCCATCGGCATCGCGACTATGTCCGCATGCACGGCCGCGAGCCGAGCGCACTCGACGATCCACTGCGGGTCGGCATCCGGATCGAAGAAGCCGATGTTCTCGGCGATCGATCCCGCGAACAGCACGTCGTCCTGCAGAACGGTACCGACTAGCGCGCGCAGCCGCTCGAGCCCGAGCAGGCCGACGTCGACGCCGCCGATCCGCACGCAGCCTGCGGTCGGCTGCAGCACGCCGAGCAACACGTTGACGAGCGTCGTCTTGCCGCAGCCGGACGGCCCGGCGACCGCGACCGATTCGCCGGGTGCGATCGCGAACGAAACGCCGTCGAGCACCGTCGGCTCGTCGTCCGCATAGCGAAAGGCGATCGCGTCGAACTCGATGCTCGCCGCGAGATCGTCCGCTTCGCCCGGCACATGGCGCATGCTCGCATCGGGTTCCGGCTTCGCGAACACGATGTCGGCGAGTCGCTCGCCCTGCAGTTGCAGCATCTTGACCTCGAAGTACTTGTCGATCAGGCTGCCGACGCGGCCATCGAACTGCCCTTTGTATGCGTTGAACGCCATCAGTACGCCAACCGTGAACTGACCTTCCATTACCATCCTGGCGCCGAGCCAGATGATCAGCAGCCCCTCGATGCCGAACAGCAGCCCGTTGAGCTGCTGGTAGAGCAACTGCAGCTTCTGCGCGTGCAGCCCCGCATTGACCTGCTCGACCAGCAGCGACAGCCAGCTCGCACGGCGCTCGTGCTGCCGGCCGAACAGCTTGATCGTCTTCACGCCGCGCACGGTCTCGAGGAAGTGGCTCTGCTGCTTCGCGGCCCGCACGATCTGCTCCTCGGTCGCGCGGCGCAGCGGCCGGTACCAGAGCCAGCGCAGCAGCGCGTACAGGGTCATCGCCGCGAGTGCGACACAGCCGAGCACGCGGCTGTACACGAACATCATCGCGAGCGTGACGATCGTCATCAGGCCGTCAATCACCGCGGTGAGAAACGACGTGGTCAGCGTCTGCTGGATCGTGTCGATCGAGCCGAAGCGCGACACGACGTCGCCGAGGTGCCGCCGTTCGAAGTAGCGCACGGGCAGGCTCAGCAGATGCGTAAACACGTTCGCGCGCCACTGCACGTTCAGCATCGTGCCGAAATACATCAGCGCCCACGCACGAATCGCGCTCGTCGCCTGCTGCATCAGCAGCAACAGGCCGAAACCGAGTGCGAGGACGGTGAGGAGATCGCGGTCGGCGCCGACGATCACCTCGTCGATCACCCACTGCAGGAAGAAGGGCTGCACCAGCGCGAACACTTCGAGCGCGAGCGCGAGCACCAGCACCTGGCCGAGCGAGCGAGACAGCCCGGACACGGGGCCAAGCAGCGCGCGCAGCTTGACCGCGGGTGCCGCGTCGCGCGTCTCGAAACCGCTCGTCGGCCACAGCTCCAGCGCGACGCCGGTGAACGCGCGCGACAGCACGTCGAGCGGTACCTTACGGATACCCTGTGCTGGATCGTGAATCACCGCGCCCCTGCCGCTCACCTCCATCAACACGACGAAGTGATTGAAATTCCAGTGCAGGATGCAAGGCATCCGCAACTGGCCCAGCTGGTCGAGGTCGAGCTTGAGTGCGCGCGTGCCGAAATCGAGCCGATGTGCGATCTCGATGACACGGGCGAGGCCGGTGCCTTTGAGCGACACCGGAAAGCGGCCGCGCAGCGTCGCAAGGTCCACGTGATGGCCGTGGTAACCGGCGATCATTGCGAGACAGGCGAGCCCGCATTCGGTCGCTTCGGTCTGCAGGATCATCGGCAGCTTGCCGCCAACGCCGAACGAGAGACGGTCGAGGAAGGACATGATCGATACGTTCAGAATTTTCCGGTGAGGCTGTACAGCGGTTCGAGCACCCATTCGTACAGGCGGCGGCGCTCCTGCAGGATGTCGGCCTTCAGCGCCATGCCGGCCTGCAACGGCTGCGGCTTTCCGTAGGCCGTCACGTGCTCGGATGCCAGCGCGGCGGTGATACGGTAGAACGAGCCTTCGCCGGCCGCGGGCGCGCCGCTCGTCGACAGTTCGGCCGTCGACAGCGCTGTGCGCGCGATCGACGTCACGCGTGCGCGATACTGGCCGAACTTCTGGTACGGATAAGCCTGATAGCGCACCAGCACGGCATCGCCGACGTGCACGAAACCGACCGCCGCGCTGGGCACGAAAAGATTCGCCTGCCAGTGCGCCCCGTCCGGCACGATGCTCGCGACCGGATGCGCGGCGTCGATCATCTGCCCCGGCTCGGCGATCACGGCCGTCGCCACGCCGGTCTCCGGTGCGGTGACGACGATTTCGCGCTTCGCCTCGCTCTCGATCAACGCCTGCTCGACGTCGATCACGCTGCGATCGATCTGCGACAGCCGGTTCTGCTGCTTGAGCGGCAGGCCATTGAGCTCGTTTGCGGTCTCATCGAGCGCCTGCGACACATTCGCTCGGTCGCGCTGCAGGCCCAGCAGCTTCGATCGCTGATCGAGCAGATCGGCTTCGCGCTGCTGGAACTGGTCGGTCGAGATGTAGTCCTGCGTGAGCAGGCGTCGATAGCGCGCGACGCCGTCCGCGGCAATGGATGTGCGCGAGCGTTGCTCGGCGAGCTGATCGTCGATGCGCGAAAGTTCGGCACGCAGGCTCGCGAGCTTGGCCCGCAGCGTGTCGCGCTCGTCCTGCTGCAACAGCCGCGTCTTGTCGATCTCCTGCAGCAGCGACGACTTGCGCCGCCGCGCCTGGTCAATCAGCGCGGCCTGGGTCCGGCCTCCGAAGGCACTCTGCAGGTCGGTGGAAACCGTATACAGCACCATCCCGCGCGTCACGTGCTGTCCTTCGAGCACGGCCTTGCGCAGCACGATGCCCGGCTGCTGTGCATACACCTTGACGAGACCCGCGTCGGGCACGATCACGCCGTCGACCGTCGTTCGGCGCGTATAACTGCCGAACGCAAACAGCAGCATGACGCCAAGCGCCATGCAGACAGCCGCGGCCGCCAGGAACGTGAACGACACAGGACGCACCAGCACGATTTCGCCGAGCATCGATGTGCGTTGCGCTGCCCGCGCCTCCGGACGGAAAAGATTATCTATCGTCATAAGGCAATCGAGCTTTCCGACTGGGAATCGTTAGCCAACGAGAAGTTGAAATATTTAAACGAGCATTATTTACCTGAAATGCCAGCCCTCCAATGAGTAAAAATTCCCAGACCAATATACGAAACCGATTTCACAACCGACTCCAAATTCTTTTTATAGATAACCCATTCAATCACTCGCGATACATAAGATCCGTATCTTTTCACAACCCACCCCAGCCAGACGGCATGGACAGCATGCTTGAAATCATTGAATTCCATGCCGCAAACGAGTTTCATATTGCAGCAACCACCCATCAAGCGGCTCGGATTTTGAAAGTTTTCGACATACCCACCAATCCAGTCAACTCATTCAGCAATTTATAACTTTAATTCAAAGAAGAAAGATATATAAAATTCTATAACACCAATCGACAGTAACTTTCCGTATATAGAATCGATTCGTGTCACAACCGGCGATCCGGATTCTTTATATTGCTCAGCGCGATAGCACTCGATTGCGCAACGCGCTGCGGCACGCGAGATTGGCCGGCGACCGCGACGGTCCGGGCCGATAACCCTGCCAGAAGGGGCATCTGGTAAGCATGCGACAATAAAGGAATACTAATCATGCAAGAACTCAACATGCAGGAAGTGAATGCCGTATCGGGTGCGGGCCTCGTCGGCGCCGTCCTGGGGCTGGTCAACGGTGCGCAATCGGGCGCGCTGACCACCGCCACGCTGGGCGGCTGGATTGCCGGCGAGTATGGAACCGCCGGCCTCGGCGCCCCGGCAACCTCGCTGACGGCCGCTGTTTTGGGCTATCTGGCAGGCGGAGCCGTGGGTGGGGTTGTCGGCGCAGTCGACGGGTTCTTCGCGCCGGGTGTGTAACTGCACGGTGTAAGTCGGTCGGACAGCGTTCGCGCTGTCCGATTTCGTTTCCTGCGAGGCTAGCCCGATTTCCGTCCCGGTCGGCGTCCCCCGATCCGGACCATGCATAAATCCCTCCGCCTTACCCGCGCCCGCCCCGGCGTGTACTACCTGTGCGCCTCACGCCCGGCGCTCCCTCGCGCGCGCCCCTTTTCGCAAGCCGCTTCGCCTGCTCGGAAAGGCCTCGCCCATTTACACCCACTACGCCGCCACCGAACTGCGCGGCCCCCGCGCCGCCTGCGCCCCCACCCGCCCCCGCCAATTCTCCCCACCCTCCAGCGCCGGCGTCGACTCGAACACCTCCGCGATCCAGTCGGCGAACACGCGCACCTTCTGCGACAGATGCCGGTTGTGCGGATACACGATCGAGATCGGTTTCGGCTTCGGATTGCAGTCCGGCAGCACCTCGACCAGCGAGCCGTCGAGCAGGTTCTGCAGCACCATGAACAGCGTCGGCTGGATCATCCCGAAGCCTTCGAGCCCGCATGTCACGTAGGCATCCGAATCGTTGACCGTGACGCTGCCGTTCATCCGCACCTCGAATGGCTTGCCGTCGATCATGAACACCCACGGAATCGCCCGCGCGCCGTGGCTCGAACGAAAATTCACCGCATGATGGTCGACGAGATCGGCGATCTCGTTCGGCTCGCCGTGACGGGCGAGGTAATCGGGCGACGCGCACGTCACACGCTTCAGCATCCCGATGCGCCGCGCGACCATCGACGAATCCTCGAGCGGCCCGACCCGGATCATGCAGTCGATGCCTTCCTCGATCGGATCGACGTAGCGATCGGACAGGCCCAGTTCGAGCGTGATGTCCGGATAGCGCTGCCGGAAGATCGACAGCGACGGCAGCACGATGCGGCGCCCGAGCGAACTGGGCATGTGGACGCGCAGCATGCCGCTCGGCTTGCGGTTGCCGGCCTGGAAACTCGCGTCGGCCTCGGCGATCTCCGCGATGATCTTCATGCAATGCTCGTAGTACGCGGCGCCCTCCGGCGTCAGCGACAGCCGGCGCGTCGTCCGGTGCATCAGGCGCACGCCGAGCAGCGCCTCGAGATTCTGGATGATGGTCGTCACCGACGCACGCGGCATCGCAAGCGTGTCGGCCGCCCGCGTGAAGCTGTTCGCGTCGACCACGCGGGTAAAAACTTCCATTGCCTGGATGCGGTCCATGCTGCTTCCCCCTTCGAATCGCCAACGGAACAGAATAGAGCGCGCGGCGGGCGCGGCACAAGCCCCCGCACATTGTTCTCCGATCCTGAATAGTTTCGACGCTTCGGACTGGAAACCGACCGGTTTCCGTTCAGTTCCGGGCGCCACCGCGCCGGCCTCGGTCATCCGCAGTACGTTACCGCACGAACCGCTCGCGATACGCCTGCGGCGACACGCCCAGCACGCGCACGAAACTGCGCCGCAGCGTCTCCTCGGAACCGAAGCCGCAACGCCCGGCAATCCGCTTGACGGGCCACGCCGTTTCGCCGAGCAGGCGTTGCGCGGCTTCGACGCGGATCTGCTCGACCGCGCGCGCAGGCGTGCGGCCGGTCTCCGCGCGATAGTGGCGCACGAAGCTGCGCTCGCTCATGCTCACGCGTTCGGCGAGCGCGGGCACCGACAGGTCGGCCGTCAGGTGCTCGGCCATCCATGCGTGCAGCTCGCCGAACCGGTCGGCGGTGCGCTGCATCGACAGCATCGTGCTGAACTGCGCCTGCCCGCCCGGACGCTTCAGGAACACGACGAGTTCGCGCGCGACGTCGAGCGCGGTCGCCCGCCCGAGATCCTCCTCGACCAGCGCGAGCGCGAGATCGATGCCGGCCGTCACGCCGGCCGACGTCCACAGCGCGCCTTCGCGGATGAAGATCGGGTCCGGCTCGACGCGCACGTTCGGGTAGCGCGCCGCGAATTCGTCGCAGCGCGCCCAATGCGTGACCGCGCGCCGCCCGTCGAGCAGGCCGGCCTCGGCGAGCAGGAACGCGCCGGTGCAGACCGACGCCACGCGCCGCGCGCGTCCGGCCTGCTGCCGCACCCACCGCACCACCCGCGTATCCTTCGACGCCGCATGCACGCCCTTGCCGCCGGCGACGATCAGCGTATCCGGATGGCGCGCGGCCGCGCGCAGCGACTCGGCCATCACGACGAGGCCCGACGACGTCTCGACGGGCCCCGCTTCGACTGCCACCACGCGCGGCGCATACGGCGCCGGCTGCCCGCGCTCCAGCGCGAGCTCGTTGACCGACGCGAACACCTGCAGCGGCCCCGTCACGTCGAGCAGTTGCGCACGGGCAAACGCGAGGATCAGGATCGAACGCGGGGTGGCGGCAGGCATGACGATTGGCTGAAAACGTGGGTGATATGGCAATTTCGCCAAACACTACGCGCCTAGAATCGATCTGTCCATCCCGTGCCGAACGGCACACGTTCCCTTCCCTCCCGGAGCCTTCGCATGACCCTGCATATCGGCCTTCTCGTCTTTCCCGGCGTCCAGCAACTCGACCTCACCGGCCCGCACGACGTGCTCGCGTCGCTGCCGGACGCGGCCGTCCATCTGGTGTGGAAGTCGCGCGACGCGGTCGCGTCGAGCAGCGGCCTCGCGCTCGCGCCGACCTGTACGTTCGACGACTGCCCGCCGCTCGACGTGATCTGCATCCCCGGCGGGATCGGCATCAACGAACTGCTGCTCGATGCCGAAACGATCGCGTTCGTGCAACGGCGCGCGGCCACCGCGCGCTACGTGACGTCGGTCTGCACGGGTTCGCTGCTGCTCGGCGTGGCCGGGCTGCTGCGCGGGCGGCGCGCGACGACGCACTGGCGGTTCCACGCGCTGCTCGAACCGCTGGGTGCGATCCCCGTGCGCGAGCGCGTCGTGCGCGACGGCAACCTGGTCACGGGCGGCGGCGTGACAGCCGGCATCGATTTCGCGCTGACGATCGCCGCGGAGCTGGTCGGCGACGAAGAAGCGCAGGCGATCCAGTTGCAGCTCGAATACGCGCCCGCGCCGCCGTTCGACGCCGGCTCGCCCGACACCGCGCCGGCCGCGGTCGTGGAGCGCGTCACCGAGCGTTCGGCGGCCGGCTTCGCGAAGCGCAAGCAGATCGTCGAGCAGGCGCTGCGCGCCACGTCGCACTGAACGCGGATGTCGGAAAAATCACCGGAAAGCGGCGCACACGCGTGCAGGAGAACACATCGATGAACATCATCCGGAGCGCCGCATTCACGGCGGACCGCGCGTGGGGCGGCCTCGACATCGCGAATCTGAACGGCATCACGGTGCGGCTGCACTGGACCGACCAGCCCTATCGCTGGCATGTGAACGACGGCGAGGAGGTGTTCGCGGTGCTCGATGGCCGCGTCGAGATGCGCTATCGCGACGCAGGCGTCGAGCACGCGACGGTGCTCGAAACGGGCGACGTCTTCCACGCGACGGCCGGCACCGAGCACGTCGCGCATCCGCTCGGCGCCGCGCGCATCCTCGTGATCGAGACCGAAGGCAGCGTGTGACGGCAGGCGCGCGCGCATCGATGCCGCGCGGATGGCGACCGCGTCCGGGTGCGAATCTGCCGTGGCGACAGGGACGCGTCCGGCTCGACATCGCGTTGCATCGAGAATGCCTGATGCTTTAAATAAAAAATCAGCCTATATTTTCGTACAATTACCAAATACAAAACCATCCAAAAGTTTTAATAGCGATCGAATCGAATCGTTGATTCGATCGCCGATTCACGCCGGAACCCTTTATTCTCAGGCTGCTCGCACACCGGATAAACAGGCGATTTCATAATAATCAATCGCCCAAACGAGTCGTTCAAATCACCAAATCGATAGATAGAATTCAATCATCGCTTTCTCTTTATCGATAAAAAAATGGACGAACTCCTGCCGATGCGGTTATTTGTCAAGGTCGCCGAACTGCGCAGTTTTGCGCGCGCGGCCACGGAACTGAACATCTCCAATTCGTCGGCCACCCGGCTCGTCATGGGCATCGAGGACCGGCTCGGCGCACGCCTGCTGAATCGCACGACCCGCAGCCTGTCGTTGACCGACGCAGGCCATCTCTATCTGGCGCAGATACGTCACGTGATCGACGAAATCGACCGGGTCGAGGATACGATCGCATCGATGCATCACGAACCGATCGGATCGCTGAAAATCGCCGCGCCGGTCATGTTCGGCATGCACGTGCTCGCGCCCGCGATCGATGCATTCAAGACGTTGCATCCGGCCATCGTGCCGGAAGTCACGATCGTGGACCGCCACGTCGACCTCGTGTCCGAGGGCTTCGACATCGGGCTGCTGCTGTCCCAGCACATCAGCAACAACACCCTCGTGAAACGCCCGCTCACGCGCATCGAACGGATCGTCTGCGCCGCGCCGCTCTATGTCGACCGGCATGGCGCGCCGGGCCATCCGCACGATCTCGCGTCGCACGCGTGCCTCGCATTCCATGCCGATTTCGCGGGCGAATACCTGTCGTTCGATCACGACCAGACGCGCATCACCGTGCGTCCGAACAAGTCCGCGTCGTCGAACAACGCCGGCCTGATCCGGAACTGGGCGCTGTCGGGCATGGGCATCGCTGTGCTGCCCGACTTCCTCGTCGAGCGGGATCTCGACGACGGCCGGCTGCTCGCGCTGCTGCCAGGCTATCTGCTCGAGGCCCTCGAGATGAACGTCGCGTACCCGAGCCGCCGGCACTTTCCGCGCAAGGCCCGGCTTTTCGTCGATCACCTGATCGACCATTTCGTCAGTTGAATGAACGACGAAATCGCGCACCATTTTTCACACCGACCCGCCGCCGCCCGCCCGGCCCTCGCATCGCCGGGGCGGCCCGCCGGCAGGCGTTCGACGGCCGTCGGCCCATCGCCCGGCCGGCATGGGCACGCCTGTTGCGCCGGCGCATCTCGGTAGTCGACCGCCCTTGGCAGCCCGCCGCGGAGGACTACACTAATCCTTAATGGGGTGCGGCCGGATAACCGCGCCCTCAGGGAGACGCCGCCATGAATCGGCCGCTGAATCGTATCCTGCCGCGCGTGACCGGTCCGGCATCGGTCTGGACGTGGGTCAAGTGGTCTTTGCTCGCCGCATTGCTGATCGCGGTGGCGATCGTCGCGCGGCTCGTGCAGACCGAGATCGAAACGTCCCGGCTGCAGGCGCACTACCTGTCCGAGCTCACCCGCGACGTCGGCTACACGGTCGAAGCGGGGCCGAGCGACCACATCCGCTTCCCCGCCGACGGCCCGTACGACCGGCGCTTCGGCTACGCGATGATTCCCGCGTTCCAGCAGCGACTGCTCGCTCGCGGCTTCGTCGTTAGCGAACAGGCGCGCGATTCGCAGCGGATGCTGTCGCTCGGCCAGCGCGGGCTGTTTCTCCCTTACGAAGAGAAAGACCAGACAGGCCTGATGCTGTTCGATTCGACCGGCTCGCCGCTGTTCGCGACCGTGTTTCCGCAGCGCGTCTATGCTGACTTCGACACGGTGCCGCGCGTGATCGCCGATTCGCTGCTGTTCATCGAGGATCGCTACCTGCTCGATGCGAACGAACCGAACCGCAACCCCGCGATCGACTGGGGGCGCTTCGGCCGCGCGCTCGCCGACCAGGCGCTGCACGTCGTCAACCGCCACCAGGCACGCCCGGGCGGCAGCACGCTCGCGACGCAGATCGAGAAGTTCCGCCATTCGCCCGAGGGCCGCACCGCGACGCCGCCCGAGAAGCTGCGGCAGATCGCGTCCGCGTCGGTGCGCGCCTACCTGAACGGCCCGCAGACGATGCTCGCGCGCCGCACGATCGTCGTGCGCTACCTGAACTCGGTGCCGCTCGCCGCGCGGCCGCACGTGGGCGAAATCACCGGCATCGGCGACGGTCTGGCCGCGTGGTACGGCCGCGACTTCAACGACGTGAACCGCGTGCTGTCCGCGCCGACGACCGGCGACAACGTCGACCAGCAGGGCAAGACGTTCCGCGAGGTGTTGTCGCTGCTGATCGCGCAGCGCGCGCCGTCGTACTTCCTCAACCGCGGCTATCCGGCGCTGCAAAAGCTGACCGACAGCTACCTGCGGCTGCTGTCGAACGGTGGCGTGATCTCGCCCGCGCTGCGCGACGCCGCGCTCGCCGCGCAGATCGAACGCAGCGCACCGCCGGCCGCCGCGCGCGTGCAGTCGTTCGTGTCGCGCAAGGCCGTGACGTCCGCGCGCGCGTCGCTGCTGTCCGCGCTCGGCATCAGCGACCTGTACCAGCTCGACCAGCTCGACCTACAGGCCACCAGCACCCTCGACAACGGCGTGCAGCAGGCGGTCGCCCAGCGGCTCGCGCAGGCGTCGACGCGCGACGGCGCGCAGGCCGCCGGCCTGTACGGTTTCGAGATGCTCGCGCCGAAGGACGACCCGTCGCATCTCACGTACAGCTTCACGCTGTACGAACACCGCAACGGCGCGAACCTGCTGCGCGTGCAGACCGACAGCGTGAACCAGCCGTTCGACGTGAATCGCGGCGGCCGCATCAACCTCGGCTCGACCGCGAAGCTGCGCACGCTGATCACGTACCTGCAGATCGTTTCCGACCTGCATGCGCGCTATGCGAACCTGTCGAACGCGGAGCTGGCGCGCGTGAAGCCCGATCCGATCGACGGGCTGTCGCGCTGGGCGCTCGACTACCTGTCGCATACGCGCGACCGCTCGCTGCAGGCAATGCTCGATGCAGCCGTCGAACGCAAGTATTCGGCGAGCCCGGACGTGTTCTACACGGGCGGCGGTGCGCAAGTGTTCTCCAACTTCGAGAAGTCGGACAACGGCCGCATCATGACGCTGCACGCGGCGTTCGAGCACTCGGTGAACCTCGTGTTCGTGCGGCTGATGCGCGACATCGTCCACTACGAAACGCTGCAGGCGGCCGGCCCTTCGTCGTCGTGGCTGGGCGATCCCGCGCAGCGCCAGCATTACCTCCAGCAATTCGTCGACGGCGAAAGCCAGGTCTACGTGAAGCGCTACTACACGCGCTATGCGGGCAAGGCGCCCGACGACGCGCTCGCGCTGATGCTGCGCGACGTACGCAAGTCGCCGCCGAAGATCGCGACGGTGCTGCGCAGCGTCGCGCCGAACGAATCGCTCGCGTGGTTCGATGCGCAGATGCGCGCGCAACTGAAAGGCACGCCGGCCGCGACGCTGTCCGACGACGATCTCGCCGCGCTCTATGCGAAGTACGCGATCGACCGCTTCAACCTCAACGACCGCGGCTATATCGCGAGCGTCCATCCGCTCGCGCTGTGGACGCTCAACTACCTGCGCGCGCACCCGGGCGCGGCGCTCGCCGACGTTCAGCGCGACAGCCGCGATGCGCGTTTCTACACGTATTCGTGGCTGTACAAGACCCGCTACCACGCGACGCAGGACCGGCGCATCCGCCGCATGGTCGAGCTGCGCGCGTATGCGGAAATCACGAAGTCGTGGCGCGCGCTCGGCTACCCGTTCGCGGAAGTGACGCCGTCCTATGCGGCCGCGATCGGCGCATCGGGCGACCAGCCCGACGCGCTCGCGAAACTGATCGGCCTGATCGCGAACGGCGGCCGGAAGGCGCCGACCGAGACAATCACGCGGCTCGATTTCGCGAAAGGCACGCCGTACGAAACCCGCTTCGTCCGCGCGACCGCGCAGCCGCAGCCGATGCTGGCGCCGGAGATCGTCAACGTCGCGCACACGCTGCTGCGCGACGTCGTGCTCCACGGCACCGCGCGCCGCCTCGCGGGCGGGCTCACGCTGCCGGACGGCAAGACGCTCGACGTGTACGGCAAGACGGGGACGGGCGACCAGCGCTTCAACGTCTATGCGCGCGGCGCGCGGCTGATCGAGTCGCGCAAGGTCAACCGCAGCGGCACCTTCGTGTTCGCGATCGGCGACCGGTTCTTCGGGGTGCTGACGGCGACCGCGCATGAGCCGTATGCCGCGCGCTACGACTTCACGAGCGCGATGGCCGTGCAACTGCTGAAGTCGATGGCGCCGGCGCTCGCGCCGCTGATCGAACGCCCGGCCGACGCCGGCACGCGCACCGCCGGGCCCGCACCGCAGGCGGAAACGCCTGCGCCGAACGCGGCCGCCGTGCAACCGTCCTGAGCCGATTGCGGCGCGCCCGCGCCGGCGCGCCGCTCAGCGCGAGCGGCCGTCGTAGTGCGTGACGGGCAGCGCGTCGAGGTCGACGCCTTCGAGGCAACGCACGTTGATCGCGGCCATCGCGGTGCCGTCCGGGTGGATGCCTTCGCCGAACGCATGAATCCCGCAGCGCTTGCAGAAGCGATGCCGGATCACGTGCTTGTTGAACATGTAGGTCGCCAGATTCTCGTCGGGTGTCAGCAGCTTCATGCGGTCGCGCGGCACGAACCACATCAGCGCACCCTTGCGCTGGCAGATCGAGCAGTTGCACGCCATCACGCCCTGCAGGTCGCCTTCCGCGTCGAACGTCACGTCGCCGCAGTGACAGCTTCCGCGATAAAGCATGGTCGTCTCCCGGTGCGGCCCATGGGCGTCGTCGGCGCCCGGGCGGGCCGCCGTTGGCCGGGCCGATACAAACGCGTACAGTAGCGCTCGCATGCGCCGCACGCAATGTCCGGGCGGCGCCCATCCCTCACCGACCCAGGAGACCGTCATGCTCGAACTGCGCCCCGGCTGCGAATGCTGCGACAAGGACTTGCCGCCCGATTCGGCGGAAGCGCGCATCTGCGCATTCGAGTGCACGTTTTGCGCGACCTGCGCGGACGACGTGCTGAAGGGCCGCTGCCCGAACTGCGGCGGCGACCTGGTCGCGCGCCCGCGGCGACCGGCGAGCCTGCTCGCGAAGTACCCGCCGTCGACGGAGCGCATCCACAAGCCGGGCGGCTGCGCGAACGCCTGACGCCGCGGCACCGGCCGCCCCGCTCCTGTCACGACGCTTCGATGCGCGCGCGCGTCACCGCGAGCAGCGTCGCCATCGCGCGGCGCGCGCCGTCCTCGTCGCGCACGCGGATCGCGTCGCTGACGGCCGTATGCTCGGCAAGCGACGCGTTGTACACGTCCGCCCGACGCGCATTCAGTTGCAGTTGCGCCTCGAGCGTGCGATCGATCAGCGCGCCGAGCGGCACCAGCAGCTCGTTGCCGCCGGCCTCCAGCACGCTCAGGTGAAAGCGCAGGTCGGCGCGCACCCATTCGTCGACGTTGCGCGCGGCGGCCATCGCGCGCGCCGCGCCCTCGATCGCGTCGAACGCGTCGGGCGTATGCGTGCGCGCGGCCAGCGCGGCCGCGTATGGCTCGATCATCTCGCGCATCTCCTGCAGCTTCAGCGCGAACGCGAGCGGCGGCGCGACGCGCGCATACCAGTCGAGCAGATCGGCATCGAGCAGGTTCCACGCACGGCGCGGCCGCACGCGCGTGCCGACTTTCGGCCGCGATTCGACCAACCCCTTCGACGTCAGCGTGCGCAACGCCTCGCGCAT
This sequence comes from Burkholderia sp. ABCPW 11, assembly GCF_001523445.1. Taxonomy (NCBI): domain Bacteria; kingdom Pseudomonadati; phylum Pseudomonadota; class Betaproteobacteria; order Burkholderiales; family Burkholderiaceae; genus Burkholderia; species Burkholderia sp. ABCPW 11. The sequence continues at coordinate 113,548 of NZ_LOVM01000074.1, read as the reverse complement.
CACCGTGCGGCTCACGCCGTACATCTCCATCAGGTCGGGTTCCCTCGGCAGCAGCGATTCGGGCGGATAGTCGCCGCGCAGGATCGCCGTCGCGAGCCGGAAGGCCGTCTGTCCATGCAGGTCGCGTTGAATGATCGTTCTCCGTCGGGCGGGTGCCCACTATCTGCACATTAATGCTATTAATACTATTTTTTATTCGACTACGCTAGGATAACCGCGAAAGCACGGATCGCGCGCCGCGTCCGCACGGCCGCGCCGGTCAATCATGGAGACTCGCCTCATGAAAATCACCCGCCTCGAAACTTTCGTCGTCCCGCCCCGTTGGCTGTTCCTCAAGATCGAAACCGACGAGGGCATCGTCGGCTGGGGCGAGCCGGTCGTCGAAGGCCGCGCGCACACGGTCGAGGCCGCCGTGCACGAACTGGCCGACTACCTCGTCGGCCGCGACCCGCGCTTGATCGAGGATCACTGGCAGGTGATGTACCGCGCGGGCTTCTATCGCGGCGGGCCGATCATGATGAGCGCGATCGCGGGCGTCGACCAGGCGCTGTGGGACATCAAGGGCAAGCATCACGGCGTGCCGGTGCACGCGCTGCTGGGCGGCCAGGTGCGCGACCGCATCAAGGTGTATTCATGGATCGGCGGCGACCGGCCGAGCGACGTCGCGAACAATGCGCGCGCGGTCGTCGAGCGCGGCTTCAAGGCCTTGAAGATGAACGGCTCCGAAGAGCTGCAGATCGTCGACACCTACGACAAGGTCGAGCAGGTGATCGCGAACGTCGCGGCGGTGCGCGATGCGGTCGGCCCGCACGTGGGAATCGGCGTCGACTTCCACGGCCGCGTGCACAAGCCGATGGCGAAGGTGCTCGCGAAGGAGCTCGACCCGTACAAGCTGATGTTCATCGAGGAGCCGGTGCTGTCGGAGAACGCCGAGGCGCTGCGCGACATCGTCAACCAGACCAATACGCCGATCGCGCTCGGCGAACGGCTGTACTCGCGCTGGGATTTCAAGCACATCCTCGCAGGCGGCTACGTCGACATCATCCAGCCGGACGCATCGCACGCGGGCGGCATCACCGAATGCCGCAAGATCGCGACGCTCGCGGAAAGCTACGACGTCGCGCTCGCGCTGCACTGCCCGCTCGGGCCCATCGCGCTCGCCGCGTGCCTGCAGCTCGACGCGGTCAGCTACAACGCATTCATCCAGGAACAGAGCCTCGGCATCCACTACAACCAGGGCAACGACCTGCTCGACTACCTGCGCAACCCCGAAGTGTTCCGCTACGAAGACGGCTTCGTCGCGATCCCGCAGGGCCCGGGGCTCGGCATCGACGTGAACGAGGAAAAGGTGCGCGAGATGGCGAAGACGGGCCATCGCTGGCGCAACCCGGTGTGGCGCCACGCGGATGGCAGCGTCGCCGAGTGGTGAGTGCGATGCGCATCGCGCGCGGCTGCGGCCGGCGCGATACGCATTCGGTTGCCGACGGCCGGTTGCGGATGGCCGGTTCCGAACGGCCGCCCGACAGGGCGGCCGTTTTACATGCGCGGCGCCATGACGTCGCGCCGCACGGAGCGCGCCGTCAGCCGAGCGCCGCGAACCCCGGCACGCTGAACGACAGCACGGCCGCCGCGACGAATACGCCGATCATCGTCATCCCTTCGAGATGCAGGATGTTGCGGAACGTGTACGCGTCCTCGGTCGACGCGGTGCGGCGCAGGCGCGGCAGCGCCGAGAAGCGGTTGAGCCCGCCGAGCACGAGCGCGAGCGCGACGAGCAGCAGCTTCAGCAGCAACACGCGCCCCCACGTGCTGCCGTCGAGCGGCGCGAGCGAGCCGCCGAGCCCGCGGATCGCGTTGAGCACGCCGGTGCCGAGCACGAAGACGACCGCGACGATCGACGTACGCGACAGGTGCTGGCCGATGCGGATCAGCGCGCCGCGCGCGACCGACGAGCCCAGCGCCGGCAGCACCGCGAGCCCACCCGCGAGCACGAGGCCGCCCCATACGGCGGTGGCCAGCAGGTGCAGCGTCTGCACGCCGACCGCCGCGGACAGCACGCCGCTATCGGCCGCATGGCCGAGCGACGCCTTGCCGGCCGCGACCACGATCACCGCGAGCCACAGCACCGCATGCGCGAGCGGGCCGTCCGGCTTCGCGAGCGCGACGATCGCGAGTACCACCGCGCCGGCGAACGCGACGCTCCACGCGAAGCCCGTGTGCGTCTGCATCAGCATGACGGGCATCGCGGCGAACGCGCCGCCGAGCCCGGCGCCGCTCATCGCCGCGGCCTCGTAGACGAGCCAGCCGAGATCGGCGAGCACCAGTGCCAGCGCCGCCGCGACCAGCGAATGTTGCGCACGCAGCCATGCGGGGTGCGACGGCGCGACGACCGGCCGCGCGCCGTCCTTGCCGAGCCACGCCTTGAGCAGCGCCGAGCCGACCGCCATCGCGAACGCCGCGTCCATCAGCGCCGCGAGCGCGACCTGGCCGATCCACAAGCTGTCGAACTTCATCGCGCATGCCCTCCCGCAAGCGGCAGGCCGGCAGTGCGGCGGCAACGGGACGGACGGCGTGAGGCAGGCAACGGCACGGTAAGAAACGTCATCGATGAATCCGGAAACGGGAGAAATGACTGGACCTGCGGCGGAGGCGGCGCCGCGCGACCCGCGAGTGTACGGTCTTCGAGGGTGAAAGCGCACGCCGGTTCACTCGCGCGTGGCGCAATGCGCGTCAAATTGTCGCAAGTCGCAAACAGACAGGAACCGATGTCCTTTCGTCAAATAGCCGTCATTACCCATCGATGATAGAATGCCGCGTCGCAGCAGCCCGGCTGTCCTGCCGTCCATGCGCCGAGCCGATCGTAGCCCGGACAAGGTCCCCGACGAATAATCATGGAGTCTCGTGTGTCTTCAAGACGCCTCTTCCGTCCGCTGCTCGCCGTTCTGATGATCGGCGGCGCGGGCCTTACGAGCGCTGCCCAAGCGCAGACCAAGCCCACGGAGCAAGCGCACGCCCAGCAGGCGCCGCTCAAGGCACCCGATACCATGGCCGAGCGCGTGCGCGGCTGTACCGCATGCCACGGCGTTCACGGCCAGGGCACGGACAACGACTATTTCCCGCGTCTTGCCGGCAAGCCGGCCGAGTACCTGTACAACCAGCTCGTCAACTTCCGTGACGGCCGGCGCAAGTACCCGCCGATGAATTACCTGCTGACGTACCTGAACGACGACTACCTGCGCGAAATCGCCGAGCACTTCTCGGCCGAACGTCCGCCGTACCCGACGCCGGCGAAGCCGACGCTGCCGGCCGCGACGCTCGCCCGCGGCAAGCAGCTCGTCACGCAGGGCGACCCGTCCCGCAAGCTGCCGGCCTGCGTGGCCTGCCACGGCGCAGGGCTGACCGGCATGCAGCCGGCGATCCCGGGCCTCGTCGGCCTGCACGCCGATTACCTGAGCGCACAGCTCGGCGCATGGCGCTCGGGCAACCGCCACGCGAAGGCGCCCGATTGCATGCACGACATCGCCGCGAAGCTTTCCGACGAAGACGTGACGGCCGTGACCGCATGGCTCGCCGCGCAACCGGCGCCCGCCAACCCCGTGCCGGCTCCGGCGCGTTCGATGAAGACTCCGCTCGCCTGCGGCAGCGAACCGCAATAAGGCAAGGGAGACAGACACAATGAAACGCAAGTCCCTGTTTGCATTCTCGGCCGTCGCGATCATCGCGGCCGCCGCCCTCGTGCCGGTTCTGTGGCCGGGCAACGACACGCTGCACGGCGCTGCCGCCGTCGCGGCCACGCCGGCCGACCAAGCTGCGCTGATCAAGAAGGGCGAATACCTCGCGCGCGTGGGCGACTGTATCGCGTGCCACACCGTGCGCGGCGGCAAGCCGTTCGCGGGCGGCCTGCCGATGGCGACGCCGTTCGGCACGATGTACACGCCGAACATCACGCCGGACGACCAGAACGGTATCGGAAAGTGGACGTCGGACGACTTCTACCGCGCGATGCACACGGGCCGTTCGAAGGACGGCAGCCTGCTCTATCCGGGCTTCCCGTTCGCGAGCTACACGAAGGTCACGCGCGCCGATTCGGACGCGATCTACGCGTACCTGCGCTCGGTGGCGCCGGTGTCGGTGCCGAGCCGCCCGCACGAACTGAAGTTCCCGTTCAACAACCGCAACCTGCTGATCGGCTGGCGCACGCTGTTCTTCAAGGAAGGCGAGTACAAGCCGGATCCGACGAAGTCGGTCGAATGGAACCGCGGCGCGTATCTCGTCGAAGGCCTCGGCCACTGCTCGATGTGCCACACGTCGATCAACATGATGGGCGGCCCGGTGAACTCGTCGGCGTTCGCCGGCGGCCTGATCCCGCTGCAGAACTGGTATGCGCCGTCGCTGACGAACGACAAGGAACTCGGCCTCGGCGACTGGCACGTGCAGGAGCTGTCCGACCTGCTGCAAGCCGGCGTGTCGCAGAAGGGCGCCGTGTTCGGCCCGATGGCGGACGTGGTCCACAACAGCCTGCAGTACATGACCGACGAAGATACGCGCGCGATGTCGACGTACCTGAAGTCGATCCCGCAGAAGGCCGAAGCGCCGAAGAACATGCAGTATGAGCCGTCGAAGCAGTTCGGCAACGCGCTGTTCGAGCAGGGCAAGAAGATCTACGCGGACAACTGCGCGACCTGCCACGCCGAAAACGGCGCCGGCAAGCCGCCGGCCTATCCGCCGCTCGCAGGCAACCACTCGATCATGATGGAATCGGCCGTCAACCCGATCCGCATGGTGCTGAATGGCGGCTACCCGCCGAGCACGTTCAAGAATCCGCGTCCGTACGGGATGCCGCCGTTCGCACAGTCGCTGTCGAACCAGGAAGTCGCGGCGGTCGTCACGTATATCCGGATGTCTTGGGGTAACAACGGTACGCCGATCTCGCCGCAACAGGTGAGCGATCTGCGTTCCGCGCCGCTCGACTAAGAAGCGGCTCACACACACGGGGCGCGGCTGCGGGAAACCGCGGCCGCGCCCTTTTGCTTTTTGGCTGTTTTGCGATGCAGGTTTGCCGCGCGGGCCGCGCGATGCATCGCCGATCATAAAACTCAAGAGTGGTATCTATGTCTTTCGAATCTCTCGGCCTGGCCGAACCGCTGGTCAAGGCGGTCAACGAGCTCGGCTACACGTCGCCGACCCCGATCCAGCAGCAGGCGATCCCGGCCGTCCTCGGCGGCGGCGACCTACTCGCCGGCGCACAAACCGGCACCGGCAAGACCGCCGGCTTCACGCTGCCGATCCTGCAACGCCTGCACACGTTCTATGCCGAGCACCGTGGCGCGAAGCGCGCGGTGCGCGCGCTGATCCTCACGCCGACGCGCGAACTCGCCGCCCAGGTCGAGGAAAGCGTGCGCGCGTACAGCAAGTACCTGAAGCTGCGCTCGACCGTGATGTTCGGCGGCGTCAGCATCAATCCGCAGATCGATGCGCTCAAGCGCGGCGTCGACATCGTCGTCGCGACGCCGGGACGCCTGCTCGACCACATGCAGCAGAAGACCATCGACCTGTCGGATCTCGACATCCTCGTGCTCGACGAAGCCGACCGGATGCTCGACATGGGCTTCATCCACGACATCAAGCGCGTGCTCGCGAAGCTGCCGCCGCAGCGCCAGAACCTGCTGTTCTCGGCCACCTTCTCCGACGAGATCAAGGCGCTTGCCGACAGCCTGCTCGACTCGCCCGCGCTGATCGAGGTCGCCCGCCGCAACACGACCGCCGAGAGCGTCGCGCAGAAGATCCATCCGGTCGACCGCGACCGCAAGCGCGAGCTGCTCACGCACCTGATCCGCGAGCACAACTGGTTCCAGGTGCTCGTGTTCACGCGCACCAAGCACGGTGCGAACCGGCTTGCGGAGCAACTGACGAAGGACGGCATCAGCGCGATGGCGATCCACGGCAACAAGAGCCAGTCGGCCCGTACGCGCGCGCTGGCCGAGTTCAAGAACAGCACGCTCCAGGTGCTCGTCGCGACCGATATCGCCGCGCGCGGGATCGACATCGACCAGTTGCCGCACGTCGTCAACTTCGACCTGCCGAACGTGCCCGAGGATTACGTGCACCGGATCGGCCGCACGGGCCGCGCGGGCGCGACCGGCGAAGCCGTGTCGCTCGTGTGCGTCGACGAGAAGCAGTTGCTGCGCGACATCGAGCGGCTGATCAAGCGCGAGATCCCGCAGGAAGTGATCGCGGGCTTCGAACCCGATCCGAACGCGAAGCCGGAGCCGATCCAGCAGCGCCGCGGGCAACAGCAACCGCGCGGCGGCGGCGGCAATCGCCCGCCGCGTGGCGGCGGCTCAGGCCAGCCGGCCGCGAAACGCGACGGCAACGCGCAACCGAAGGCCGGGCAACCGAAGGCGGCACCGCAAAAGGCAGCGAAGCCGCGCACGCAGGGCGGCGCCGGTGGTAACGGCGGCGGCCGTCCGGCGGGCGGCGGCAACGGCGCCCGGCCGGCGAGCGGCAACGCCGCGCACGCGAACCGCAACCGTTCGTCGCGCAGCGGCCAGCGCGGTCACTGAAGCCGCGCGGCCGCGCGCCGCAGGTGCTCGATCTGGCGCTGCCAGCGTGCGAGCACCGCGGCGCGCTCCCCTTCCAGCGTAAACGTGACGCCCGTCGCGAGACGCGCATAGCCGACCCGCTGCGCATCGCCGTGCGCGATCGTCGCAGCGAATCCGGCCAGTCCCCCGAAGTCTCCTTCGAGCGGCGCCATCTCCAGTTGCGCCTGAAAGAACGCACCGTCCGCGACGAGCGTCAACGCGGCCGTGCGCCGTTGCGCGATCGCTCTGGCCGCCCGCGACTGCGGCCAGAGCGCGATCAGCAGCGTGCGCGCATCGTGCGCATAGATCTCGCCGACGCCAAGCAGCGTCGTGCGCAACTGGCCGTCGTCGGTCGCGACGATCAGCGACGCGGCGATATCGGCATGACGTTCGAGTGCGGTGCCGTCGAACAACGACACGACGGCGGACGGCCACGCGTCGAAGGTCCATTGTTCGAGCGCGTGGCGATGGGTATCGGTCATGATGGCGTGGCCCGGGTACGGATCGGACGAGGATGCGCCAGCATAGCGCGACGGGCCGCGCCGCGGCGATCAGCGCAGGAAAACGTGCCGCGTGATCTTCGTGAGCGGATAGTGGACGCCCGGCTGGATCTTCGCGGGCAGATCGAGCGGCTTGAGCAGCATCTTCACGCACATGTCGGCCGACAGGTTGCGCCGCACGAGCCTGCTGATGCGCGCGGCGCGCTCGCGGTTGTATTGGCTGTCGCCGACGCGGTCCGGATAGCGGATCGCGAATACGTGGCGCAGCGCGATCTCGGAATCCTCGTTCTTGATTTCCATCACGCGGCGCGCGAGCGCCCCGAGCACCGCGAGCCGGCCGTTGCCTTCGACCTGGTTGTACTTCTTGAAGAACTTGAAGAAGTGCTTGTAGTGGCGCACTTCGTCCGTGCGGATGTTGTCGGTGATTTCCTTCAGCACCGGCTCGTCCGAGCATTCGTTGATCGCGCGATAGAGCGTGGCCGTGCCCGTCTCGACGACGCAGCGTGCGACCATTTCAAGCGCGCGGGTCTTTTCGAACGCCTCGACCGAGCAGGTCTTCGAATACTCGGCAAAGAAATTCGCGAAGGCGGTATCCCAGTCGAACTCGGGCCACACGTGCGCGATGTACGCCTTCAGCGCGCGGCCGTGCTGCAATTCTTCGTGCTCCCACGCATTGTTGAGCCATGCGGAAACTTCCGGATCATCGTTGAAGAATTCGCTCAGATTGCTCGTATAGAGATCCGAGCCGCTTTCGATGAACGACGATGCGCACAGCAGCAACAACAGATCCTCGTTCGCGGCGGCACGCTGACGATCGATCCGGTTCAGGTCGATGTCCTCGATACGCCACGGCATCACATGCGTCGTTTTGGTGTCCATGGTGGTGCGCTCCCAGTCGTCGCGCGGAGGCCGGCCCATGCCTGGGGCACAGGCGCCAGCCGATCCGCAGGCGGCGTTTTACATGCGTTTATAGTGAATCGGTCCGGCCGAACCATCCTGGCATCTTAGCCGGACTTTGACGTTCGTGCTCCAAAGCACTGACCATACCCGGCAGGCGCAGTTCCACGGCGTTCGTTGCCGTTCGTTAGACGAGGCCTTCGAACCGCTTGCGCGCGTGCGACGGTATCCGCCGCGCGAAACGAAACGGGCGGCCGCCGGGCCGCCCGTGATGCGTGAAAATTGCCGGTAACGCTGGAAGCGATCCGTCAGAAACCGGCCGCCAGCCCGTCGCGCCGGCTGTCGCTCGCGGCCACGTAGCCGCGCTCCGGATCGTCGGGATCGAGGCGCCAGACGAACTGCCCCGAACCGAAATCCATGTAAGGATCGTCGATCGACTGGATCGTGTGGCCGCGGGCGGCCAGCGCGTCGACCGTCGCGCGGTTCATCGTCGCCTCGACGTCGAGCGTGAAGTCGCGGTTGACCTTCCAGCGCGGCGCGCAACATGCGGCCTGCGGCTGCTGGCCATAGCCGAGCATCCGCACGACGGTCTGCAGATGGCCCTGCGGCTGCATGTCGCCGCCCATCACGCCGAAGCTCATCACGGCCTCGGTGCGGCCGTTGGCTTCTTCGGTGACGAACGCCGGGATGATCGTGTGGAACGGCCGCTTGCCGCCCGCGACGACGTTCGGCGAAGCCGGGTCCATCGAGAAGCCGTGCCCGCGGTTCTGCAGCGCAATGCCCGTGCCGGGCACGACGAGCCCCGAACCGAAGCCCATGTAGTTCGACTGGATGAAGCTCACCATCATTCCGCGTTCGTCGGCCGCCGCGAGGTAGATCGTGCCGCCCGAATGCGGGCGGCCGGCGGCGAAGTGCGTCGCGCGGGCAGGATCGATCAGCTTCGCGCGTTCGGCGAGATAGGCATCGTCGAGCATCTGTTCGGGCGTGACGTCCATCGCGCGCGGATCGGCGACGTAGCGATAGACATCCGCGAACGCGAGCTTCATCGCCTCGATCTGCAGATGCTGCGAATCGACCGAGTCGACCGGCCATTCGGTCGCGCCCGCATGCTCGGCGATGCCGAGCGCGATCAGCGCGGCGATGCCCTGCCCGTTCGGCGGGATCTCGTGAATCGTGTGGCGGCCGAAGCGCTTGCCGATCGGCTCGACCCATTCCGGCCGGTACGCGCGCAAGTCGGCTTCGGTCAGCGCGCCGCCGCCTTCGCGCGCGAACACGGCGATACGCTCGGCGAGCGCGCCTTCGTAGAACGCACGGGCACCGTCCTTCGCGAGCGTGCGCAGCGTTTGCGCATGCCCGGGCAGGCACATGCGTTCACCGACGAGCGGCGCGCGGCCGCGCGGCATGAAGGTGTCCGCGAAGCCGGGCAGGCCCTGCAGTTCGGGAACGGCCGCCGCCCACTTGTGCGCGACGATCGGCGACACCGAATAGCCGCGCTCCGCGATCTCGATCGCCGGCTCGAGCAGGTCCGCGAACGGCAGCGAACCGAACTTCGCGTGCAGCGCTTCCCAGCCCGCGATCACGCCCGGCACCGTGACGGTGTCCCAGCCGCGCGTCGGCTTGTTCGCGATGCCGCGCGCGTTGGCGCCGTGGCGCTTGCGGAAGTAGTCGACGTTCCACGCGGCCGGCGCGACGCCCGATGCATTCAGCCCGGACAGCCGCTCGCCGTCCCACACGAGCGCGAATGCATCGCCGCCGAGCCCGCACGACACGGGCTCGACGACCGTGATCGCGGCGGCCGCGGCCAGCGCCGCGTCCACCGCGTTGCCGCCCTTCCACAGCATCCGCAGCCCGGCCTGCGCGGCGAGCGGGTGCGACGTCGACACGACGTTGCGCGCGAACACCGGGATGCGGGTCGACGGATACGGGTTGTGCCAGTTGAAATCAGTCATCGATACCACCTCGTCGAAAGCCGAATGAACGCGCCCGCACGAGCGGGCAATCCGCCATTCCAGCGCGATCGGCGCAATCGCACAAATTCATTTGTCACATGAATCCATGCAATTTCTACATGAATCCTGTGCGCCGACGGCCGGCTGGCCGGCCGAACGCCGTTGCCGCCCTTACAATACCCGCTCCGTCTCACGACCCGACCATCGAGCCATGACCCGAGATCCCCGCCTCACCCTCAACGCGCGCCAGCAGGAATTGCTCGAATGGGTGCAGCGCGACGGCTTCGTGACCGTCGACGATCTCGCCGCGCATTTCGCGGTGACGCCGCAGACGATCCGCCGCGACGTGAACTGGCTCGCCGACCTGAACCTGCTGCGCCGCTACCACGGCGGCGCGAGCCTGCCGACCAGCTCGGAGAACGTGTCGTATACGGCGCGCCAGCGGATGTTCCATGACGAGAAACGGCGCATCGCGGCGCTCGCGGCATCGCACATCCCCGACCAGGCATCGCTGTTCATCAACCTCGGCACGACGACCGAGGAAGTCGCGCGCGCGCTGAACCGCCATCACGGGCTGCACGTGATCACGAACAACCTGAACGTCGCGTCGATGATGAGCGGCTACCCCGACTGCGAGGTGCTGATCACGGGCGGCATCGTGCGGCCGTGGGACAAGGGTATCGTCGGCGAGCTCGCGATCGACTTCATCCGCCAGTTCAAGGTCGACTACGCGATCATCGGCACGTCGGCGATCGAGGCCGACGGCACGCTGCGCGATTTCGACACGCGCGAGGTGCGCGTCGCCGAGGCGATCATGCAGCATGCGCGCACGGTCTACCTCGTGACCGACCATTCGAAGGTCGGCCGCCCGGCGCTGGTGCGCCAGGGCCATCTGAGCCAGGTGCACGCGCTTTTCACCGACAAGCCGCTGCCGCCCGACATGGCCGACACGGTGGCCGCGGCCGGCACCCAGGTGTACGTCGCGGAATGACGCTCGCGATGTTGCAGCGCACCTGAAACTTCAAGTGAAATCAAGAAGTTGACGCCGCGCGCGAACCGCTCGCGGCGGGCCCTTCTGTCAAACGGAAAATTAACGGGGCACGATTTGTCGTTGCCTGCGCGCTCGACTAGACTCCAGTTCCCCGGCCCGTTCGCCGATCCGCCTGTGCCAGGGCGGTGCGAATCGCAGGCCGGCGAATGCAGCTTTTCCCCCCAAGCCATACCCTCGCGGGGTATCGCGCGGCGGCGTATGCGCCGGCCGCGCGGGCAGTCCGATTGCCATGGAGAGAACGATGCTGAGTCCGCATGAATTCGCCACGCTCTTGCTTGTGAAGGACGCGCCTGATCAGCGCGACATGGATCGGGATGAACTGGACATCCTGCTCGAACAACAGCTCGTCCGCCTGGAAGGGCTCGGCTCGGGACGCAAATACTGCGTGACCGAGACCGGCGACGCCGCGCTGCGATCCATCAAGTACCGCTATTCGTAAGCCCCGCCGCTTTGACCCGAACGCGCGGCCGGACTCCGGCCGCGCGTTCGTTTCGGCCTCCCGCCTGCCCGCCGTTCGCCGCCCCCGGCATCAGCCGCCGCGCAGCGTCGGATCGACCGCCGCCCGCCAGCTGATGGCCTGCGCACGCGCCCCGTTGAAATAGGCGATCCAGCCGGCGCGCGCCGCCGCGTCGGGCGCCACATAGTGGGTCGAAAGTTCGTTTACGAACGCACAATAGTTCGCCTCGGTCAGCCCGCGATACCGTTTCGCGACGTACGCGTCGTACAGCGTCGAGTAGACCGGCTGCGCGTCCGCGCCCCAGTCGCGCGCCGCGCCGCCGCACGACGTCTGCAGGTCGACGAACGACGGCGCCCGCCAGTTGCCGGCGAGCGGCGGCATACCCGCGCTGCACCCCGCCAGAAGGACGGCGCACACGCCGGCCCACATCCCAATACGCATGATTCACCTCGCGAAACGGTCGATTCCGCCAGTATCGTCCGGGATCGGCTGGCGCGCTACTGGCCCCGCTTTTTCGAACTTTACTTTTTCGATTTCGTTCGTTAAATTTCGAATTCGAACATTTCATGTTCGCCCTATTTCAACAGACGATAAGGACAGCAGGTGACCCAACCGAATCGCTACGATCTGCTCGTCGTCGGCGGCGGCATCAACGGCGCGGGGATCGCGCGCGATGCGGCCGGCCGCGGCCTGTCGGTCATGCTCTGCGAGCAGGACGACCTCGCGTCGCACACGTCGTCGTCCAGCACGAAGCTGATTCACGGCGGCCTGCGTTACCTCGAGTACAACGAGTTCGGGCTGGTGCGCAAGGCGCTGCAGGAACGCGAAACGCTGCTGCGCGCGGCGCCGCACATCATGTGGCCGCTGCGCTTCGTGATGCCGCACATGCCGAACCTGCGCCCGGCCTGGCTGATCCGCATCGGCCTGTTCCTCTACGATCACCTCGCGAAACGCGAGCTGCTGCCCGGCTCGCGCGGCATCGACATGCGCCGCCATGCGGCCGGCGCGCCGCTGATCGACTCGATCAAGCGCGGCTTCGTGTATTCCGACGGCTGGGTCGACGACGCCCGCCTCGTCGTGCTGAACGCGATGGATGCGAAGGAGCGCGGCGCCGAGATCCTGACGCGCACGAAGCTCGTTTCCGCCGAGCGCCGCGGCGACGCATGGGAAGCGCGGCTGCAGCAGGCCGACGGTTCGATCCGCGTCGTACACGCGAGCGCGATCGCGAACGCGGCCGGCCCGTGGGTCGGCGAAGTGCTGCACGGCGCGCTCGGCCGCGGCGCGCATCACAGCGTGCGGCTCGTGAAGGGCAGCCACATCATCACGCGCCGCCTGTTCGATCACGATCACGCCTACATCTTCCAGAACCCGGACAAGCGGATCATCTTCGCGATTCCGTACGAGCACGATTTCACGCTGATCGGCACGACCGACGTCGAATACACGAACGATCCCGCGAAGGTCGCGATCGATCGCGACGAGACGCAGTACCTGTGCGATTCGATCAACCGCTACTTCAAGCGCAAGATCTCGCCGGCCGACGTGCACTGGACCTATTCGGGCGTGCGCCCGCTGCTGGAAGACGAGAACGCGGCGAACGCATCGGCCGTCACGCGCGACTATCGCCTCGAGCTCGACGACGGCGCGGGCGCCCCGCTGCTGTCGGTGTTCGGCGGCAAGATCACGACGTTCCGCAAGCTCGCGGAAGAAGCCGGCGACATGCTGTGCCGCGCGCTCGGCCGCGACGCGAAGCCCTGGACGGCCGGCGTCGCGCTGCCGGGCGGCGACATCGCGAACGCGAAGTTCGACGGGTTCGCCGGCGCGTTCGCGAAACGCCATCCGTGGCTGCCCGCCGCACTCGCGCGCCGCTATGCGCGTGCGTACGGCACCCGTGCGGAGCGCGTGATCGACGGCGCGAAGTCGCTTGCCGATCTCGGCGCCGAAATCGCGCCGGGCATCCACGACGCGGAACTGCGCTACCTGCGCGACGCCGAATGGGCGACCTGCGCGCAGGACGTGCTGTGGCGGCGCTCGAAGCTCGGGCTGCACGTCGCGCCCGGCACGCTCGATGCCGTGACCGCCGCGGTCGACGCATGGTTCGCCGCCGCGCATGCGCCGCACGCCTGATTCGAATGCAGTTGCAGTTGCCTGACCGACGTTGATTCACCGACGCGCCGCCCACATGCGGCGCGCATCACAACTAAGCCAATCCACGGATGGAGATGAGAGACATGCAGGACCAGTACATCCTCGCGCTTGACCAGGGCACCACGAGTTCCCGCGCGATGCTGTTCGATCGCCAGGGCAATATCGTATCGATTGCCCAGAAGGAATTCGAACAGATCTACCCGCAACCCGGCTGGGTCGAGCACGACCCGCAGGAAATCTGGTCGACGCAAGCCGGCGTCGCCGCGGAAGCCGTCACGCGCACGGGCCTGAACGGCACGTCGATCGCCGCGATCGGCATCACGAACCAGCGCGAAACGACGATCGTCTGGGATCGCGAGACGGGCCAGCCCGTCTACAACGCGATCGTCTGGCAGGATCGGCGCACGGCCGACTTCTGCGATTCGCTGAAGCAGCAGGGCCTCGAAGCGAAGGTGCGCGCGAAGACCGGCCTGCCGATCGACTCGTACTTCTCCGCGACCAAGATCCGCTGGATCCTCGACAACGTGCCGGGCGCGCGCGACAAGGCCCGCCAGGGCAAGCTCGCGTTCGGCACCGTCGACAGCTGGCTCGTGTGGAACTTCACGAAGCACGAGCTGCACGTGACCGACGTGACCAACGCGTCGCGCACGATGCTGTTCAACATCCACACGCGCGAGTGGGACAGCGAGCTGCTCGAACTGCTCGACATCCCGCGCAGCATGCTGCCGGAAGTGAAGGCGTCGTCGGAGATCTACGGCCACACGAAGACCACCGTGTTCGCGTCGAAGATCCCGCTCGCCGGGATCGCCGGCGATCAGCACGCCGCGCTGTTCGGCCAGATGTGCACGACGTCGGGCATGGTGAAGAACACCTACGGCACCGGCTGCTTCCTGATGATGAACACCGGCGACAAGCCGATCGAGTCGAAGAACAACCTCGTCACGACGATCGCGTGGCAGATCGGCGACGACGTGCAGTACGCGCTCGAAGGCAGCATCTTCATCGCGGGCGCGGTCGTGCAGTGGCTGCGCGACGGCGTCGGCCTCATCAAGACGGCCGCGGAAATCGAGGCGCTCGCAGCCAGCGTGCCGCATACCGACGGCGTCTACCTCGTGCCCGCCTTCGCCGGCCTCGGCGCGCCGCACTGGAACGCGCGGGCGCGCGGCTCGGTGTTCGGCGTCACGCGCGGCACGAGCGCCGCGCATCTTGCCCGCGCGGCGCTCGATGCAATCGCGTACCAGTCGCTCGACGTGCTGGCCGCGATGGAAGCCGATTCGGGCATCAGCATCGGCGAGCTGCGGGTGGACGGCGGCGCAAGCGCGAACGACTTGCTGATGCAGTTCCAGGCCGACCTGCTCGGCGTGGATGCGGTGCGTCCGCAGATCACCGAGACGACCGCGCTCGGCGCGGCCTACCTCGCGGGCCTCGCGATCGGCTACTGGAAGAATCTCGACGAAGTGCGCGACCAGTGGCAGCTCGATCGCCGCTTCGCGCCGTCGATGCCGAAGGAGCAGGTCGAGCAGCGCATGGCCGGCTGGCAGCGTGCGGTGCGCGCCGCGAAGGCATGGGCCGACGACACGCAGTAACCGCAACACCCTCGAACGAAATACAACAACACCGGCGGACCGCGCAGCGCGCGAGTCCGCCGCACTCTACGAGAGACAACATGTCACCTTATATTGCGGAATTCATCGGCACGGCGATCCTCGTGCTGCTCGGCAACGGCGCGGTCGCGAACGTGCTGCTTGCGAAGACCAAGGGCAAAGGCGCGGATCTGATCGTGATCGTGATGGGCTGGGCGATGGCGGTATTCGTCGCCGTCTACGTGACCGCGTCGTTCAGCGGCGCGCATCTGAACCCGATCGTCACGATCAGCCTCGCGCTCGCGGGCAAGTTCGCGTGGTCGAAAGTCGGCGGCTACGTGCTCGCGCAGATGCTCGGCGGGATGGCCGGCGCGTTGCTCGTGTGGCTCGCGTATCGCCAGCACTTCGCGAAGGAAGCGGATGCGGACCTGAAGCTCGCGGTGTTCTGCACGGCGCCGGCGATCCGCAGCGTCACGCACAACGTGCTGACCGAAGCGATCTGCACGTTCGTGCTGATCCTCGGCGTGCTGTACCTCGCGTCGCCGCAGGTCGGCCTCGGCGCACTCGACGCGCTGCCTGTCGGCCTGCTGGTGCTCGGCATCGGCATCTCGCTCGGCGGCCCGACCGGCTATGCGATGAGCCCCGCGCGCGACCTGTCGCCGCGCATCATGCATGCGCTGCTGCCGATTCCCGGCAAGCGCGACAGCGACTGGCGCTATGCATGGGTGCCGGTCGTCGGCCCGCTGCTCGGCGGCGCCGCGGCAGCCGGCCTGTATCTGCACCTGCACGCGACGATCTGATCGCGGTTTCGCTCGAGCTTGCGCGCGGCAGCGGTTGCCGCGCGCTGCCGCTCTCCCCGCACCTTCCCCCCGCTTCATTCTCACGTCGTCGTCGACTGTCGTCGACTGTCGCCGCTCGTCGGTCGTCGTCGGATGCCTGTCGTCGGCCGTCGCCGTCTTCGTCGCTGTCGACTCGCGTGAGGCCGCGCTCGGGCCGGCACCGCAGCGCGTCACCGCCGATCGCTCGCGGCCGATACCAGCGACTTCAGCTTCACCGTCGCATCCGCGACCGCGCCCGGCGTCACGTCGATCCCGCGCTCGACCAGCATGCGCGCGACGCGCATTTCCTTCGCGAATCCCGCTGCACGGCCGAAGCCGCTCGCCGCGACGAGCCGCTCGCTCGCATCGAAGTGGAAATGAATCTCGGCGTCCTCGCCGAGCACACGCGCGACCGTGTGCTCGCCGAGCGCCGGTTCGCCGGCCACCTGCAGCTGCGCATCGTATTGATCGGACCAGAACCACGGCGTGTCGCGATACGGTTCGTCGGCACCCAGCATGTTGAGTGCGGCGGCGCGTGCCTGCGTTTCGGCGCCGTGCCAGGTTTCCTGACGCACGAGCCGCCCAGACGACCCGCTCGGGAACACCGCGACATCGCCGGCCGCATAAATACCGGGCGCCGACGTCTCGAGCCGCGCATTCACGACGATCCCGCGATCGACGGCGAGGCCCGCCGCACGCGCCAGCTCGTCCGCGGGTTCGATCCCGATGCCGGCGACCACGGTATCGGCGATCAGCGTATCGCCGTCGTCGAGCCCGACGGCCAGTGCGCCGTCCGGCCTGCGTGCGATCGCGACGGGCCGGCGGTTCAGGCCGATCGCGACGCCCCGCTGCACATGCAACGCATGCACGCGGGCCGCGATCGGCTCGGGCACCGCGCGGCCGAGCAGCCGCGGCGCCGCATCGAGCACGGTCACGCGGCAGCCACGCTGCCGCGCCGACGCCGCGACTTCGAGACCGATGAAGCCGCCGCCGATCAGCACGATCCGCGCATCGGGCACGAGCCGCGCGCCGAGCGCGGCCGCATCGTCGAGCGTGCGCAACGCGACTACGCCGTCGAGCGCCGCGCCCGGCACGCCCAGACGGCGCGCGCGGCCGCCGGTGGCGAGCAGCAGCGCGTCGTAGCGGAGCACGTGCCCGCCCGACATGCGCACTTCGCGTGCGGGCGGATCGATGCGCTCGACGGTCGCGACGATCCGCTCGATACGATCGGCCGCCCATGCGTCGGCATCGCGCAATCGGCATTGCGCCGCGCTGCGCTCGCCGGTCAGCACGCCCTTCGACAGCGGCGGCCGCTCGTACGGCAAATGCGGCTCCGCGCCGATCAGCACGATGCGCCCGCGCCAGCCGGACGCGCGCAGCACCTGCGCCGCGCGGCCGCCCGCATGGCCCGCGCCGACGATCGCCATCACCCGGTCGCCGGTCATCGCGTCATACCTCGATCAGGATGCGGCCGTCCTCGACCTTCGCCCGGTAGGTGCGCAGCTTCTCGCACGCGGGCGCCGACAGCGGCCGGCCGTCGCGCACGTCGAAGCGGCCGTTGTGCTTCGGGCATTCGATCACGTGATCGATCACGAGCCCGTCCGCGAGATGCACGTGCTCGTGCGTGCACAGGCCGTCGCTCGCATAAACCTCGCCGTCGATCCGGTAGATCGCGTACGTGCGGCCGGCATGATCGAAGCGCGCGACGTCTTCGTCGTCGATGTCGTCGAGCGCGCCGGTGTCGATCCATTGCGTCATGGTGTGTGTCTCCTTCGTCGGGATAGTCGATAACTGCTAGGCGCGCGCGGCACCGGGCACCGGCCGCACGACGTAATCGGACGGGTCGCGCGTCTGCCGGACCAGCGCCGGCACGATCTCCGCATACGCCGCCAGCGTGCTGCGGTACGGCGGCGGCATGTCGGCCTTCACGGCTTCGTGCAGCTTCGGCAGTGCATGGAACGGCACCATCGGGAACATGTGGTGCTCGACGTGATAGTTCATGTTCCAGTACAGGAAGCGGAACACCGGATTCATCATCACGGTCCGGCAGTTGCGCCGGTGATCGAGCACGTTCTCCGGCATGCCCGCGTGCTGCGTGAGGCCGAAATACAGATACAGCCACGCGCCGTAGAGGCTCGGCAGCCCGATGTAGAGCAGCGGCAGGATCGTGCGCCAGTACACGGCGGCGCCCGTCACGAGCACGTAGATCGCGAGATGCATGCGCGACTCGCGTACGACCTTCGGCCATTCCGATTCGGGCACGTAGGTGCGCTCCTCGTCGTCGAGCCGGCCGGTGACCGACACCGCGATCATCTTGCGCAGCTCGCCGGCCACGTGCTTCAGCGCGACGACGTTCAGCGCGAGCGCAAGCCAGTCGGTCGGCTTCGGCGCGGCGATTTCCGGATCGCGCCCGACGACCAGCGTGTCGGTGTGATGGCGCGCATGACTCCAGCGCCATGCGGTCGCGCGGCGGAACACCTGGAACGACGCGACCTGGTACAGCACGTCGTTCATCCAGCGCGTGCGGAACGCGGTGCCGTGCCCGCATTCGTGCCAGCGCGAATCGGCGGGGCTGCAGTAAAGCGTGCCGTACACGAAGAACGCCGGGATCGCCCACGCCGAATGCGCACGCCACGCCAGCCACGCGAGCGCGCCGCTGATCGCGATCGCCGCGTACCAGATCAGCGTGTCGCGAATCGCACGCGCATCGCCGCGCTGCATCAACTGCTTCATCAACGGCCGCGGCACCGCGCACCGGTACCACGCGGCGTTGACGAGCCCGGCCGCGTGCGCGCGCTCGCCGGCGCCGCCGATCATTCTGTATTCCTGACGGCGCGCCGCCGTGCGCACGCGTGCCGGGTCGTCGGTATGGGCCACTTCTGTCTCCTCGGGTTTCTGTGCGCGGCAAGCGCTTCGCAACAAGACCGAAATTAGGCGACCGGCCGCCCCGCCTCAATCGAAACGTTGACGAAATTTCGCCATCGCTTTAGCGTTCCCGACAACGCCACGCGATCGATGGCGACCCTCACGATGGAGACGACCATGGCAGGTGAATCCGGGCCGCGCTGGCGCAAGCGCACCGCGCGCTTCGACGAGATCGCGGCGCTCGCCGGCGTCAGCACGACGACCGTCGACCGCGTATTGAACGAACGCGGCAGCGTCTCCGCGCAGGCGCGCGAACGCGTGGTCGCAGCCGCTCGGCAGCTCGGCGTGCCGCGGCAGCTGCCCGACACGCGGCACGGGCTGATCCACGTCGACGTGCTGCTGCCGGACACCGACGCGCCGTTCTTCCGGCGGTTGCAGCAGGCGCTGCAGCGCTCGCTGCAGATGCTCGACCGGCGCGTGGTCGTGCACCGGACGATCCTGCCCGCCGCCGACGACGAGCGCGCCGCCGCGCTGATCGAACGGCCCGCGTACCGGCGCGCGGCGCTGATCGTCACCGCACACGACACGGCCCGCATGCGCGACGCGCTCGCCGGCGCGATCGCGCGCGGCGAGACCGTCGTCACGATGGTCACCGACATCGGCGGCATCGACCGCGTGCACTTTGCCGGCATCGACAACTACCGCGCCGGACGCACGGCCGGCTACTACATCGGCCGCCTCGCGGCGCGCCCCGGCCGCGTGCTGCTGCTCGGCGGCCGGATGGGCTACCGCGCGCACGCCGACCGGATGGCCGGCTGCCGCGACCAGCTCGCCGCCGCGTTCGCCGCCTTGCGCTGCGACGACGCGCCGGTCGAGACGCTCGACCAGGACGACCGTTGCTACCGCGCGGTGTCGAAGGCCCTGCAGGCGCACGACGACGTGGTCGCGATCTACAACAGCGGCGCCGGGTCGGCCGGGATCGAAGCGGCGCTGCGCAAGGCCGGTGCGATCGGGCGCGTCGTGTGGATCGGCCACGAGATGATCGACCTGCACCGCACCTTCATCGAAGCCGGCGCGATGGATCTCGCGATCGATCAGGATCCCGACGGGCAGGCGATTTCCGCGCTGCAGCACGTGCTGCATGCATGCGGCATCGTCGAACAGCCGCCGCCGGACGACCCGGTCGAATTCCGCGTGTTCTGTCCGGCGAACGTGAGAACGAGCGCGTACCTGCAGGCGTGAATCGCGCCGCACGGCCTGCCGCAGCCTCGCGGCGAAAAAATCGATCGTCGCATTGGCGATTTTTCGTCAACGTTTGTCATGCGGCCCGCGCCGCGCATCCGTACAGTGGTCAGCCATCGATAGACGACGGACAGGAGACGATGGCTGAACCGATCCTCATCGGCGTGAACCTCGACGGCGTGCTCGAGCACGACGGGCTGCCGCCGCCCGCGCCCGCCGAGCGCTTCCGGATGGTCGCCGCCGCCGGCGTGTTCGATTACGTCGAAAAGAACCCGGTGCGCGGCGAGGACCTGTCGCCGTATTTCGCGCTGGTCGACCGCCACGCGCTGCCGATTCGCGTGATCGGCGGCATCTGGCGTGCGGGCTCCGACGAAGCGCATGTCGCCGAGATCGTCGCGGCGGGCGCCCGCTTCGGCAGCACCGTGCTCAACTGCCAGTTGTTCGCGCACCACGCGGACGGCCATCCGCTGTCGGATCGCGAAGTCGCCGATTTCTACCTGCGCGCCTACGCATGGGGCGAGCCGGTCGGCTGCCTGCCGAGCCTCGAAGTGCATGTCGACATGTGGAGCGAGCATTTCGCGCGCGTGGCGCGCGTCGCACGGCACGTCGAGCAAGCCGGCGCACCGTTCCGGATCACGCTCGATCATTCGCACCTGCTGTTCAAGATCGGCAATCGCGCCGAACTCGACGCGGCGGGCCTGCGCGGGTCGGCCGACGGCGGCCGCGCGATGCTCGACCCGGCATCGCCCGCCCCGATCTACGCCGACTGGATCGCGCGCGGCTGGGTCCGGCATGCGCATGCGCGCAGCGTGACGCCGAACAACCCCGACAATCGCTGGATGCGCCGCGCGGACGGCAGGCCCGGCCGCGGCATCCAGTATCCGTTCGTCGCACCCGCGCCGGGCGCCTATCACGGCGAATGGCATGCAGCGTCGCTCGATCCGTGGAAAACCGCGCTGCGCCAGTTGCTGCACGCGCAAGCGCAGGCGCCCGCTGGCGCGCGGCCGGCACGACTCGAACAGATCAGTTGCGAGTTCATTCCGTTTCCCGACTACGGCGGCGGCGCCCGCTATTCGATCTTCGACAACAACGTCGCATGCGCGCAATGGCTGCGCGACGCCTGGCAAGCGCTTGCCGCGCACGCCGACACCCGATCCGGACCCCGCCCCACTCAAGCCCCGAGGACAGAACGATGACGCAAGCCTTCCATTTTTCGCTGAACCGGATGAGCGCGCCGCGCTTGCCGTTCGACCGCTACGTCGCGCTGTGCCGGCGCCTCGGCGTCGACGCGATCGAGATCCGCAACGATCTCGATGGCGTCGAGCTCGCCGACGGCACGCCGGCGGCCGCCGTACGCGCGACGGCCGAAGCCGGCGGTGTGACGATCCTGACGATCAACGCGCTGCAGCGCTTCGAGCAATGGAACGCCGAGCGCGCGGACGAGGCGACCGCGCTGGCCGACTACGCCGCGCAATGCGGCGCGCGTGCGCTGGTGCTGTGCCCGACCAACAGCCGCAGCGACACGCGCGGCGCGGACGCGCGCCATGCGGATCTCGTGACGGCGCTGCAGGCGTTGAAGCCGATCCTCGCGGCCCGCGGCCTGCTCGGCTTCATCGAGCCGCTCGGTTTCGAGGAATGCGCGCTGCGCCGCAAGTCGGACGCGGTGAAGGGCATCTACGCGGCGGCAGGCGAACCGGTGTTCCGGCTCGTGCACGACACGTTCCATCATCACCTCGCCGGCGAAGACATTTTCTTCCCGAACCTGACGGGCCTCGTGCACCTCTCGGGCGTCGAGGAAATCGACCTGCCGGTCGACCGCATGCGCGACGGCCACCGCGTGCTGGTCGGCGGCGCCGACCGGCTCGGCAACATCCGGCAACTGCGCGCGCTGCTCGCGCGAGGCTACCGCGGCGCGTTGTCGTTCGAGCCGTTCGCGAGCGAGATCGCCGAAGCCGGCGACATCGAGGACCGGCTGCGGGCGAGCATCGACTACGTGCGCGACGCGCTGACGGATCGCTGAGCGGACGGTCGCGACGGTGCGCGGCCCACGCCGGGCGCGCATCGTGAAAAAACATCATCCCAAGGAGCACGAAATGATCGAATTCGCTTTGTTCGGCGCGGGCAGAATCGGCAAGATCCACGCGGCGAATCTCGCGCGCCATCCGGGCGCGACACTGAAGTACGTGATCGACCGGCACACGCCGTCGGCGGAAGCCCTCGCCCGCACGCATGGCGCGCAAGCCGCCGATATCGAGCGCGCGCTCGGCGATGCGTCGGTGCGGGCCGTCGTGATCGCGTCGAGCACCGACACGCACGCGGACCTGATCGTCGCGGCCGCGAACGCGGGCAAGGCGGTGTTCTGCGAGAAGCCGGTCGACCTCGCCGTCGAACGCGCGCGTGCGTGCGCGGACGTCGTGCGGCGCACCGGCGTGACGTGCATGATCGGCTTCCAGCGCCGCTTCGACCCGACCTTCGCGGCGCTGAAGGCCCGCGTCGAGCGTGGCGAAATCGGCGCGCCGGAAATGCTGGTCGTCACGAGCCGCGATCCGGGCGCGCCGCCGGCCGACTACATCCGCAGCTCGGGCGGCATTTTCAAGGACATGCTGATCCACGACTTCGACGTGTTCCGCTGGATCCTCGGCGACGAAGCGCAGACGCTGCACGCGACGGGCAGTTGCCTGACCGATCCGGCCGTGCGCGACGCCGGCGACATCGATTCGACCGCCGTGACGATCCGCACGCGGCGCGGCTTGCTGTGCCAGATCAACACGTCGCGGCGCGCGGCCTACGGCTACGACCAGCGCTTCGAGCTGCTCGGCA
Source organism: Burkholderia sp. ABCPW 11 (assembly GCF_001523445.1). NCBI lineage: Bacteria > Pseudomonadati > Pseudomonadota > Betaproteobacteria > Burkholderiales > Burkholderiaceae > Burkholderia > Burkholderia sp. ABCPW 11. The sequence goes on along the minus strand of NZ_LOVM01000074.1, from coordinate 90,637 downwards.
GCCACGGGATGCTCCAGGCCGGCAACGTGCGGCCGACCGAGGTGAGCGCATGGCTCGCGGGCGGCATCGCGACGGACGTGCCGGAGCCGTTCTTTCTCGAACGCTACCGGCACGCATACGCGGCCGAGATCGCGCATTTCGTCGACGCGCTGCGCGACGGCACGCCGGTCCGGACGACGATCGACGACGGGCTCGCCGCGCTCGAACTGGCCGAAGCCGCGACGACGTCGTGGAAAACGGGGCACGCGATCGAGCTGTGACACAGCACAGGACGGCGGCGATCCGGGCAAGCCGGCCGCCGTCGCGCGATCGGCGGCACGGCATGCCGCACCGGCACGGCCGCATCGGGCGAATTTGCCGCCACGTCGCGCGGCCTGCGCGCGAAAGCACGTATGATGGCGAATCGATCGGCGTCGCCGATATCCCGCATTTTCATCACCATGCTCGATCACCTCATCTGCGACTGCGACGGCGTGCTCGTCGACAGCGAAGTCATCGCCGACCGCGTGCTGCTCGACACGCTGTCCGCCACGTTCCCGAACCTCGATTTCGAAGCCGCCGCGAAGTCGGCATTCGGCCAGCAGACGTCGCGCTTCCTCGCCGGCATCGAATCCCGCTTCGGGGTCGAGATGCCCGCCAACTTCATCGAGACCATCGAGCACAACATCGAAGTCGCGCTCGCGCAATCGCTCGCGCCGATCGGCGGCGTGCGCGACGCGCTGCTGAAGGTCACGCTGCCGGCCGCCGTCGTGTCGAACAGCCGGCTCGTGCGCGTGCGCAACTCGCTGAAGCGCGCATCGCTCACCGAGATCTTCGGCGAGCGCGTGTTCAGCTCCGAACAGGTCGCGCGGCCGAAGCCCTACCCCGACGTCTACCTGCATGCGGCGCACACGCTCGGCGTCGCGCCGGCGCGCTGCGTCGTCGTCGAGGACAGCATCTCGGGGTTGAATGCCGCGCGGGCGGCCGGGATGAAGACGATCGCGTTCGTCGGCGCGAGCCACATCCCCGACAACTACGCGGACGCGCTGCGCGCGATGGGCATCACGCGGATCATGCGCAGGATGGACGAACTGCCGGCGCTCGTCGAAGCCGGCATGCGCGGCGAATTCGGCGACGTGCAGTCCTGATCGTCATTCGGGCCGGATCCGGTCGATCCGGCCGCGCCACGGGCGCGCGAACGTGCCCGCCTTGCCTTCGCTCAGGCCGGCTCGCAGCAGCGTTCGCGCGCCGCCGCCAGCGCCTCGCGGAACTCGACGAGTTCCGCGATCGTCAGCATCGGCAGCCCGTGCCGTTGCGCGAAGCGCTCGACGTCGTCGCCGCGCGTCATCGTGCCGTCCGGATTCATCAGCTCGCACAGCACGCCGGCCGGCTTCAGGCCCGCGAGGATCGACAGGTCGAGGGTGCCTTCGGTGTGGCCGCGTCTCGCCAGCACACCGCCCGGTTGCGCACGCAACGGAAACACGTGGCCGGGGCGCACGATGTCGTACGGCTTCGCATCGTCGGCGATCGCCGCGCGGATCGTCGTCACGCGATCGGCCGCCGACACGCCGGTATGCACGCCTTCGCGCGCCTCGATCGACACGGTGAACGCGGTGCCGTTGCGGCTTTCGTTGGTCTGCACCATCGGCGGCAGTTCGAGCGCGCGCACCGTGTCGTCGGTCAGACACAGGCACACGATGCCGCTGCACTCGCGAATCAGCAGCGCCATCGTCTCGGGCGTGATGCGCTCGGCGGCGACGATCAGGTCGGCTTCGTTCTCGCGGTCGTGGTCGTCCTGCAGCACGACCGCGCGGCCGGCGCGCATCGCGTCGAGCGCAGCGGCGATGCGCGGCGGCACCGGTTCGGAATCCAGCAGCGGGAGATCGGCAAAGGCGTCGGCAGGCGCCGACGAAACGGACATCAAGGACATGTGAAACGCTCCTCGCAAATACGATTTGGGCGAAAAACGTTTCAGGGCATTGCAAACAGACAGAACGACAACCCGCTTCGCATGCAGCGCGAAGCGGCCCTGACGGACATGACTATCTGCACATCTTCTCTCATCCGGACTGTGACCGTCGGCTCTGGCATTCGACCAGATCTGCTGACCCCGCGCGGATGCGCGGGCGCTCGCGGGCTCGCCGGCTTACGCCGGCCTACCGCCGGTGGGGAATTTCGCCCCGCCCTGAAGACGCACTGATTGCCGGACGGGAACGCCCCGTCATCGGCGGGCCAAGCATACAACAGCCGCGCGCGACGCGCAGCGAACTACCGGTAAAACCTTACTGACGACTCCGTCTAACGGCGTCGTCCGAACGGCCGGCGGACCGACCCGCGACGCCGCGACGGCCGGGAAACGCAGTCGCGCCGCGCGGCGCGCACGATCAGTTGGCGGCGGCGTGCGCCGCGTCGGGCACGAGCCAGCGCGGCGGCACCTCGGGGCTCACCGTCACGCGGAACGCACGCGCTTCGCTGTCGCCCGGGTTGCGCAGGCTGTACGGCTGGTCGGCATCGAACACGATCGCATCGCCGGTCGCGAGCAACTGGCGGCGGTCGTGCACGCTGACTTCGAGCGTGCCTTCGCTGACGACGAGGTTGACCGTCGTGCCGGGTGCGCGGCGCGTGCCGGGCTCCGTATGCAGCGGCGCGATCCGCAGCTCGTGGAATTCGGCCGCGGCCGGCTCGCCTTCCGGGTACAGCGCACGTGCCGAGAAGCGGCCGTTCGAGCTGACGACGCGCGACGCGCGCTCGGCCGCCAGATGCTCGAAACCGTTCACCGCATGGCGCCGCAGGAACGCGGCGACCGATACCTTCAGCGCCGCCGCGATCTTGCAGAGCACCTTGATCGATGGCACGCTGCGCGCCGATTCGATCTGCGCGAGCATCGCGCGCGACACGCCGGACAGCCGCGCGAGCGCATCGAGCGACAGTTGCCGCTCGGCGCGCAAGCGCGCCAGGTTCACGCCGACGACCTGCTCGAGCGCGTCGAGCGACGCGGACGCGCGCAGGTCGGCGGCATTGCCGGACTCGAAGGAAGACACGTCGCGCACGAGCGCCAGGGATGAAGACATAGCATGGCCTCCGGGCCGCCGCGCGGCCCTGCGTAGGGGGTAAGCCGGAATCGGGTTGCGCCGGTCATGGCGCGTATCGAGACGCTATCACCCGCCCTTGCACGGGCAAACGAAGTTATCTTCACACCGTTATCAGCATTGCGGAGGAATGCGTTTCTCGCGAACCTTTTCCTGCCGCCATGGCGTCGCCGCGCAAGGCGCCGCTCACTGCGCCGCCTGCGCCGCGCCGCGCGCCGGGCCGCGCGCATCGAGCCGCATCGCGAGCCACGTGACGACGAGCGCCGCGAACGTCACCGCGACCGCGACCCACGGCAGCGCATCGAGCGCGAAGCCGTGTTCGAGCGCGAGGCCGCCGAGCCACGCACCACCCGCATTGCCGACGTTGAACGCGCCGATGTTCAGCGTCGACGCGAGATGCGGCGCGCTCGCGGCCTTCTCGACCACGCGCGCCTGCAGCGGCGGCACCGTCGCGAACGCGGCGATCCCCCAGACGAATACGGTGACGGCAGCCGCGACCGGCAGGTGGCTCGTCTTCGCGAACGCGGCCATCACGGCCATCAGCGCGACGAGGATCGCGATCAGCGACGGCATCAGCGCGCGGTCGGCGAGCTTGCCGCCGATCGTATTGCCGATCGTCAGCCCCGCGCCGAACAGCACGAGGATCAGCGCGACCGCGCGCGGCGAATAGCCCGATACGGTCTCGAGAATCGGCGCGATGTAGGTGAACACGACGAACACGCCGCCGAAGCCGAGCACGGTCATCAGCAGCGCGAGCCATACCTGCGGCTCCTTCAGCACGCGCACTTCGTGGCCGAGGCCGACCGGCCCGCTGTCGTGGCGGTTCGGCACGAGCGCGGCCACGCCGCCAAAGGCGAGCACGCCGAGCGCGGCGACGATCCAGAACGACGCGCGCCAGCCGAGCAACTGGCCGACGAACGTGCCGAACGGCACGCCGAGCACGTTCGACAGCGTGAGCCCGGTAAACATCAGCGCGATCGCGCTCGCGCGCTTGTCGGCCGGCACGAGCGACGCGGCGACCACCGCGCCGATGCCGAAGAACGAGCCGTGCGCGAACGACGTGACGACGCGCGCGACCATCAGCATCGCGTAACCGGACGCGATCGCGCACAGCACGTTGCCGACGACGAAGATCGTCATCAGCAACTGCAGCGCGGCCTTGCGCGGCATGCGGCTCGTCAGCACCGCGAGCAGCGGCGCGCCGACCGCGACGCCGAGTGCGTAGCCGGTGACGAGCAGGCCGGCCGACGGCAGCGACACGGCCAGGTCGTGCGCGACTTCGGGCAGGAGGCCCATGATGATGAATTCGGTGGTGCCGATGGCGAAGGCGCTGATCGCGAGCGCCAGTAACGGAAGGGGCATGACGTTCTCCGGAAGGCGGCGGCCGCGGCGCCGGGTCGGTGCCGCACCGCACAAGAAAGCGGGATGTGCGCGCATTGTCCCGAAGACGCCTATATTTGATAATTGGCGTGGCATTTGAACCATTTTCAAATATCTCTGGAAAATCGCATGGACCGACTGGGCGACATCCGGCTGTTCGTCGAGGCGGCGGAACTGGGCAGCCTGTCCGCCGCCGGACGCAAGCTGAACCTCACGCCGGCCGCCGCGAGCGCGCGGCTCGCGAAGCTGGAGGCGAAGATCGCGACACGGCTGTTCGAGCGCTCGACGCGGCAATTGCGGCTCACCGACGAAGGCAAGCTGTACCTGAACTGCTGCCGCCAGGCGCTGCAGGCGCTCGACGACGCGGATGCGATGCTGCAGGAAGGCCGCAACGTCGTGAGCGGCAAGGTGCGGCTGTCGTCGACGTCCGATTTCGGCCGCCACCAGCTGCTCGACTGGCTTCACGAATTCACGACGCTGCATCCGGGCGTCACGTTTTCGCTCACGGCGTCCGATTCGTCGTCGAACCTTTGGCAGGACGAGATCGATCTGGCGATCCGCTTCGCCGCCCCGCCCGACGGCGCGCTGATCGCCCGCCGGCTCGCGACCAACCGGCGCGTGCTGTGCGCGGCGCCGTCGTTCGTCGAACGCCATGGCGTGCCGGCCGATCCGCACGATCTGGCCCGCTTTCCGTGCAACGTGATCACGATCGCGTCCGGCCCGATGAACACTTGGCACTTCACGCGCGGCGACGAAGTGCAGATCCACACGGTGCCCGTGTCGACCGCGTTCGAGACCAACGACGGCGGCCTCACGCGCGAATGGACGCTGCGCGGCCACGGCATCGCGCTGAAGTCGCTGTGGGACATCGCCGACGACGTCCGCGCGGGCCGGCTGCGCGTGCTGCTGCCCGACTGGCGGCACCAGGATGCGCCGCTGCACGCGATCTATCACAGCAAGCGCTACATGGCGCCGCGCGTGCGCGTGCTGCTCGATTTTCTCGCCGAACGCTTCGCGCGCGAGGAAGCGGCGCTCGACGACTTGCTGAACGCGTGCCGCTGACGGCCGGCCCGCCTTCATCGAGGGGTCGGAACCCGCGATCCTGCGTCGCGCGTCTGCAACCGGCCGCCCGTCCGTCGTGGCGCGAAAAGCTATAATGGAAGGCTTTCCCGACGGCCTTTCCTGCCAGCTGCGCGCGATTCGCGTGCCGCGCACGGCCGTCCCGACTCACCCTTGACGACGCCCCCAGGTCAACCACTGCGAACGGCGAATCCCCATGACCAAGAAAGTTTACGTAAAGACCTTCGGCTGCCAGATGAACGAGTACGACTCGGACAAGATGGTGGACGTGCTCAATGCGGCCGAAGGCCTCGAAAAGACCGACACGCCCGAAGACGCGGACATCATCCTGTTCAACACGTGCTCGGTGCGCGAGAAGGCGCAGGAGAAGGTGTTCTCCGATCTCGGCCGCGTGCGCGAGCTGAAGGAAGCGAAGCCGGGCCTCCTGATCGGCGTCGGCGGCTGCGTCGCGAGCCAGGAAGGCGCGTCGATCGTGTCGCGCGCGCCGTACGTCGACCTCGTGTTCGGCCCGCAAACCCTGCACCGCCTGCCGCAGATGATCGACGCGCGCCGCGCGAGCGGCCGCGCGCAGGTCGACATCACGTTCCCCGAAATCGAGAAGTTCGACCACCTGCCGCCCGCGCGCGTCGAGGGGCCGAGCGCGTTCGTGTCGATCATGGAAGGCTGCTCGAAGTACTGCAGCTACTGCGTGGTGCCGTACACGCGCGGCGATGAAGTGTCGCGCCCGCTCGACGACGTGCTGACCGAAATCGCCGGCCTCGCCGATCAGGGCGTGCGCGAAGTCACGCTGCTCGGCCAGAACGTGAACGCTTATCGTGGAAAATTCGGCGGCGCGCTGACGGCCGGCTCGACCGACATCGCCGATTTCGCGACGCTGATCGAATACGTCGCCGACATCCCCGGCATCGAGCGGATCCGCTACACGACGTCGCACCCGAAGGAATTCACGCAGCGCCTGATCGACACCTACGCGAAGGTGCCGAAGCTCGTGAGCCACCTGCATCTGCCGGTCCAGCACGGCTCCGACCGCATCCTGATGGCGATGAAGCGCGGCTACACGGTGCTCGAATACAAGTCGGTGATCCGCAAGCTGCGCGCGATCCGCCCCGATCTGTCGCTGTCGACCGACATGATCGTCGGCTTCCCCGGCGAGACCGAGGAGGATTTCGACAAGATGATGGCGCTCGTGCACGAGATGAGCTACGACACCAGCTTCTCGTTCATCTACAGTCCGCGCCCGGGCACGCCGGCCGCGAACCTCGCCGACGACACGCCGCGCGAAGTGAAGCTCAAACGCCTGCAACATCTGCAGGCGACGATCGAGGAGAACGTCGCGCGCATCAGCCAGTCGATGGTCGGGAAGGTCGAGCGGATCCTCGTCGAGGGCCCGTCGCGCAAGGACCCGAACGAACTCGCGGGCCGCACCGAGAACAACCGGGTCGTGAATTTCCCGGCGCCGCTCGCGTCGCACCCGCGCCTGATCGGCCAGATGATCGACGTGAGGATCAACCATGCGTACCCGCACTCGCTGCGCGGCGAGCTCGTGCTCGTCAGCGACGACGCGAGCGCGGCCACCCACTGACCGACCGACGCCCGACAGGAGCCCGACGCTACTTTGAAGACCGTCCAAGCACTGGAATTCACCGCCCCACGCGACGACAACGCGCGCCTCGCCAACCTCTGCGGCCCGCTCGACGAAAACCTGCGGCAGATCGAACAGGCGCTCGACGTCACACTCGCGCGGCGCGGCCACCGGATCACGATCCGCGGGCGCGGCGCCAAGCTCGCCCTCGCCGCGCTCGAAAACTTCTACAACCGCGCGCGCGATCCGCTGTCGGTCGACGACATCCAGCTCGCGCTGGTCGAGGTGCGCCACACGGCCGGCAACGGCCGCCAGGAGCCGCTCGACGTGCGCTTTCGCGGCGACCCCGACCATCCGTTCGACGAACCCGTCGTGCAGCTCGACGCGGACGAGCCGGACGAAGAACCGGCGCCGAAGCTCTACACGCGGCGCGCCGACCTGCGCGGCCGCACGCCCGCGCAGCGCGAATACCTGAAGCAGATCCTGTCGCACGACGTGACGTTCGGCATCGGGCCGGCCGGCACCGGCAAGACCTACCTCGCGGTCGCGTGCGCGGTCGACGCGCTCGAGCGCGACCAGGTCAAGCGGATCGTGCTGACGCGCCCGGCCGTCGAGGCCGGCGAGCGGCTCGGCTTCCTGCCGGGCGACCTCGCGCAGAAGGTCGACCCGTACCTGCGGCCGCTGTACGACGCGCTGTACGACCTGCTCGGCTTCGACAAGACGGCCAAGATGTTCGAGCGCCAGATGATCGAGATCGCACCGCTCGCGTACATGCGCGGCCGCACGCTGAACCACGCGTTCATCATCCTCGACGAGGCGCAGAACACGACGCCCGAGCAGATGAAGATGTTCCTCACGCGGATCGGCTTCGGCTCGAAGGCGGTCGTGACCGGCGACACGAGCCAGGTCGACCTGCCGCGCGGCCACAAGAGCGGCCTCGTCGAGGCGCAGCAGGTGCTCGGCGGCGTGCGCGGCATCGCGCTCACGCGCTTCACGAGCGCGGACGTGGTGCGCCATCCGCTCGTCGCGCGCATCGTCGAGGCGTACGACGAATTCCACGCGCAGCACCAGGACGGCTGAGCGGCGGCGCGCTGCCCCGGCCGGCCCGGCCCGCCACACGGCGCGCCGGGCTTTTTTTCGCCCGGGCGAATTCGGGCGCGATCGGCCGTTTGGTGTATCCTCAACGCGTCCCAATCGCCGCACGCGTCATGAAATCCTCCCGTTCCCGCAAATCCGGCCGCGCCGCGTCCGACTCCCCCCGCCTTTCGCTGTTCGACGCAAAGGGCAAGGCCCGGACCGTCAACGCACAAGGGCTGCGAATCGACTTCCCGGACGGCCGCAGCCTGATGTTCGACCTGTCGGGCAGCTCGGGCGACGCGGCTGTCGCGATCGTCGCGCAGCACAACGATCCGGCGATGCGCGCGAAGCTCGCGCTGCAGCCTGAGCACTACGACAGCGTGACGCTGCACGTCGGCGCCGAATTCGCCCCGCGCGAGGACGACCCGGAAGACGAGCCGCGCGCGCTGGAATTCGACCTGTCCGTGCAGTACGGCGACGAGATCACGAGCGAGCTGCGCAAGACGCTGCCCAAGCGCAAGCTGATCGCCGAATGGATCGAGCCGGCGCTGTTCGCGAGCGCGCAGTTCACCGTGCGCTTCGTCGGCGAAAACGAAGGCCGTACGCTGAACGCCGGCTACCGCCACAAGGACTATCCGACCAACGTGCTGACCTTCGCGTACGACCCGGCGCCCGACGGCACCGTGATCGGCGACCTCGTGCTGTGCTGCCCGGTGGTCGAGAAGGAAGCGCACGACCAGGGCAAGCCGCTCATGGCCCATTACGCGCACCTGCTGGTGCACGGCGCGCTGCACGCGCAGGGCTACGACCACGAGACGAGCGACGAGGACGCGGCCGAAATGGAAGCGCTCGAAGTCGACATCCTCGCGAAACTGGGTTTTCCGAACCCGTACCAGTAAGCCATCCGTCCGATGCGTCACGCCGCGATGCTGCCGCCCGCCTACCCGCCGTCGATCGGCGAAGGCCGTCTGCTGACGGAAGACGAACTCGCCGCGTCCCTCGCGCATACGATGCGCGACTGGGACGGCCGGCAGGATCTCTGGCTGTTCGGCTATGGCTCGCTGATCTGGAACCCCGGGCTGCCGACCGTCGCTGCCGTGCGTGGCAAGGTGCACGGCTATCACCGCGGGCTCTACCTGTGGTCGCGCGTGAACCGCGGCACCCCCGAACGGCCGGGCCTCGTGCTCGCGCTCGATCGCGGCGGCTCGTGCACGGGCATCGCCTTCCGGCTCTCCGGGCCGACCGCGCAGCCGCACCTCGAGACATTGTGGAAGCGCGAGATGCCGATGGGCTCGTACCGGCCCGCGTGGCTGCCGTGCTCGCTCGAGACCGGCGAACGCGTGACCGCGCTCGCGTTCGTGATGCGTCGCGACGCACCGACCTATACGGGCAAGCTGACCGACCCCGTCGTGAAGGAAGTGTTCGGCTGCGCGGCCGGCCGCTACGGCACGACGCTCGACTACGTGAGCCGCACGGTCGACGCGCTGCGCGCGAGCGGCATCCCCGACCGCGCGCTGGAAGGGTTGCTGGCACGATGCCGATGATCCGACACGACACCCGGCCTGCCGCCATGCATGCGACACTGCGCCGCCCACCTTCCCGAGGACACTGCCGATGAAACCGTCACGCCGGTCACGTTGCAGGATCGCCGCGCTGCTCGTCGCCGCGAGCGTCGCGCTGTCCGGCTGCGGGATACTCGGTTGCGGCGGCGCCGCGACCAACGGCGCGGCAGCCGGCGGCTGCTCGGCCGGCATGCGGTTCTGAACCGCGCGCCGGCGGCGCCCGCCTGCGGCGGAATACCGCCGTCACGGCCGTTTCCCGCGTCGGGCCGCGTCGCCCTTCCCGCCGCCGATTTTTGGCCGCCGCGCCCCGCCGGCTCTTTCTGCGATAGGATGAGCCCGAGGACGCCGCCGCGCCCGGCGCGGCCGTCCGCGAGCGGGGCAGCGCGAGCCGCCCGCCCTGGCCGTGCGGCCGGGTGACACGGCCGCGTCGTGCCCTTGGTGTATCCTTGCCTACTCCGTGACCGCGCGCCCCGGCATGACCCGGGCGCACCACCATGAACGATTCGTATCCCAGTCGTAAGCCAACCGACAAACCGCAAGAAAAGCGCTCGCTGCTCGAGCGCCTGACCGACTTCATCTCGCCCGAGCCCGAATCCCGCGGCGAGTTGCTGGAAATCCTCCAGGACGCTCACGAACGCAACCTGATCGACGCCGATTCGCTGTCGATGATCGAAGGCGTGTTCCAGGTATCCGATCTGTGCGCGCGCGACATCATGGTGCCGCGCGCGCAAATGGACGCGATCAACATCGCCGACAAGCCCGAGGATTTCATCCCGTTCGTCCTCGAAAAGGCGCACTCGCGCTATCCCGTGTACGAGGAGAACCGCGACAACGTGATCGGGGTGCTGCTCGCGAAGGATCTGCTGCGCTTCTACGCCGAGGAAGAGTTCGACGTGCGCGGGATGCTGCGCCCGGCCGTGTTCATTCCGGAATCGAAGCGCCTGAACGTGCTGCTGCACGACTTCCGCGTGAACCGCAACCACCTGGCGATCGTCGTCGACGAATACGGCGGCGTCGCTGGCCTGATCACGATCGAGGACGTGCTCGAACAGATCGTCGGCGACATCGAGGACGAATACGACTTCGACGAGGAAGCCGGCAACATCATCTCGGGGCCGGACGGCCGCTACCGCGTGCGCGCGCTCACCGAGATCGAGCAGTTCAACGAGGTGTTCGGCACCGATTTCCCCGACGACGAAGTCGACACGATCGGCGGGCTGATCACCCATCATTTCGGACGCGTGCCGCACCGCGGCGAGAAGCTGCAGCTCGGCAACCTCGTGTTCGAAATCCAGCGCGGCGATGCGCGCCAGGTTCATGTGCTGCTGGTGCGCCGCAACCCGCTCGCCAGCCGTCGCGCCGAAACCTCGCACGAAGACTGACCGCCCCGCGCCGGCCGCGCTTCCTTCAACCGCTCGCCCTCTTCCGCTTCACATGGACGATCCGATCCCGTCCCGCCCGGCTGGCGGCCTTCTCGCGCCGGCGCCCGGCCGCGCGCTGCCGCGCTGGCACTATCCGGCCGCGCTGCTCGCCGGCGCGGCCAATACGCTCGCCTTCGCACCCACGCCGCATGGCGGCTGGCTGCAGCTCGTCGTATTCGTCTGGTTTTTCGCGCAGCTGACGCGCACGTCGAGCTGGCGCGGCGCCGCGCTCACCGGCGGCGCGTTCGGCTTCGGCAACTTCATCAGCGGCGTCTGGTGGCTCTACATCAGCATGCACGTGTACGGCGAGATGGCCGCGCCGCTCGCGGGCGGCGCGCTCGTGCTGTTCTCGCTGTATCTGTCGCTGTACCCGGCGTTCGCGGCCGGGCTGTGGTCGTTCTGCGCGGGCCATGCGTGGCATCGCCGCGAGCCCGACCCGCGGCCGTTCTCGCCGACCTGGCACGGCGCATTCGCGTTCGCGAGCGCGTGGGCGCTCGGCGAATGGCTGCGCGGCACCGTGTTCACCGGCTTTCCCTGGCTCGGCAGCGGCTACCCGCAGGTCGACGGCCCGTTCGCGGGCTTTGCGCCGGTGGTCGGCGTGTACGGGATCGCGTGGGTGCTCGCGCTGTTCGCCGCACTGGTCGTGCAGGCGCTCGCCGCCGCGCGCCCGTCGCCGCTGCGGGTCGGCGGCGACGGCGCATCGAGCGGCAACGCGCGCGTACGCATCGCCGCGCCGGCCGGCATCGCCGTCGCGCTCGTCGCGGCCGGCCTCGCACTGTCGCAGGTCACGTGGACCGTGCCCGCGAACGCGCCGCTCACCGTGCGGCTGCTGCAGGGCAACGTGAAGCAGGACATCAAGTTCGAGCAGGAAGGCATCGACGCGGCGATCAAGATGTACCAGCAGATGATCGTCGAGAAGCCGGCCGACCTGATCGTCACGCCCGAGACCGCGATCGCGGTGATGATCCAGGAGCTGCCGGAGCCGTTCGCCGTCGCGATCCGCAAGTTCAGCGACACGACCGGTTCGGCCGTGCTGTTCGGCGCGGTCGGCGCGTCGGTGACCGAGGACGGCCGGTACGTCGATTACACGAACAGCCTGTATGGCGTGACGCCGAACTCGCGCGACATCTATCACTACGACAAGCATCACCTCGTGCCCTTCGGCGAATTCATTCCGTGGGGCTTCCGGTGGTTCGTCAACCTGATGAAGATGCCGCTCGGCGACTTCGCGCGCGGCGCGCCCGTGCAGAAGCCGTTCCTCGTGCACAACCAGCCGGTGATGGCCGACATCTGCTACGAGGATTTGTTCGGCGAGGAAATCGCCGCGACGATCCGCGACAATCCGCAGCCGCCCGGCGTGCTCGTCAACGTGACGAATCTCGCGTGGTTCGGCGACACGATCGCGCTCGACCAGCATCTGCAGATCGCGCGGATGCGCTCGCTCGAAACGGGCCGGCCGATGCTGCGCTCGACCAACACGGGGATGACGGCCGCGATCGATGCGCACGGCCGCGTGCTCGGCCAATTGAAGCCGTTCACGATCGGCTCGCTCGACGTGCGGATCGAAGGCACCAGCGGCTTCACGCCGTACGTGACGAGCGGCAACAACATCGTACTCGCGGTGTCGTTCGTGCTGCTCGCGTTCGGCTTCACGTTCGGGCCGGGCTTGCGCCGACGCAACGGCCGACGCCACGGCGACGACGAAGCGCAATGACGCAACGGGCCGCCGTCGAGCGCGGCGGCCCGTGACCGCGAGCGGGCCGGCGGTTCAGGCCTGCCGGGCCGATCGATCCGATGGTTCCCACTGCGCGGCGACGCGCCGCAGGTCGCGGCTCACTTCCTCCATCACCGGCGCCCACGCGCCGAACGTCGGCTGCCGGTACAACGTCGCGGTCGGATACCACGGGCTGTCCCGGCGATCGAGCAGCCATGGCCAGTGCGGATTCACGTCGAGCAGCACCCAGGTACGCGCGCCGAGCGCGCCGGCCAGGTGCGCGACCGACGTGCACACGGTGATCACGAGATCCAGCGCGCCGATGAACGCCGCCGTATCGTCGAAGCTCTTCAATTCGGCCGTATAGTCTTCGATCGCGAAACCCGCCGCGCGCGCGGCGGCGACATCCGCGTCCGCGCCCGGCTGCAGCGAATAGAACGCGACGCCGTCGATGCCGCGAAACGCGTCGGCATAGCGCTCGAGCCCGACGCGCCGGAACGGATTGCGCTGATGGCCCGCGCTGCCCGTCCACACGAGCCCCACCTTCGGCCGGCCGTCGCCCGCGAGCCGCGCGCGCCATGCGTCGCATGCGCCCGGCTCGGCCCGCAGGTACGGCACCGACGCGGCGAGCGTCGATGCCTCCATGCCGAGCATCAGCGGCAGGCCGATCAGCGGTACTTCGTAATCGAATGCCGGCAGCGCGTCGACGCCGCCGCCCGCGCCGAATGTGTCCGCGTGCGCGCCGAGGCTGCGCTGCATCAGCGTGCCGAGCGCCGGAAACGTATTCCACGCGAGCCGGCCGCCCTCGCGATGCACGCGTTCGGCGAGCGGCGCGACGAAGCGGCAGAACTGCAGCACGTCGCCGAGCCCCTGCTCGCCCCACACCAGCAGCGTCTTGCCGGCGAGCGGCTCGCCCTGCCAGCGCGGGCCCGGCAGCGCCGGCCGGCGGCCGCGCAACTCGCCCGCGCCGTCCCAGCGTGCCTCGTGGCCGCGCCAGCCGGCTGCGTGGTTGCCGCGCACGAGCTGGATGATCGCGAGATTGAAGCGGAACGACGCATCGTCGGGCGCCAGTTCGCACGCCCGCGCCGCATGGCGCTCGGCATCGTCCCAGCGCTGCGCCTCCTTCATCGCCATCGCGACGTTGTTCATCGCGAGCGCGTTGTCGGGCGCGAGCTCGGCGAGCCGCTCGGCGCACGCGAGCGCACCGTCCAGATCGTGCGTCGCGATCCGCGCGACGACGAGATTGATCCACGCCTGCACGTCGTGCGGATCGTGCTTCACGGCCGCGTCGAGCAGCGCGATCTCTTCCGCGCGGTCGCCGCCCGACAAGCGCAGCGCGATCGCGAGGTTGTTGCGCAGCGACGGCCAACCGGCATCGAGCGCCAGCGCCGCGCGGTACGGCGCGACCGCATCCGCGTGACGGCCGGCCATCTGCAGCGCGTAGCCGTGATTGAAGTACGCGTCAACACCCGGCTGCGCACGCGCCGCGCATTCGGCGAGCGCAACCGCATCGCCCGTGCGCTGCCGCGCGACGAGCGTGGCCGTGAGCTGCGCGATCGCCGCCGCATCGACCGCGTGCAGATGGGCGGCGGCGGCGAGCCAAAGATCGTGCGCGGAGCGCTCGCCGCGCGCCTGAGCGTCGGCGGCGTGCCCGAGCAGGGCGAGGAACGGCGGAAGCAGCGGAATCAGAATGTCGGTCGGTTCGTCCATGCAATCGGCATCGGCAAGCGGTGACGCGGCGCGCAGCGCGCACCGCAATACGCGCATCATAACGCCCGCGCGAAGCGCCGCGGCATGGGCGCCGGCGCCCGTGTGCGCGGGCCGCCGGACCGGTGCGGCAACGCCCGCATCCGCCTTCCGGCCGCATCCGGTCGCCGATCCGGTAAAATTACGCGTTTCAGCACACTAACAAGCCGCGCCGCCGCGCGAGCCGACCCTCCGGGCCCGCCCGGAGCGCCGTCCGCAACGGAGCGCCAGCGCCACGAAGGCTCTTCATGCTTACGTTTCAGCAAATCATCCTGACGCTGCAGTCCTACTGGGACAAGCAGGGTTGCGCCCTGCTCCAGCCCATCGACATGGAAGTCGGCGCGGGCACGTCGCACGTCCACACGTTCCTGCGCGCGGTCGGCCCCGAGCCGTGGCGCGCCGCGTACGTGCAGCCGTCGCGCCGCCCGAAGGACGGCCGCTACGGCGAAAACCCGAACCGCCTGCAGCACTACTACCAGTACCAGGTCGTGCTCAAGCCGGCGCCCGAAAACATCCTCGACCTGTACCTCGGCTCGCTCGAAGCGCTCGGCTTCGACCTGAAGCAGAACGACGTGCGCTTCGTCGAGGACGACTGGGAGAACCCGACGCTCGGCGCGTGGGGGCTCGGCTGGGAAGTGTGGCTGAACGGGATGGAAGTCACGCAGTTCACGTATTTCCAGGAAGTCGGCGGCCTCGAATGCAAGCCGGTGCTGGGCGAGATCACGTACGGCCTCGAGCGCCTCGCGATGTACCTGCAGAAGGTCGAGAACGTGTACGACCTCGTGTGGACCGAGTGGGAGGAGCAAGGCCCGAACGGCCCCGAGCTGCGCCGCCTGTCGTACGGCGACGTGTACCACCAGAACGAGGTCGAGCAGTCGACCTACAACTTCGAGCACGCGAACGTCGACCTGCTGTTCACGTTCTTCAACAGCTACGAAGCCGAAGCGAAGAAGATGATCGACGCGCAGCTCGCGCTGCCCGCGTACGAGCTCGTGCTGAAGGCCGGCCACACGTTCAACCTGCTCGACGCGCGCGGCGCGATCTCGGTCACCGAGCGGGCGGCGTACATCGGCCGCATCCGCGCGCTGTCGCGTCTCGTCGCGCAGGCTTACTACGACTCGCGCGAGAAGCTCGGCTTCCCGATGCTCGGCAACCCGCCGGGCGTGCCGGGCCTCACCACCGACGCCCAGGACGCCGCGCAGCCGGCATGGGCGCCGCCGCTCAAGGTCGAACGCAAGATCGATCAGGACTGACGAGACGAGATTCATTCCAACCATGACGCATAATCATCCCGCCCCCCTGCTCGTCGAACTGCTGACCGAAGAGCTGCCGCCGAAGGCCCTCGCGCGCCTCGGCGACGCATTCGCCGAAGGTCTCGCGCAACGCCTCGCGGCGCGCGACCTCGTCGAAGGCGAACTCGTGTTCGAACGCTACGCCACGCCGCGCCGCCTCGCGGTCGTCGTGCAGAACGTGCGCGCCGTCGCGCCCGACCGGCAGGTCCGCGAAAAGGTTCTGCCCGTGTCGGTCGCGCTCGACGCCGAAGGCAAGCCGACGGCCCCGCTCGCGAAGAAGCTCGCGGCGCTCGGCCACCCGAACCTGTCGATCGCCGATCTCGAGCGCGCGCAGGACGGCAAGGCCGAAGCGTTCTTCATCAACTATTCGGCGGCCGGCGTCACGCTCGCCGACGGCCTGCAGGCCGCGCTCGACGAAGCGCTCGCGAAGCTGCCGATCCCGAAATTCATGACGTACCAGCGCCCGGACGGCTCGGACGTGAAGTTCGTGCGCCCGGTGCATCGCCTGACGGTGCTGCACGACGACCGCGTCGTGCCCGTCACCGCGTTCGGCGTCGATGCCGGCGACACCACGCTCGGCCACCGCTTCCTGTCCGACGGCCTCGTCGCGATCCAGCATGCGCGCGCGTACGCCGACACGCTGCGCGACAAGGGCCGTGTGATCGCGCACTTCGCCGATCGCCGCGAAACGATCCGCACGCAGCTGAACGAACATGCGAACGGCGACACGGTCGTGATGCCCGAATCGCTGCTCGACGAAGTGACGTCGCTGGTCGAATGGCCGGTGGTCTACCCGTGCCGTTTCGAGGACGAATTCCTGCAGGTGCCGCAGGAATGCCTGATCCTCACGATGCAGACGAACCAGAAGTATTTCGCGCTGACCGACGTCGGCGGCAAGCTGCGCTCGCGCTTCCTGATCGTGTCGAACATCGAGACGAAGACGCCGGGCGAGATCATCGAAGGCAACGAGCGCGTCGTGCGCCCGCGCCTCGCCGATGCGAAGTTCTTCTTCGAACAGGACAAGAAGAAGCCGCTCGCCGAACGCGTGCCGCAACTCGCGAACGTCGTCTATCACAACAAGCTCGGTTCGGCGCTCGCACGCGTCGAGCGCCTCGAGGCGCTGGCCGGCGAGATCGCCCCGGCGATCGGCGCGGACACCGCGCACGCGAAGCGCGCCGCACGTCTCGCGAAGGCCGACCTGCTGACCGACATGGTCGGCGAGTTCCCGGAACTGCAGGGCACGATGGGCACGTACTACGCGCGCCACGACGGCGAAGCCGACGACGTCGCGCTCGCCTGCGCCGAGCACTACCAGCCGCGCTTCTCCGGCGATGCGCTGCCGACCACACCCGTGTCGACCGCCGTCGCGCTCGCCGACAAGCTCGAGACGATCGTCGGCATCTGGGGCATCGGCCTCGCGCCGACCGGCGAAAAGGATCCGTTCGCGCTGCGCCGCCACGCGCTCGGCGTGCTGCGCCTGCTGCTCGAAAAGCAGTTGCCGCTCGATCTCGTGGCGCTGCTGCGCACGGCCCACGCACGCTTTGACGGCGTGCCGGGCGTCGCCGAATCGACCGACGCGATCTTCGCGTTCTTCATGGATCGCCTGCGCGGCCTGCTGCGCGAGCGCGGCTATTCGGCTGGCGAAATCGACGCGGTGCTGAGCCTGAACCCGACGCGCATCGACGATCTCGTCGCGCGCCTCGACGCGGTGCGCGAATTCACGCGCCTCGCGGAAGCCGAAGCGCTCGCGGCCGCGAACAAGCGGATCTCGAACATTCTGAAGAAGTCGGAAGGCGTCGCGAACGGCGCGGTGCAGTCGACGCTGCTCGTCGAGGCCGCCGAGAAGGCGCTGCACGAACAGCTCGCGGCCGTCACGCCGCGCGTGCAGTCGCAGCTCGAGGCGCGTGCGTACACGGGCGCGCTCTCGGCGCTCGCCGCGCTGCGTGCGCCGGTCGACACGTTCTTCAACGACGTGATGGTCAACGCGGAAGATCCGGCACTGCGCGCGAACCGTCTCGCGCTGCTGTCCGCGCTGCACCAGCAGATGAACTGCGTCGCCGACATCTCGAAGCTCGCCGCATAAGGGCCGAACGATGCCGATCAGCCCCAACCGAAAGCTCGTCGTCCTCGACCGGGACGGCGTGATCAACGTCGATTCGGACGCGTTCATCAAGACGCCCGACGAATGGATCGCGCTGCCCGGCAGCTTCGAGGCGATTGCGCGGCTCAACCACGCGGGCTACCGCGTGGTCGTCGCGACCAACCAGTCCGGCATCGGTCGAGGGCTGTTCGACATGGCCGCGCTCAACGAGATGCACCTGAAAATGCATCGCGCGGCGGCCGCGGTTGGCGCGCGCATCGACGCGGTGTTCTTCTGCCCGCACACGGCCGAGGATCGCTGCGACTGCCGCAAGCCGAAACCCGGCATGATGCAGATGATCGCCGAGCGCTTCGAGATCGATCCCGCCAACACGCCGGTCGTCGGCGATTCGCTGCGCGACCTGCAGGCCGGCGTCGCGGTCGGCTTCCAGCCGCACCTCGTGCTGACCGGCAAGGGCAAAAAGACACTCGCCGCCGGCAATCTGCCGGACGGCACGAAAGTCCACGACGACCTGCGCGCCTTCGCGCTCGATTTTCTTTCACACGAATACGAGTGATGCGGCTGCCGCGCGCATCCTCCCCAACGCCAGACTCACACCGATGCGCTTCGTCCGCTCCCTGCTGCTGCTGATCTACTTCATCCTGTACACGGTGCCGTACGCCACCGCGTGCTTCATCGCGTTTCCGTTCATGCGCCCCGACGCGCGCTACTGGATGGCGGCCGGCTGGTGCAAGTCGACGCTGTGGGTCGTGCGCTGGCTGAACGGCATCCGCTACCGGATCGAAGGGATGGAGAACCTGCCCGACGGCCCGGCCGTGCTGTTGTCGAAGCACCAGTCCGCGTGGGAAACGCTCGCGTTTCCGGCGCTGATGCCCAAGCCGCTCTGCTACGTGTTCAAGCGCGAGCTGCTGTACGTGCCGTTCTTCGGCTGGGCGCTCGGGATGCTGCACATGGTCAACATCAACCGCAAGGAAGGCAAGAACGCGTTCGCGTCGGTGATCCGCCAGGGCAAGAAGCGCCTGTCGGAAGGCGCATGGATGATCATGTTCCCCGAAGGCACGCGCACGCCGGTCGGCAAGCAGGGCAAGTACAAGACGGGCGGCGCGCGTTTCGCGATCGAAACCGGCACGCCGGTCGTGCCGATCGCGCACAATGCAGGTCATGTGTGGCCGCGCAACTCGTTCACGAAATTCCCGGGCGTCGTTACCGTGTCGATCGGCAAGCCGATCGCGAGCGAAGGGCTGACGCCCGATGCATTGAACTCGCAGGTCGAAGCATGGATCGAAGCGGAAATGCGCCGCATCGATCCCGATGCGTATCGTCAGGCGGGCAACGCCGGCACCCGCGATGCCGCGCGCGCCTGAAGCCCCGGATTGCAGCCGTTGCGTACGACAAAAAGAAGCGAACTGATGAAACAGCGTCCGCGGCCACGGCCTGCCGTCGTGGCCCTCGATCATCGCCAGATGGATCTGCCGCTCTTCGACGGGCCGGCCGCGGCCCCGTCGGCGCCTGCCGCGCCGCCGGCACCGCCCGAAGCCGCCCCGGCCGCGCCGCTCGACCCGGGCCCGGCGCCCGATCGTTCACGCGTGCGCACGTTGGCGCTCGACAGCCGTGTGCTCGAATACCGGCTGAAGCGCTCGGCGCGCCGCACGATCGGCTTCACGATCGACGGCAGCGGGCTGTCGATCACCGCGCCGCGCTGGGTCACGCTCGCCGACATCGAAGCGGCGATCGCCGAGAAGCAACGCTGGATCTTCGCGAAGCTCGCGGAGTGGAAGACGCGCACCGAGCAGCGCGCGCTGCCGCAGATCGACTGGCGCGACGGCGCGCAACTGCCGTATCTCGGCAAGACGGTGACGATCGCGCTCGGCGCGGGCGCCGTCGGCTTCGATGCCGATGCGCTGCGGCTGTCGCTGCCGCTGCCCGTGCAGGCCGACATGCAGCAGATCAAGGATCGCGTGCAGGGCTGGCTGCAAGGCGAAGCGAAACGCATCTTCGGTGAGCGCCTCGCGGTCTACGCGGAAAGGCTCGGCGTCACGTATTCGATGTACGCGCTGTCGTCGGCCGCGACGCGTTGGGGCAGTTGCTCGAGCGACGGCAAGATCCGCCTGAACTGGCGGCTGATCCATTTTCCGATGTCGATCATCGACTACGTCGTCGCGCACGAGCTGTCGCACCTGCGCGAGATGAACCACAGCCCGGCCTTCTGGCAGACCGTCGAATCGATCTTCCCCGAGTTCCGCGAAGCGCGGCACACGCTCAAGCATCACCCGCCCGAGCTGCTGCCGTCGCTTTGACGCGCACGGCTTCGCCGCCAACGAAACAGGGCGGTACGGGTTACCCCGCACCGCCCTGTTTCGTTGCTGCGGCGGGCATCGCATGCCGCAGCCCCGTTCATCGCGCGCTTACTTCTTCTGGATGAACTCGATCTTGTAGCCGTCCGGGTCCTCGACGAACGCGATCACGGTCGTGCCGTGCTTCATCGGGCCCGCCTCGCGCGTGACCTTGCCGCCTTGCGCCTTGATCTTCTCGCAGGCCGCGTACGCATCGTCGACCGCCACCGCCAGATGGCCGAAGCCGTTGCCCAGATCGTAGGACGGCGTCTCCCAGTTGTGGGTCAGCTCGATCACGGTGCCCGTGCTCTCGTCTTCGTAGCCGACGAACGCGAGCGTGAACTTGCCTTCCGGATAATCCTCGCGACGCAGCAGCTTCATGCCGAGCAATTCGGTGTAGAACTTGATCGAGCGGTCGAGATCGCCGACTCGCAGCATCGTATGCAGCAAACGCATGTGTTGTACTCCTGTGGGGACTTTCCAGAGCCGGAAATTCTACCGGAGTCGGGTGAATTTCGCCGGGGACGCCTAGTCGGGGGCGCCTGGCCGAGGGCACCTAGCCGGGAGCGCCTGGCCAGATGCACCGGGTCGGGGCGCGGCCCGATGCGGTGCATCGGTTGCCTGTCGCGAGCACGAGCGCGGCGGCGGAAAACGGCACGATCCGCCTCCCCCGGCCACCGCGCCGATCGGGTAACATCCTTCCACTTCGCACCAAAATCGGGCATGCATGCTGCCGCCCGACCGCGACCACCCACTCTTCCGTACGCCCCACTGCCGTGCGAAACCATCGATTCGAGCGCGCCGGGCGCGCCGCCCACCTGAGCGCGCCGTTGCCGTACCGCATCCGCGAGGTGCGCCGATGACCGCGCTCGCCGCCGCCCCCGTGCGCCGCGCACTCGATACGCGCGCCGTCGGCCTGATGCTGCTGCTGTGCGCGATCTGGGGCTTCCAGCAGGTCGCGATCAAGAGCACGAACGCCGCGATCGCGCCGATGTTCCAGGCCGGGCTGCGTTCGGTGATCGCCGCGCTGCTGCTATGGGGCTGGGCCCGCACGCGCGGCACGCCGCTGTTTCAGGCGGACGGCACGTTCGGCGCGGGGCTCGCGGCCGGCGCGCTGTTCGCCGGCGAATTCGTCTGCGTGTTCTTCGGGCTGACGCTGACGAGCGCGTCGCACATGGCGATCTTCCTGTACACGGCACCGTGCTTCACCGCGCTCGGCCTGCACCTGTTCGCACCGGGCGAGCGGCTGCAGCGCACGCAATGGGCCGGCGTCTGCCTCGCATTCGCCGGCATCGCGCTCGCGTTCGCCGACGGCTTCCTGAAGCCGCGCGCGCCCGGCGCGTCCGTGCTGGCCGGGCTCGCCGGCGACGCGCTCGGGATTCTCGGCGGCGCGATGTGGGCCGCGACGACGGTCGTCGTACGTTCGACGACGCTCGCGCGGGTGAGCGCGAGCAAGACGCTGTTCTACCAGCTTGCGGTATCGGCGGTCGTCCTGGTCGCGCTCGCCGCGCTGCTCGGGCAGATGTCGCTCGCGCAGGTCACGCCGCTCGCGATCGCGAGCCTCGCGTACCAGTCGGTGATCGTCGCGTTCGTCAGCTACCTGTCGTGGTTCTGGCTGCTGACGCGCTACAGCGCGTCCCGGCTGTCCGTCTTCACGTTCCTGTCGCCGCTGTTCGGCGTCGCGTTCGGCGTGCTGCTGCTCGGCGAAACGGTCGGCTGGCGCTTCATGTCCGCGGCCGCGCTCGTGCTGACCGGCATCGCGCTCGTCAACGCGCCGCCGCGCCGGCGGTCGTGACGACCGGCGCAAGACGCGCGGGCAATAAAAAAGCTGCCGGTCAGGCAGCCTCTTCGATACAGCCGACGGGCTTGCGCCACGCGCGTCATCCGGCCTTGCGCCGCGCCGCGAGCGCCTGTGCGACGCCGACGTATTCGGCCACGCTCACGTCCTCCGCACGGCGCGCGAGATCGAAGCCGAGCGCATCGAAATCGACGGTCTCGCGGTAATCGCCGAGCGTATTGCGCAGCATCTTGCGGCGCTGCGAGAACGCGGCCGTGACGATTTCGCCGAGCAGCACCGGATCGACGTCCGGCAGTTCGTGCGGCTCGTACGGAATCATCCGGACGATCGCCGAATCGACCTTCGGCGGCGGCTGGAACGATTCCGGCGGCACGTCGAGCATCTTTTCCATCACGTAGCGGTACTGCAGCATCACCGACAACCGCGAGAACGCCTTCGTGCCCGGCTCCGCGACCATCCGCTCGACGACTTCGTTCTGCAGCATGAAATGCTGGTCGATGACCGCATCGGCGAACGTCATCAGGTGAAACAGCAGCGGGCTGGAGATGTTGTACGGCAGGTTGCCGACGATCCGCAGCGACGGCTTGTCGCCGGGCGCGGCGAGCGACCGGAAGTCGAATGCGAGCGCGTCGCCCGCGTGCAGCTCCAGCAGCGCGCCGAAGCGCTGCTGCAGGCGCCCGATCAGGTCGCGATCGAGCTCCACCGCGTGCAGCGGCGACTCGGGCGTCGCGAGGCGCGCGATCAGCGGCTCGGTCAGCGCGCCGAGCCCGGGGCCGATCTCGACCATCCGCTGGCCGCGCGCGGGGCCGATCGTCGCGACGATCGAGTCGATCACCCCGTGATCGACGAGGAAGTTCTGCCCGAAGCGCTTGCGCGCGAAATGGCCTTGGTGCTGTCTGCTGTTCGACATCGACTGAGTAAAACGAAAAATACGACGAATGGGGTAAGCCGGCAGCGTCAGGCTGCGCGACGATGGCGCGCCATCGTGACGGCCGTATCGAGCGCGGCGATCATGCTGCCCGGATCCGCACGGCCCGTGCCGGCCAGATCGAGCGCGGTGCCGTGATCGACCGACGTGCGGATGATCGGCAGCCCGAGCGTCACGTTGATACCCTCGCCGAACGTCGCGTACTTCAGCACGGGCAGGCCCTGGTCATGGAACATCGCGAGCACGCAGTCGGCATCGGCCAGATGGCGCGGCTGGAACAGCGTGTCGGCCGGATACGGGCCGCGCGCGTCGATGCGTTGCGCGTTCGCGCGGGCCAGCGCCGGCGAGATCACGTCGATCTCCTCGCGGCCGAGATAACCGTTCTCGCCCGCATGCGGGTTCAGGCCCGTCACGAGGATGCGCGGCGCGGCGAGACCGAAGTCGCGCCGCAGGTCGCGATCGATGATCGCGAGCGTCTCGACGAGCCCGTCGATCGTCAGCGCGGCCGATACGTCCTTCAGCGGCAGGTGCGTGGTCGCGAGCGCGACGCGCAACGGCCGGTCGCCGGTGCCCGCCAGCATCATCACGACGCGCGGCGTATGCGTGCGCTCGGCCAGGTATTCGGTATGGCCGGTGAACGGCACGCCCGCGTCGTTAATCGTGCTCTTCTGCAGCGGCGCGGTGACGATCGCGTCGTACCGGCCCGCCAGCGCGCCGTCGATCGCCGCGTCGAGCAGCCCGAGCACGTAGCGGCCGTTCGCCGCGTCCAGCTTGCCCGCCTGCGCCGGCACCGCCAGCGCATGATGCGCGACCGACACCTGCGTGCCGCCGGCCCACGCGGCCCGGTCGGCGCCGACCGCCGCGGCCCGCGCGTCGAGCAGCGCTGCATCGCCGAGCACGGTGAAATGCGCGTCGGGCCAGCGCTGCGCGGCGTCACGCAACGCCTGCACGGTCAGTTCCGGGCCGACCCCCGCGGGTTCGCCGGTCGTGATCGCGATCTGCAGCGCGGGCGTGGTCATCCGATGCTCGCTCAGTTCGCCGGGCCGACGCCGCCGATCTTGTACTGCACGTACGACGAATCGCGCAGCTCGCGCAGCCAGTCGGCATATGCCTGTTCCGCCTTGCGCTGGCCGATCGCCTGACGGGCGATGTCCATCTGCTGCTGCACCGACCCTTCGGCCTCGCGGCGGTTCAGCACCTGGATCAGGTGGTAGCCGTACTCGGTACGAATCGGCTGGCTGATCTGGCCGTCCTGCAGGTTGTTCATCGCGCGCTCGAATTCCGGCACGGTCTCGCCCGGGCTGATCCAGCCGAGATCGCCGCCCTGCGATGCGGAACCGTCCTGCGAGTAGGTGCGCGCGAACTTCGCGAAATCGCCGCCGGCCTCGACCTGGTTGCGGATGTCGATCAGTTGCTGACGCGCCTGGCCTTCCGACTTGCCTTCGCCGACACGCAGCAGGATGTGGCGCACGTGGGTCTGCACGATCTTCGGCGCGGCGGCGCTCGCGCCCTGGCTCTGGCGGCGATCGACCAGGCGCACGATCTCGAAGCCGTCCGGCACGCGGATCAGCGTCGGATTGACCTGGCCGGGGCGCAGCTTCGACGCGGCGTCGACGACGTCGGCCGGCAGCGCGCTCGGCGACTTGAAGCCGAGATCGCCGCCCTTCTTCGCGTCGTTCGCTTCGGAGTTGTTCTTCGCGAGCCGCTCGAAATCGGCGCCCGACTTCGCCTGCTGCAGCAGCGCTTCGGCCTTCTTCTGCGCGGCTTCGATGTCGGCCTGCGGCGCGTTGGTGGGCGCCTTGATGAAGATGTGCTGGAAACGCAGGTCCTGCTGCTGCGACGCGTTCGGCCCGCGCTGGCTCGCGATGTAGTTCGCGACCTCGGCGTCCGACACCGTGATCTTGCCGTCGACCTCGCGCTCGCGCAGCTTCGACAGCATCAGCTCGGTGCGTGCGTCGTTCGTGAAGATGCTCCAGGGCACGCCCTGCGCCTCGAGACGCGCGCGGTACTGGTCGAGCGTCATCCCGTTCGCCTGCGCGAGCCGCTGCAGCGTGGACTGCACGGTCGCGTCGTCGATGCGGATTCCGTCGTCCTTGGCCTTCTGCACCTGGATACGTTCGAGCACCATCTGGTTCAGCACCTGCGCGCGCAACTGGTCGGCCGGCGGCACCGGCGCGTTCTGCTGCTGCAGCCGGCGGGCGATCAGGCCCACGCGCTGGTCGAGTTCGCGGCCCGTGATCACGTCGTTGTTGACGACGGCGACGACTTCGTCGGCGAGCTGCGCACCTTGCGAACCGAGCGCCTGCGCCGCGGCCGGCGCGGCGGCGAGCAGCGCGGCGGACGCGGCGAGGCTGGACACGACTGCCGCGAAACGAAGGGTTTTCTTCATTGCCACTGAAACTCCATTGAAATCGTGCTGACCGGTGCAGACATGCCGGCGTTACTCGTAGTTGCTGAAGCGGGACATCGGCGGCGGCGGCGGCGGCAACGGCGTGTAGCCCGGCACCCCGGCGCGGAATGCGGACACGAGGCCGTTGTCGATGGTCGACAAGCCCTTGAGCGTCAGCTGCATCATGAATCGCGTCGACGAGTTCTGCTGTCCCGACGAATTGATGCCGTTCGCGGCCCGCTGCACCCCGACCCCGAGCGCCCAGCAATCCGCGTCGTATTGTAAGCCGACCAGACCGTCGACCACGCGATCTCCGGCGAGGTCGTAGTTGAAACGGCCGATCGCATACAGGCGGCGCGTGAGCGGCCATTGCGCGGACACCAGGAACTGGTTGATCGGCTGATTGTCGAGCGTGGTGTTCGCGCGCGTATAGCGGTAGCCGACGTTGATCACGCGGCGCTCGCCCGGGCTGTAGCCGAAACCGACGCTCGACTTCACGAGCTGATTGTTGTTCTGGTTGTACTGGAACGCCGTTTCCGACATGAAGCCCGAACCGAGCTTCAGCGCGGCGCCGACGATCAGGTCCGAGTGGCGCGCCAGCACGGCGCTCTGCCCGGGGTTCAGCGTGACGCGCTGATCGGCGAAGTAGTACTGCTGCGCGATCACGAAGCGCGCGCGCTCGTCGCCGGTGCGCGGATCGATGAAGCGCGACGTGAGGCCGGCCGTGATCCGGTTCGCATCGGCGATCCGGTCGTTGCCGACGAACGTGTTCGGCTGGTAGATCTCCGCGAGGCCGAAGTCCGATTCCGCGGTGTCGAACAGCGGCGCGTTCGACTGATCGCGATACGGCGTGTACACGTAGTACAGGCGCGGCTCGAGGGTTTGAATGAAGTCCTGGCCGAACAGGTGCACCGAACGATCGAAGATCAGCCCCGAATCGAAGCTCACGGTCGGGATCGACTCGGTGAAGCGCTTCGGGTTGTTCGGCGTGGTCGACGACAGGTAGTTCAGGTCGTACGACGCGAAGTGGTACTGGACCTTCGGCACGACGAAGTAGCCGGGGCCGTACACGCCGTACGAGATGTACGGGTTGAAGACGATCCGGTCGCCCTGGGTCGCATCGGCGGTCGTGATGCGGAACCGCGAATAGTCGGCTTCCGCGCCGAAGTCGAAGCCGCCGACGTTGTACTTCGTGTACTTCACGTTCAACTGCGGCTCGCGGCTGTACGGCGCGATCGACGGCGGCAGCGTCTGCCAGTGCTGGTAGCGCGCGAGCACCGACCACGGGCCATTGTTGTACGTGAGGCCCGCTTCCTGCTGGTACAGCGTCTGCGTGCCGTTGATGAACTGGTTCGACGACCCGAGGTCTTCGGGATACGTGTTGTCCGAGACCTTGTTGAAGTAGACGTAGCCGCCGAAGCCGCCGCCGAAGTTCTGCTGGTGCTGCCAGTAGATCGCGTAGCGGTTGCGGTGCGCGAGCCGGTCGTCCGGCAGGTAATTGGCCGTAAACGTGCCCGAATACGACGGCGACAGGTAGCGGAACGTCGCTTCGGTCATCACGCCGCGCCGCGAGATGATGCGCGGCGTGAGCGTGAGATCGCGGTTCGGCGCGATGTTGAAGTAGTACGGCAGCGTCAGCTCGAAGCCGTTGCTCGAGTTCATCGAGAACGTCGGCGGCAGCAGGCCGCTGCGCCGCTCGCCCGACAGCGGGAACGTCATCCACGGGCTCGCGAAGATCGGCACGCCCTGGAAGAACAGCACGCCGTTGCGCGCGGTGCCCTCGTCGGCGCCCGTATCGAAATCGAAGCGGCTGCCCTTGATGTACCACGCGGGGTTCGTCGAGCACTGGCACGCCGTATACGTGCCGTTGACGAACACCGAGCGCTCGTTGTCGACCATGTCGACGCGCTCCGCGCTGCCCGACCCGCCCGTCACGTTGAAGTGATACTTCGGCGCGGTCATGAAGCCCTGGTTCGCCTCGATCTTCAGGTGCGCCTCGGGGCCCGCGAACGACGTGCCGCCGTTGATCACCTTGACCTGGCCGTACGCATCGGCCATGTCGGTATCCTGATCGTAGTGGATCGCATCGGCCTTCACGACGGCGTCGCCGCGCCGCAGCTCGGCCGAGCCCTTCGCGGCGAGGTCCTGCTCGGCGGTGCCGCTCGTATGGTCGGCGATCACGAAAGCGGCCGGCTTCGCGCCGTCCTTCAGCGGATGATCCTCGAGCTGGGGCGCGAGACGCAGATCCCACGGCGAGTCGAGCGGCTGCGGCTGCGCAGCCGCACCCGTCAGCTGCGCGTACGACACGGCCGGCACGAGGCCGGGCACGGCCAGGAGCGCGAGCGCGAGCCGCCGTTTGCGCGGCGCCCCGTCACCGGGGAAAACATTCGGGAATAGCGGTTTGGGCGGCATCTATCGTTTGGCGAATCGCCCCTTGTCAACCGCGCCTGCACGGCACCGTCGCGCGGCGGCCCGCGCCGTCGAGCCGCGACTGCGGCTCTTCGCAAACCGGGGAGGCGATCGGGCGGACGGCGCGACAGGCGGCGAGCCTGCACGGCGGAAGCTGACGCGGGGCGCGTCAAAAAAGTCGTGGGGTATTATATGGCAAGACGTTCCCCCCTCCGCCGAGTTTCATGACGCCCCCATCCGCCGCATCCCAGCCCGACGCCCGCCTCGAAGCGCTCACCGCATGGCTGCGCCCGCTCGCCGAGCGCTACGCGCTCGATCTGTCGACCCTCGCGCCCGCGTCGTCGGACGCCAGTTTCCGCCGCTATTTCCGCGTCGCATCGGCCACCAGCGCCGGCGGCACGCTGATCGCGGTCGATGCGCCGCCGCCCGAGAAGTGCCGCGAGTTCGTCCAGGTCGCGCAGTTGCTCGCCGCGGCCGGCGACCACGTGCCGGACGTGCTGGCCCACGATTTCGACGCGGGCTTCATGCTCGTGACCGACCTCGGCCGCACGTCGTACATCTCGGTGCTCGATCCGGCCGATCCGGCCGCCGCGCGAACACTGATGCGCGCCGCGCTCGATGCGCTGATCCGCTTCCAGCTCACGTCGAAGCCCGACGTGCTGCCGCCGTTCGACGAAGCGTTCCTGCGCCGCGAAATGGAGCTGCTGCCCGAATGGTTCATCGGCCGCCACCTCGGCAAACCCGTCACCGACGCGATGCGCGGCACGCTCGACCGCACGTTCGCGCTGCTGGTCGCGAGCGCGCATGCGCAGCCGCAAGGCTTCATGCTGCGCGACTTCATGCCGCGCAACCTGATGGTGTGCGAACCGAACCCGGGCGTGCTCGACTTCCAGGACGCCGTGTACGGGCCGCTGACGTACGACGTCGTGTCGCTGCTGCGCGACGCATTCATCAGCTGGGACGAGGAGTTCGAGCTCGATTGCTTCGCGTACTACTGGGAAAAGGCCAAAAAGGCCGGCCTGCCGGTCGATCCCGACTTCGGCGAGTTCTACCGCCAGCTCGAATGGATGGGGCTGCAGCGCCATATCAAGATCCTCGGCCTGTTCGCGCGCATCAACTACCGCGACGGCAAGTCGCATTACCTCGCCGACCTGCCGCGCTTCCTCGCGTACGCGCGCAAGGTCGCGCTGCGCTACCGCCCGCTCGTGCCGTTCGCGAAGCTGCTCGACGAGCTCGAGGGCAACGCGCCGGCCGACGTCGGCTATACGTTCTGACCGTCCTCACACCCCGTCGAACATGAGCACTACCCTGACCACGGCGATGATCTTCGCCGCCGGACGCGGCGAGCGGATGCGCCCGCTCACCGACACCTGCCCGAAGCCGCTGCTCGAAGCCGGCGGCAAGCCGCTGATCGTGTGGCAGATCGAGGCGCTCGCGCGTGCGGGCATCGAGACCATCGTGATCAACCACGCATGGCTCGGCGAGCAGATCGAGGCCGCGCTCGGCGACGGTTCGCGCTGGGGCGTGCGGCTCGCGTATTCGGCCGAGGGCGACGCGCTGGAAACCGCCGGCGGCATCGCGCAGGCGCTGCCGCTGCTCGAGCGCGACGGGCAGCCGGCCGTGTTCGCGGCCGTCAGCGGCGACGTGTACTGCGCGTTCGACTACCGGACGCTCGCGCCGCGCGCCGCCCGGATGGCCGCGCTCGACACGCCGGCGATGCACCTCGTGATGGTGCCGAACCCGCCGTTCCATCCGGCCGGCGACTTCGCGCTCGGCGACGATGGCCGTCTCGCGCTCGACGGCGCCGCGCGCTTCACGTTCGGCAACATCGGCCTGTACGACACGCGGATGTTCCGCGACCTCGCGCCCGGCACGCGGCGCGCGCTGACGCCGTACTATCGCGCGGCGATCGAAGCCGGCCGCGCGAGCGGCGAACTGTACGAAGGGATCTGGGAGAACGTCGGCACGCCCGCGCAGCTCGGCGAACTCGACGCGCGGCTGCGCACCGCCGCGGGCTGATCGTTTCGCGGCCGCCTGCCGACTACCGGTTCGCCGGCGCGGCGGCCGATGGGGTGACGGTGACGGCTCGATGAGGTGACGGGCCGATGGAGTGACGGGCCGATGTGGCGCCCGGTCGACCGGCCGCGAACCGATCCGCGATCGAATGTCGGGAACGCCCCGCCGGCTCACCCGGCGGTGACGACCCCACGCTGCCCGACAGCCGGCACACCGCCCGCTCCCGCCGCACGCCGCGTCGCGACACCCGCGCTCACGCGGCCTCGGCCTCTTCCCCGCCGGCCGCCGCGCGTTGCTGCTGCAACGCCCACATCTGCGCATACAGCCCGTCGGCGCGCACGAGTTCGTCGTGCGTGCCGCGCTCGACGATCCGCCCGTGGTCCATCACGAGAATCTGCTGCGCGTGCACGACCGTCGACAGCCGGTGCGCGATCACGAGCGTCGTGCGATGCCGCGCGATCTGGTCGAGTTCGTGCTGGATCGCGCGTTCCGAGCGCGAATCGAGCGCCGACGTCGCTTCGTCGAACAGCAGCACCGGCGGATCCTTCAGCAGCGTCCGCGCGATCGCGACGCGCTGCTTTTCGCCGCCCGACAGCTTCAGCCCGCGCTCGCCGACCGGCGTGTCATAGCCCTTCGGCAAGCTCTCGATGAAGTCGTGGATGTGCGCGGCGCGCGCGGCCGCGATCACTTCGTCGCGGCTCGCGGTCGGCCGGCCGTACGCGATGTTGTAGTAGATCGAGTCGTTGAACAGCACGGTGTCCTGCGGCACGATCCCGATCGATGCGCGCAGCGATTCCTGCGTAACGTCGCGGATGTCCTGGCCGTCGATCCGGATCGCGCCGCCCGCCTGCCGGTCGAGATCGTAGAAGCGGAACAGCAGCCGCGACAACGTCGATTTCCCCGAACCGCTGTGGCCGACCACCGCGGTCGTCGTGCCGGCCTCGATCGTAAACGTCACGTCGTGCAGGATCTGCCGCGACGGCTCGTACGCGAAGTTCACGTGCTCGAAGCGCACCTGCGCGCCGGCCACCGCGAGCGGCGGCGCATCGGGCCGGTCGGCCACTTCCTTCGGCGCCGTCAGCAGCCCGAACATCCGGTCCATGTCGGTCAGGCTCTGCTTCAGCTCGCGATAGACGACGCCGAGGAAGTTCAGCGGAATGTACAGCTGCAGCATGAACGTGTTGATCAGCACGAGATCGCCGAGCGTCAGCTTGCCCGCGAGCACGCCCTGGGTCGCGCGCCACAGGATGAACACGAGCCCGGTGCCGATGATCGCCTGCTGGCCGAAGTTCAGCACCGACAGCGAGTTCTGCGAGCGGATCGCGGCCTTGCGGTAGCGCTTCAGGTTCTCGTCGTAGCGTTGCGCCTCCCACTCCTCGTTGCCGAAGTACTTCACCGTCTCGTAGTTGATCAGCGAGTCGATCGCCCGCGAGTTCGCGCGCGAATCGAGTTCGTTCATCGTGCGGCGGAAATGCGTGCGCCAGTTGGTGACCTTCACGGTGAACACGATGTACGTGATGAGCGCCGCGAACGTCACGTACGCGTAGTAGGCCTCGTACTTGACCACGAAGAAGCCGAGCACGAGCCCGACCTCGACGAGCGTCGGCAGGATGCTGTACAGCGAATACGAAATCAGCTGCTGGATGCCGCGCGTGCCGCGCTCGATGTCACGCGACATGCCGCCCGTCTGGCGTTCGAGGTGAAACCGCAGCGACAGCCCGTGCAGATGCCGGAACACCTGCAGCGCGAGCTGACGCACCGCGCTCTCGGTTACCTTCGAGAACAGGATTTCGCGCAGCTCGGTAAAGAGCGACGTCGACAGCCGCACGAGCGCATACGCGACGACCAGCAGCCCGACGCCGCCCGCGAGCACGATGCCGGCCGACTGCTCGGCACGCCCGAGCGCGGTGAGCTGCTGCACGGCGGACAGATGATCGACGATGCGCTTCATCACGACCGGCACGCCGAGGTTCGCGACCTTCGCACCGATCAGGCAGCCGAGCGCGAGCGCGACGCGCCATTTGTAGGTGGCCAGGTACGGCAGCAGCGACCGGATGGTCTGCCAGTCGTTGCGAGGCCCGGTCGAAGCCGGCGCGGGCTCGCCGGAAGCGGGAAATCGGCGCATGGGGGAAGGGTTGTGCGGCGGTACGGGACGCGCGTATCGGCGGCCGGCTCGCGCGCTTTCTCGTACAATTTGCGAACGTTGTATTGTCGCAGAAGCCGCTTCGCGCCGCTGCCGGCGCCCTCGCCGGCCACGCTGCGCGCGGCGGCCCATTTATTACAGGATGAAAGCCCCGCCATGACCGATTCGACCCTCGAACTCCCGCAGAAGCAGCCCGCGCTGCGCGTCGTCCCGCAACCGCACGACGCGAACGTTCACGGCGACGTGTTCGGCGGCTGGATCATGTCGCAGGTCGACATCGCCGGTTCGATCCCCGCGAGCCAGCGCGCGAACGGCCGCGTCGCGACGGTCGCGGTCAACTCGTTCGTGTTCAAGTAGCCGGTGTTCGTCGGCGATCTGCTGAGCTTCTACGCGACCATCATGCGCACCGGCAACACGTCGATCACGGTCGACGTCGAGGTGTATGCGCAGCGCATGCGCCTGATGGGCGAAGTCGTGAAGGTCACCGAAGCGACGCTCACGTACGTCGCGACCGGCCCCGACCGCAAGCCGCGGCAACTGCCGCCGCTCTGACGGCAGGCGGCGCACCGCAGCGCGGCAGGCGGCCGTCAGTGCGCGGCCGTCAGCCCGAACTCGCGCATCGCGGGCACGAAATCGTGATTCAGCGCCGGCTTGCGCGACAGCTTGACGAGCACGTAGCGCTGGAACGGCGCGAGCCGCTGCCACTGCGCGAGCGCGGGCGCCGGCAGCCCGGCCAGCGCGCTTTGCTGCACGAGCGACTCCGGCACCGCGTCGACGGCGCGCCAGGCCGGCTGCTCGTCCGGCTGGAACCATGACGGCTCCAGATCGGCGTGCGTGCGCAGCATTTCGAACAGCGCGTGATCGAAGTTGGGCTCGATCGCGGTGTCGTCGTCGGCCGGAAAGCGCGCGAGCAGCTTGCGGTCCTCGAGCGGCAGCAGTTGCCACTGCTCGAGCGATATCCGCAGCCCGAAGCGGTCGAGATTGAAACGCACGATCATCGGGATGTACGTGAAGTTTTCCGACGAATCGTGTTCGAAGTTGAAGAGCAACGGAGCGTCGCTGAGTCCCATGGTCGTTACCTGACGTGGCGGATGCCGGCGCGGCCGGCTTGCCTGGGGTATTTTAGAACCTCTGCGCGCGGGCGGCGGCATGATCGTCGCCGGCCGTGCTTCGAATCAACGGGAGTGCTCGTGAATCCGACCCAATCAGACGAACCGCGCGGCGCGATCGAGCTGCCCGTGAGCCGCACGCGCGGCGGCGCGGTCGAGACCGCGCACGACTTCGTCGGCCAGGAATGGCCGGTCGCCCTCGTCTTCAACGGCATCTCGCACGCGGTGATGATGTGTACGCCATGCGATCTCGAAGCGTTCGCGGTCGGCTTCGCGATCTCGGAAGGGATCGTTGCGCGCGGCAGCGACATCAAGGACATCGAGGTGATCCTGCACGCCGACGCGCCGCTGCCGCATGCGGAAGTCCACCTGGAAGTCGTCCAGCAGGCGTTCGCCGCGCTGAAGGACCGGCGCCGCGCGCTCGCGGGGCGCACGGGCTGCGGCGTCTGCGGAATAGAAAGCATCGACCTGCTCGACCTTGCGCCCGAACGCGTGCCCGATACCGGCTTTCTCGCGCGTCTCGCGCCCGACGCGCTGGCGCGTGCAGCGCATGCGCTGCCGGCACACCAGGCACTCACGAAACTGACCGGCGGCCTGCATGCTGCCGCATGGTGCGACGCAACAGGCGCGATCCGGACGGCATTCGAGGACGTCGGCCGCCACAATGCGCTCGACAAGCTGATCGGCTCGCTCGTGCTGTCGCGTGCCGATCCCACCGACGGCTTCGTGTTCCTGTCGAGCCGCGCGAGCTACGAGCTCGTACGCAAGGCCGCGCGGGTCGGCATCCCGCTGGTCGCGACCATCTCCGCGCCGTCGTCGCTCGCGATCGAGATCGCGAAGGCGGCCGGCTTGCGGCTCGTCAGCTTCTGCCGCGAAACGGGGTACGTCGACTACGGCACGGCCTGATCGCGATCGCGGCCGCGCAGCGGCGAGCCACCGCCGGCGCGGCCTGCTCCGTTCAGTCGAACTGACGGAAATCCGGCTTGCGTTTCTCGAAGAACGCCGTCATCGCCTCGCGCGCCTCCGGCGCGCGCAGCATCGCGCCGAAGTGGCGCGCTTCCTCGGCCATCCGCGCGGGCGTCGCCACGCCGCCCGTATCCTTCAACAGCGCCTTCGTCACACGCAGTGAAGCCGCCGGCAACGCCGCCAGCTTCGCCGCCTGCTTCGCCGCGAATGCGTCGAGTTCGGCCGCCGGCAGCACGCGATTGACGATGCCGATCCGGTGCGCTTCCAGCGCGTCGAACGCCTCGCCGAGCAACAGCTTCTCGGCGGCGATCTGATGGCCGGCCAGGCGCGGCAGCAGGGCGCTCGAGGCCGCTTCCGGGCACAGCCCGAGCTGCACGAACGGCAGCGAGAACGTCGCGGTGTCGGCTGCGTAGACCAGATCGCAGTGCAGCAGCATCGTCACGCCGACCCCGACCGCGATGCCCGGCACGGCCGCCACGATCGGCTTGCTCGCGCCGCTGATCCGCGCCAGAAACTGGAAGACCGATGCGCTGTCGTCCTTCGGCGGCGACTTCATGAAATCCTCGAGATCGTTCCCCGAGCTGAAATTGCCGTCGCTACCGCGCAGCAGGATCGCGCGGACCGCCTTGTCTTCCTGCGCGTCGGCGAGCGCATCGGCCATCGTCTGGTACATCGCCGCCGTCAGCGCATTCTTCTTCGCCGGGCGCGCGATCGTGATCGTCATCACGCCGTCGGCGCGTTCCACTTGAATGTCGGCCACAACCGTCTCCTTGAACTGTCCTCTACCGGAATGAAAAACGGTGCGCGAGCTCGTGGCCCGCGCACCGTCGTCGCTCTTCGTCGCGTCCTGCTTACAGGCGTTCGATGATGCCCGCCGCGCCCATGCCGGTGCCGACGCACATCGTGACCATCCCGTATTTCAGGTTGCGGCGGCGCAGGCCGTGCACGACGGTCGCCGCGCGGATCGCGCCGGTCGCGCCGAGCGGGTGGCCCAGCGCGATCGCGCCGCCCATCGGGTTGACCTTCGACGGATCGAGGCCGAGATCGCGCATCACCGCCAGCGACTGCGCGGCGAACGCCTCGTTCAGCTCGATCCAGTCGAGGTCGTCCTGCTTCAGGCCGGCGGCCTTCAGCGCGGCCGGAATCGCTTCCTTCGGGCCGATGCCCATGATTTCCGGCGGCACGCCACGCACCGCGAAGCTCACGAAGCGCGCGAGCGGCGTCAAGTTGAATTCCTTGAGCACCTTCTCCGACACGACGAGCAGCGCGCCCGCGCCGTCCGACGTCTGCGAGCTGTTGCCGGCCGTGACCGAGCCCTTGTTCGCGAACACCGTGCGCAGCTTCGCGAGGCCTTCGAGCGACGTATCCGCGCGCGGGCCTTCGTCGAGCTTGATCTCGCGCGTCTTCACGTCGATTTCGCCGGTCGCGAGATTCGGGAAGCGCTCGGTGATCGTGTACGCAGCGATTTCGTCGCCGAACTCGCCGGCCTGCTGCGCAGCGAGCGCCTTGCGGTGCGACTCGACCGAAAACGCGTCCTGGTCCTCGCGGCTCACCTTCCACTGCTCGGCGACGCGCTCGGCCGTCAGGCCCATCCCGTATGCAATGCCGAAATCTTCGTTGCGATCGAAGATGTGCGGCGACATCGACGGCTTGTTGCCCATCATCGGCACCATGCTCATCGACTCGCAGCCGCCCGCGAGCAGCGCGTCCGATTCGCCGACGCGAATCCGGTCGGCCGCCATCGCGAGCGCGGTGATGCCCGACGCGCAGAAGCGGTTGACCGTCACGCCGCCGACCGTCTGCGGCAGGCCTGCGAGCAGCGCGCCCATCCGCGCGACGTTCAGCCCTTGTTCGGCTTCGGGAATCGCGCAGCCGATGATCGCGTCCTCGATCACCTTCGTGTCGAGACCGGGCACCTGCGCGACCGCCGACTTGATCGCGTGAACCAGCAGCTCGTCCGGCCGCGTGTTCTTGAAGACACCGCGCGGGGCCTTGCCGATCGGCGTGCGGCTGGCGGCGACGATGTATGCGTCTTGCAATTGTTTGCTCATTTCAGACTCCTTGTCCGCTCTGTCCGCTCGCTCAGTTACGCACCGGCTTGCCGGTCTGCAACATGCCCATGATCCGCTCCTGCGTCTTCTGCGTGCCGAGCAGCTCGACGAACGCGCGGCGCTCGAGCGCGAGCAGCCACTCTTCGTCGACCAGGCTGCCGGCTTCGACGTCGCCGCCGCACACGGCTTCGGCGATGCGGCTCGCGATCAGATAGTCGTGGTCGCTGATGAAGCGGCCGTCGCGCATGTTGACGAGCGATGCCTTGATCGTCGCGATCGCCGAACGGCCCGCAACCGGCACGTCCTTCGCGCGCAGCGGCGCACGGTAGCCGGTGGCGGCCAGCGCACGCGCTTCCTTCTTCGCGGTGTCGAGCAGTTCGAACACGTTGAAGACGATCGTGTCGGACGGCTTCACGTAGCCCATCGCACGCGCATCGTGTGCCGACGACGAGACCTTTGCCATCGCCGCGTTCTCGAACGACTTCGTGACGAATTTCAGGATGTCGGTGGTCGCATTCGCGGCCGTCGCGGCTTCCGCCGCGCGCAGCGCCGCTTCCTTCAGGCCGCCGCCCGCCGGCACGAGGCCGACGCCCACTTCGACGAGGCCGATGTAGCTCTCGACGTGCACGACGCGCTTCGCACTGTGCAGCATCAGCTCGCACCCGCCGCCGAGCGCGATGCCCGACACGGCCGCCACCACCGGCACGTTCGCGTACTTCACGCGCAGCATGCCTTCCTGGAACTTCTTCACGAACGGCTCGATCCCCTTCGCGCCGCCCATCATGAACGCGGGCATCGCCTCTTCGAGGTTCGCGCCGGCCGAGAACGGGCCGCCCGGCGTGCCGAGCTTCAGCGACGTCGGCTGCCAGATCACCACGCCCTTGTAGTCCTTCTCCGCGAGTTCGATCGCCTGCACGAGGCCGTCGATCACGCTCGGCCCGATCGTGTTCATCTTCGACTTGAACGACACGATCACGACGTCGTCTTCACCCGCACGGTCGTCGACCCACGCGCGCACCGCGTCGGTTTCGAACAGCGTCTTGCCGTAGGTCTTAGGATCGGCTCCCGCTTCGCCAATCAGCGGCGCGCGGAATACCTGCTTGCCGTAGACGGCCAGATCCGAGCGCGGCACGAAACGCTTCGACGCCGGCGCCCACGAGCCTTCGGCCGTGTGCACGCCGCCCTTCTCGGCGACCGGGCCTTCGAGCACCCACGACGGCAGCGGCACGTTCGCGAGCGCCTTGCCGGCCGCGATGTCTTCCTGCACCCATTCGGCGACCTGCTTCCAGCCGGCGGCCTGCCAGCCTTCGAACGGGCCTTCGTTCCAGCCGAAGCCCCAGCGGATCGCGAGGTCGACGTCGCGCGCGTTGTCGGCGATCGATTCGAGATGCACGCCGATGTAGTGGAACACGTCGCGGAAGATCGACCACAGGAATTGCGCATGCGGATGATCCGTCTCGCGCAGCAGCTTCAGGCGTTCCGCCGGCGGACGCTTCAGGATGCGGCCGACCGTTTCGTCCGCCTTCGCGCCCGAATCGACGTAGGTGCCCGTCTTCGCGTCGAGCACCTTGATCGCCTTGCCTTCCTTCTTGTAGAAACCGCCGCCCGTCTTCTGGCCGAGCGCGCCCTGCTTCACCAGTTCGGCGAGCACGGCGGGCGTCTGGTAGACCGGGAAGAACGGATCGTCGGCGAGGTTGTCCTGCATCGTCTTGATCACGTGCGCCATCGTGTCGAGGCCGACCACGTCCGCGGTGCGGAACGTCGCCGACTTCGCGCGGCCAAGGCGGCTGCCGGTCAGGTCGTCGACTTCGTCGAAGCGCAGGCCGAATTTCGCGGCTTCGGTGATCACCGCGAGGATCGAGAAGATGCCAACGCGGTTCGCGATGAAGTTCGGCGTGTCCTTCGCGCGCACGACACCCTTGCCGACGACGCTCGTCAGGAAGGTTTCGAGCTGGTCGAGGATTTCCGGACGCGTGTGCGCAGTCGGGATCAGCTCGACGAGGTGCATGTAGCGCGGCGGATTGAAGAAGTGCACGCCGCAGAAGCGCGACTTCAGCTCGTCCGAGAAACCTTCGGACAACTTCGTGATAGACAGGCCCGACGTGTTGGTCGCGAAGATCGCGTGCGACGCGATGTGCGGCGCGACCTTCTTGTACAGGTCGTGCTTCCAGTCCATCCGCTCGGCGATCGCTTCGATCACGACGTCGCATTCGGCCAGCTTCGCGATGTCGTCTTCGTAGTTGGCCGCTTCGAGGTACTTCGCGTCGTCCTTCACGCCGAACGGTGCGGGCGACAGCTTCTTCAGGTTCTCGATCGCCTTCAGCGCGATCGCGTTTTTCGGGCCTTCCTTGGCCGGCAGGTCGAACAGCAGCACCGGCACGCGCGCGTTGACGAGGTGCGCGGCGATCTGCGCGCCCATCACGCCGGCGCCCAGCACGGCGACCTTGCGAATCAGGAAATTGCTCACGGGATGTCTCCGGATAGTGTCGTGCAGCGCGGAATGTGAGGGCTGCACGGCGAAGTGAGTACCAGGAACCGTTGCGTTCGGGCGGCGTGCGGCGCGCACCGCCCGGACTTGCATCAGAACAGCGATTCGTCGACTTCCATCAGCGTCTTCGAACCGGCGCGCGCGGCGCGGATCGTCGCGGCCGTCTCGGGCAGCAGGCGCGCGAAGTAGAAGCGTGCGGTCGCGAGCTTCGACTTGTAGAACGGGTCGCCGGATGCTTCGTTGTCGAGCGCGATGCGCGCCATGCGCGCCCAGAAGTACGAAAACACCAGGTGGCCGACGGTACGCAGGTACGGCACGGCCGCAGCACCGACTTCGTCGGGATTCTGCATCGCCTTCATGCCGATTTCCATCGTCAGCTTCTGGACCTTTTCACCGATGTCGGCGAGCGGGTTGATGAACTCGGCCATCTCCGGCTTCACGCCCTCGGCTTCCGCGAATTCCGTCACGAGCTTGCCGAACTTCTTCAGCTTCGCGCCCATGTCGCCGAGCACCTTGCGGCCCAGCAGGTCGAGCGACTGGATCGAGTTCGTGCCTTCGTAGATCATGTTGATCCGCGCGTCGCGCACGTACTGCTCCATGCCCCACTCGGAGATGAAGCCGTGGCCGCCGTAGATCTGCATCGCGTGGTTGGTCGACTCGAACGCGTTGTCGGTCAGGAACGCCTTGATGATCGGCGTGAGCAGCGCGACGAGGTCGGCCGCTTCCTTGCGCACCGCTTCGTCGGCGTGCGACAGCTCCTTGTCGATCTGCAAGGCGGACCAGTACGTGAACGCGCGCGCGCCTTCCGCGTAGGCCTTCTGCGTGAGCAGCATGCGGCGCACGTCCGGATGCACGATGATCGGGTCGGCCGGTTTGTCCGGTGCCTTCGGGCCCGTCAGCGAGCGCATCTGCAGGCGTTCCTTCGCATACGCCAGCGAGTTCTGGTACGCGACTTCCGTGAGGCCGAGGCCCTGCATGCCGACGCCGAGGCGCGCGGCATTCATCATCACGAACATCGCGTTCAAGCCCTTGTTCGGCTCGCCGACCATCCAGCCCTTCGCGCCGTCGAGGTTCATCACGCACGTCGAGTTGCCGTGGATGCCCATCTTGTGCTCGATCGAGCCGCACTTGATGCCGTTGCGCTCGCCCGGCTCGCCCGAAGCATCCGGAATGAACTTCGGCACGATGAACAGCGAGATCCCCTTGGTACCTTGCGGCGCGTCCGGCAGGCGCGCGAGCACGAGGTGGACGATGTTCTTCGACATGTCGTGCTCGCCGCTCGAGATGAAGATCTTCGTGCCGCTGATCGAGTACGAGCCGTCGCCGTTCGGTTCGGCCTTCGTGCGCAGGATGCCGAGGTCGGTGCCGCAGTGCGGCTCGGTCAGGCACATCGTGCCCGTCCATTCGCCCGACACGAGCTTCGGCAGGTATTGCTGCTGGAGTTCCGGCGCGCCGTGCGCGTGCAGGCATTCGTACGCGCCGTGCGACAGGCCCGGATACATCGTCCATGCCTGGTTCGCCGAGTTCAGCATTTCATAGAGCGCGTTGTTCACGAACGCGGGCAGGCCCTGGCCGCCGTAGTCCGGATCGCAGCCGAGCGCCGGCCAGCCGGCCTCGACGTACTGCCGATACGCTTCCTTGAAGCCGGTCGGGGTCTTCACGACGCCGTCGCCCTCATACGTGCAGCCTTCGCGGTCGCCGACCTGGTTCAGCGGGAACAGTACCTCGGAGCAGAACTTGCCCGCTTCCTCGAGGACCTGGTTGATCGTGTCGGCGTCGAGGTCCGCATGCCTGGGCATTTGCTTGACTTCGGCTTCGACGTTCAGAAGCTCGTGCAACACGAATTGCATGTCGCGCAGCGGCGCGGCGTACTGTCCCATGACTCTCTCCAAAGGTGGGCAAAACGGCTCGAGCTCCTGGCGGGCGGATCACGCGCCGCTAACGGCTCTCGCTCTGATACGAAACGATCGTCTTTTCCAGCGCGGCCCACGTGAGGCGCACCGCGTCCGGCGAATGCAGGAAGCGTGCGTCGTGATGCAGGCCGAGCGTGAAGCTGTACAACTCGAAGAGCATCAGTTCCGGATCCGTGTCCGTGCGCAGATGCCCTTCTTCCATCGCCTGCGAAATGGCGCGCAGCAACGCGGCACGCCAGGCGGTCACGCTCGCGATCAACTGCTCGCGCACGGGGCTGTCCGGCCGGTCGTCGTACTCCACCGCGCCGCTGATGTAGATGCACCCGGTCGTCACCTCCTGGATGCGCTTCTCGATCCAGCGCGCCAGCATCGCCCGAAGACGCGGCAGACCGCGCGACTCGCGCAGGCTCGGAAAGAACACCTCGTTCTCGAAACGATGGTGATACTCGCGGACGACCTCGACCTGCAGGTCTTCGCGCGAACCGAAGTGCGCGAACACGCCGCTCTTGCTCATCTGCATGCGCTCGGCCAGCAGGCCGATCGTCAGCCCCTCCAGCCCGTCACGGCTGGCGAGATCCAAAGCAGCTTCGAGTATCGCGGCACGCGTCTGTTCGCCTTTTCGCATAGCTTTTTCTATAACCGTTCGGGGGTTCGAATAAAATCGAACGGCCGTACTATTATTGAGTGCGGCCGCTCTCGAAACAAGGAAATTATTAGAAACCGGTGTCTAACCGAGCCGCTATTTTGCGCGATTCCGGCGGGACCGGAGCGGCTTTTCCGCACGAACGTGCGGACAGATTTTTGAAGCGAATGCTTAGTCTGCGTCAGTCGTAACCGCCGACCGTCAGTGCCTTCATCACGACACGATACGCGGTGTACGCGAGCCAGTTCAGCAGCCGCTCGACGCGCGGGCGCGCGGCGTAGCGCGCGGCGTCGATCTCGCGGCCTTCGGCGAACGCAGCGGCGATCGCGTCGCGCAACTGGTTCGTCACTGCATCGTAGCGCACCAGCACGACATTCGCTTCATTGTTCAGCATCAGGCTCAGCGCGTCCAGATTCGACGAGCCGACCGTCGCCCAGTTGTCGTCGATCACGGCGACCTTGCCGTGCAGGATCGTCTTGTCGTATTCGGCGACGCGCACGCCCGCGCGCAGCAGCGTGTGATAGAGGAACGGCACGGCCGTATCGAGCGCCGCGAACTCCTTGCGGCCGATCAGCACCCGCACGTCGACGCCGCGTCGCGCCGCGCCCGTCAGCGCGCGGCGCAGCTTGCGGCCCGGCATGAAATACGGATTCGCGAGCAGGATCCGCTGGCGGGCCTGGCCGATCGCCGCGAGATAGGCCTTCTCGATCGCGCGGCGATTCACGACGTTGTCGCGCGCGACAAACGCGACGCTCGGCTCGGTCACGACCCGGAGCGCGCCGGCCTTGATCCACCGGTGGCTGCGCATCCAGCGCCGGAACATGTCCGGGAACGCTTCGCCGCCGTGCAGCCCCGCCGCGTACTGCGCATAGGGCTTGTGGCCGAACTGGATCCGGTGCCACTGCAGCTCGAATGCGGCGCGCACGTCCGACACCGCGGGGCCGGCCATCTCGACCGCGAAATCCCAGCGCGGAAACGGCAGCGTCGCGCTGCCTTGCGTGTAGTCGTCGACGATGTTGATGCCGCCGCAGAACGCGACCGCATGATCGATCACCGCGAGCTTGCGGTGCGTGCGCGAGAAGCCGAAGCGGCCGAACAGGAAGCGGTTGTAGATGCAGTGCTCGACGCCGGACTCGGCCCACGTGTCGAACAGCGGCAGGCGCGCGGTGCCGATGCCGTCGGTGATCACGCGCACGCGCACGCCGCGCTGCGCCGCGCGAATCAGCGCGTCCGACACCGGGCGACCGGCCTCGTCGTCGCAGAAGATGTAGGTTTCGAGCATCACCTGCTCGCGGGCGGCGTCGATCCGTTTGATGAGCGCCCGGAAGAATTCGCCGCCGGTTTCGCACAGCCGCACCGTATTGCCGGCCGTAAACGCGAGCCGCGACGCGGAGCCGCGCTCCTGCAGGAACATCTGCCGCAATTGCGCGAAGCGCTTGCGG
This sequence comes from Burkholderia sp. ABCPW 11, assembly GCF_001523445.1. Classification (NCBI taxonomy): domain Bacteria; kingdom Pseudomonadati; phylum Pseudomonadota; class Betaproteobacteria; order Burkholderiales; family Burkholderiaceae; genus Burkholderia; species Burkholderia sp. ABCPW 11. Next base: position 47,986 of record NZ_LOVM01000074.1, on the reverse strand, counting down.
GTTTCCGCATTCATGCGGACGAGCCGTGCGGCGCCCGCGCGAGCGCCACGCGCACGGGCAATTGCAGGATCGCTTCGGCGTTCGACGGCGAGAAGCAACGTGCAGCCGCTTCGCGGAACGGCAGCCACGCATGATCGACATGCTCGCGCGGCGACAGCGTCACGTCGATGCGATGCGGCACGCACAGGCCGAACCAATACTCGACGTTGCGCGTGACGCCCGGCGCATAGCGGTGCAGGTATTGCGGATAGATCGTGTATTCGATCCGGTGATGCCAGTCGACGAGCGCGGTGGCCGGCACGTCCGGCGTGCCGATCGCGATGCCGGTCTCCTCCGCCACTTCGCGCGCGGCGGTGACGGCGAGCGGCTCGTCGAGCGCGTCCTTCGAGCCGGTCACCGATTGCCAGAAATCGGGCTGGTCGGCACGCTTGATCACGAGCACATCGAGCTCGGGCGTGTAGATCACGACGAGAACGGATTCGGGGATTTTCGGCGGCTTCGTCATCTTTGTTTCATGCGGCACAGGGCCGTGCATGGACCCGTGCTCCGAACGTGCGGCAAGTGCTGCGACTGTACCGCAAAAAACGAAAAAGGCGCATCGCTGCGCCTTTTTCATCGGTGCCGCGTGGGCGTGACCGCTCACACGACCTGCGAAGAGCACGTTACGCCTTCGGCTGCTCCGGCTGACGCAGACGGATGTGCAGCTCGCGCAGTTGACGCTCGTCGACCGGGCTCGGCGCCTGCGTGAGCAGATCCTGCGCACGCTGCGTCTTCGGGAATGCGATCACGTCGCGGATCGAATCGGCGCCGGCCATCATCGTGACGATGCGGTCGAGACCGAATGCGATACCGCCGTGCGGCGGCGCGCCGTACTGCAGCGCGTCCAGCAGGAAGCCGAACTTCGCCTGCGCTTCCTCGGCGCCGATCTTCAGCGCGCGGAACACCTTGCTCTGCACTTCCTCGCGGTGGATACGCACCGAGCCGCCGCCGATTTCCCAGCCGTTCAGCACCATGTCGTACGCCTTCGCGAGGCAGCGGCCCGGATCGGTCTCGAGGTACTCGAGGTGCTCGTCCTTCGGGCTCGTGAACGGATGGTGCGCGGCGACGTAGCGCGCATCTTCGTCGTCGTACTCGAACATCGGGAAGTCCACGACCCACAGCGGCTTCCAGCCGGCCTGGACGAGACCGTTCGCCTTGCCGAATTCCGAATGGCCGATCTTCAGGCGCAGTGCGCCGAGGCTGTCGTTGACGACCTTCGCGCGGTCGGCCGCGAAGAAGATGATGTCGCCGTCTTCGGCGCCGGTGCGCTCGAGGATCGCCGCGATCGATGCGTCGTGCAGGTTCTTGACGATCGGGCTCTGCAGGCCGTCGCGGCCCTTCGCCTTCTCGTTGACCTTGATCCATGCGAGGCCCTTCGCGCCGTAGATGCGCACGAATTCCGTGTAGCCGTCGATGTCGCCGCGCGACAGCTCACCGCCCTTCGGCACGCGCAGCGCCGCGACCCGGCCGTCCTTCGCGTTGGCCGGCGTGCTGAACACCTTGAAATCGACGTCCTTCATCGCGTCGGTCAGCTCGGTGAATTCGAGCTGCACGCGCAGGTCCGGCTTGTCCGAACCGAAGCGCGCCATCGCTTCCGAGTACGGCATCACCGGGAATTTCGCGTCGAGCTCGACGTCGATCGTCGTCTTGAAGATATGACGGATCATGTCTTCGAACAGATCGCGAATTTCCTGCTCGCCGAGGAACGACGTCTCGCAGTCGATCTGCGTGAATTCCGGCTGACGGTCGGCGCGCAGGTCCTCGTCGCGGAAGCACTTGGTGATCTGGTAGTAACGGTCGAAGTTCGCGACCATCAGCAACTGCTTGAACAGCTGCGGCGACTGCGGCAGCGCGAAGAACTGGCCCGCGTTCACGCGCGACGGCACGAGATAGTCGCGCGCGCCTTCCGGCGTGCTCTTCGTCAGCATCGGTGTTTCGATGTCGATGAAGCCCTGCTCGTCGAGGTACTTGCGCGCCTCGATCGCGACGCGGTAGCGCAGGCGCAGGTTGTGCTGCATCTGCGGGCGGCGCAGGTCGAGCACGCGATGCGTGAGACGCGTCGTTTCCGACAGGTTGTCGTCGTCGAGCTGGAACGGCGGCGTGACCGATGCGTTCAGCACGTTCAGTTCGTGGCACAGCACTTCGATCTTGCCGCTCTTCAGGCCGGCGTTGACCGTGCCCTCCGGACGATTGCGCACGAGACCCTTGATCTGCACGCAGAACTCGTTGCGCACGCCTTCGGCGGTCGCGAACATCTCGGCGCGATCCGGATCGCACACCACCTGCACGAGGCCTTCACGATCGCGCAGGTCGATGAAGATCACACCGCCGTGATCGCGGCGGCGCTGCACCCAGCCGCACAGCGACACGGTTTGGCCCAGCAGGTGTTCGGTCACGAGACCGCAGTATTCAGTACGCATCGACATGATGTTTGCTTTCGTTCGGTTTGATCAACGGGCGCCGCAACGCGCGGCCCGGGCGATGATTCTTTACTTACAGCGGCGGCTCGACGGGACGGCGGGCGGGCGCCGGAACCGGCGCCGAAGGCGCCACGACGCCCATCGAGACGATGTACTTGAGCGCGGCATCGACCGACATGTCGAGTTCGATGACTTCGCTCTTCGGCAGCATCAGGAAGAAGCCCGACGTCGGGTTCGGCGTCGTGGGCACGTACACGCTCACGTACTCTTCCGTCAGATGGTTGACCACGTCGCCGCCGGGCGTGCCGGTCAGAAACGCGATCGTATACGAGCCGCGGCGCGGGTATTCGATCAGGAGCGCCTTGCGGAACGCATTGCCGCTGCTCGACAGCAGCGTGTCCGATACCTGCTTGACGCTCGTGTAAATCGGCCCGACGACCGGGATGTGACGCACGACCGCGTTCCACCACGTGACGAGCTTCTGGCCGATGAAGTTCTGCGTGGCCAGCCCGACCACGAAGATGAACGCGAGCGTCAGCACCGCGCCGATCCCCGGCAGATGGAAGCCGAGCATCCGCTCGGGCTGCCACGATTCGGGCAGCAGGAGCAGCGTCTGGTCCATCGTGCCGATGATGAGGCCGAGCACCCACAGCGTGATCGCGAGCGGGACGAGAACCAGCAGGCCGGTCAGGAACACCGTTTTCAGGGTCGTCTTTTTCATCATCTGCCGTCAATGAACCGCGCCGGAAGCGCGGGTTGGTCGCGACCCGGCCGGGCCGCGACGGTCAACTGCCGGCGGCGGGCGTCGCGGCCGGAGCCGGCGCGGCGCTCGTCGTCGTGGTGCTGCCCGAACCGCTCGCCGCAGCAGGCGCGGCCGCGGCAGGTGCGGCTTGCGCCGCGGGCGCTGCCGGCGCCGCGTCGCCCGACGCCGTCGCCGGTGCGCTGGCGCCGCCCGAGCCGCCGCGGAAATCGGTGACATACCACCCCGAGCCCTTCAACTGGAAACCGGCGGCGGTCACCTGTTTGCGAAAAGTATCCTTCCCGCATTCAGGACATTGCGACAGCGGCGCGTCGCTCATCTTCTGGAGCACGTCCTTCGCGAAACCGCACGCTTCGCATCGATAGGCGTAGATCGGCATGATATTTTTCCCGCAGAAACTGGAAACGGCTTGCAAAACCTTGAATTATAGCCGAAACCCCGGCGCGCTCCGGCAATGGTCGCGGCGCCCGCGCATCAGCGGCGACGCCACGTGAGCCAGCGCTCGTGCCCGTCGAACACGGCCAGCGAATCGGTCACCGGCAAATCCTCGACCAGCTCGAAGTGCGGCGCGAGCAACGCGTCGAGTTCCGTCCGCTCGATCCCGAATGGCGGCCCCTTCGGTTTCGCCACCAGGAAGAAATAACCGGCCAGCAATCCGTCCGCGGGCAGCAGCTCGGCCATCCGCGCCGCATAGCCGGCGCGCAGGCTCGGCGGCAACGCGCACAGGAACGCACGCTCATACACCCACTGCACGTCGAACGGCGGACGGTACTGAAAGAAATCGGCCTGCTCGACGACGCCCGCATGCGCGCCGAGCTGCGCCTTCGCAGCAGCGACCGCCTGCGCGGCGAAATCGATCGCACGCACCGGCCAGCCGGCTTGCGCGAGCCATCCGGCCTCCTGCGCGCTGCCGCAGCCGGGAATCAGCACCGCGCACGGCTCGAGCCGATGCGCGAACACGCGGAACCCGTCCGGCACGCCGCCGAATTCCCACGGCGTCACGCCGCGTTCGAAGCGCTCGTTCCAGAACGACGCGCTGCCCGGGTCGCGCGTCGCGAAATCGGCGGCCGACGGTGCGGCCGGTTGCTTCGGATCGGACATCGCCGTGCTCCTTTCGATCAAGCGCCGTACGCGAGCGCGAGCAGCACGCGCGCGACGAGCGCGCCGACGCCGACGGCCAGGCCGAAGACCAGCAACGCCTGCAGCAGCCGGTTCGTCCGTTTCTGCTCGACGAGGATCTGGCGCATCAACTCCTCGCTCGCGGCGCGCGGCGCGTCGTGGCGGGCGGCCATCGCATGGTGGATCAGGCGCGGCAGTTGCGGCAGCGTCTTGCTCCACTGCGGCGCCTCGACCTTGAACCGCTCGTACCAGCCGCGCAGGCCGATCTGCTCGGTCATCCAGCGCTCGAGATACGGCTTCGCGGTCTTCCACAGGTCGAGCTCGGGGTCGAGCGAGCGGCCGAGCCCTTCGACGTTCAGCATCGTCTTCTGCAGCAGAACGAGCTGCGGCTGGATCTCGACGTTGAAGCGGCGCGACGTCGAGAACAGCCGCATCAGCACCTGGCCGAGCGAGATGTCCTTCAGCGCGCGGTCGAAATACGGCTCGCACACCGCGCGGATCGCGCTTTCGAGCTCCTCGACGCGCGTCTCGGGCGGCACCCAGCCCGATTCGAGGTGGAGCGTCGCGACGCGGTGGTAGTCGCGCTTGAAGAACGCGAGGAAGTTCTGCGCGAGGTAATTCTTGTCGAAATCGGACAGCGCGCCGACGATCCCGAAATCGAGCGCGATATAGCGGCCGAACGTCTCCGGATCGAGGCTCACCTGGATGTTGCCGGGGTGCATGTCCGCATGGAAAAAGCCGTCGCGGAACACCTGCGTGAAGAAGATCTCGACGCCTTCGCGCGCGAGCTTCTTGATGTCGACGCCAGCCGAGCGCAACGTCTCGACCTGGCTAATCGGCACGCCCGTCATGCGCTCCATCACGAGCACCTGCGACGTCGAGAAATCCCAGAACATCTCAGGCACGAGCAGCAGGTCGAGGCCCGCGAAGTTGCGGCGCAGCTGGCTGCCGTTGGCGGCCTCGCGCATCAGGTCGAGCTCGTCGTGCAGGTACTTGTCGAATTCGGCGACGACCTCGCGCGGCTTCAGGCGCCGGCCGTCGGCCCACATGCGCTCGGTCCACGTCGCGATGTCGCGCATCAGCGCGAGGTCGGAATCGATCACCGGCAGCATGTTCGGGCGCAGCACCTTGACGGCGACGGCCTTGCCCGCATGCGTGCCCTGCTTCAGCTTCGCAAAATGCACCTGCGCGATCGACGCGCTCGCGATCGGCTCGCGCTCGAATTCGTCGAACAGCTCGTCGACCGGCGCACCGAGCGACTTCTCGATGATCGCGATCGCGACCGCCGAATCGAACGGCGGCACCTGATCCTGCAGCTTCGCGAGCTCGTTCGCGAAATCGACCGACAGCAGGTCGCGGCGCGTGGACAGCACCTGGCCGAACTTCACGAAGATCGGGCCGAGGCTTTCGAGCGCGTGGCGCAGCCGCACGGCGGGCGGATCGGAGTAGCGGCGGCCGATCGTCGTGATCCGCAACAGCAGCTTCACGCGCCGGTCGTCGATCCGGGACAGCATCACTTCGTCGAGACCAAAGCGGATGACGGTGTAGACAATCTTGATGAAACGGAAAATGCGCATGCCCTGCGGCCCTCAGTGCGCGCCGCGCGGGCCGGAACCCGTGCGCGCGCCGATTTTTTGTTCGAGTCGCTCGACCCGCTTTTCGACCCGCGCGAGCGCATCGCGTGCGCGCGCCAGTTCGGCGTCGAAGCCGCCGAGCGACGCGCGCCGGACGACTTGCGGGTTCTCGTCGAGCCAGTATTCGGCGACGGAATCGAGCACGTTGCGGCCGGTGCGGCGCGCGCGCGCGCCGGCGTCGCGCACGACCGTCGCGATCCGGTGCGCCGCCGCGTCGCCGACCAACTTCGCGAGATCTTCTTCCGGTTCCCAGCGCAGGTGCTCGGCCAGCTTCGCGATCTGCGTCGCGAACTCCGCGTCGCCTTCGATCTTCACGTGCTTCATCACGGCCGCCTGGCCGCCCTGCAGAAATGCGGCGACCGTGTCGCCGGCCAGCGCGATCGACACGTCGACCCGTTGCGCATCGTGCGCGTCGACGGCCGACAGATAGCCGTCGGGCTGCACCAGCAGCGTGAGCGTGACGGGAGACACGTCGATCCGGGCAGTCTTGCCCGCATAGGGAATCAGGCGATCGCGCGCCCATGATTCGCGCGCGAGCAAATGATTGACGGCAGCAGCAAAAGGCTTGGCGGCAAAGGTCATCGGGCTGGGAAAGAAAAAACCCGCGCAGGCCGGGCGCCCACGCGGGTTTCTATTGTAACGTCGGATCGGCGGCAGACCGTGCCTGACCGTACACCCGGGCGGCAAGCGGTCGCAGTGCGGCGGCCGTCACCCAAGCGCCCGGCGGGGCGGGCCGCCGGCCACGCTCAGTGCGTGTTGATCTGCTGGATACCCGCGAGCAGCCAGCCCTGACCGCCCGACTTCGACAGGTTCCACACCTCGTCGAACGGCGCAGCCGACGTATTCGCCGATTCGCGGATCAGGCCGTGGAAGCGCACGCTCGCCGACTGCTCGATGCCGCGATCCTCGATCGCGACCAATTCCGCGTCGAGCTGCACGACATCGGTCTGGTTCGCGTCGTTGCCGCGCGAATCGAGGTCGATCTTGATCTCGGCGAACATTTCGGGCGTCGTGAACTCGCGGATGTCGGCCAGGTTGCCCTGGTCCCATGCCGCCTGCAGGCGCACGAAATAGACTTTCGCGCTGCGCAGGAACGCTTCGGTGTCGAAGCCGGCCGGCATCTGCAGCGGCGCCGCTGCCGCCGCGGCCGCGCCGGTGGCCGCCGCACCGCCGCCGAACACGCCCTGCGCTTCGTTCGCGTAGCTGCTGCCGCTACCCGCGTAGTTGCTGCCGGTGTTGCCCTGCTGGAACGACGGGCTTTGCGAGTAGCCGCCGGACGACGATGCGGCACCGCCGACCGAATACGCCGGCTCCTGCGGGCGACGGCGGTTCATGAACTTGCGGATCAGCCAGATGCCGACCATCGCGAGCAACGCGATCACGATGACGTTCGCCATCATGCTCGCGAATGCGCCGCCGAGGCCGAAGTGCGACAGCAGTGCCGCGATGCCGAGGCCGGCCGCGAGACCGGCGATCGGCCCGAGCCAGCGCGAGCGGTTGGGCTGCGCGGCCGGCGCGGGCGCAGCCGGGTTCGCGCGCTGCGCCTGCGACGGCGCGGCCTGCTGCATCGGCTGCTGCGCGGGCGGCGTGGCCTGGCGCTGCGTGACGGCGGAATTCTGGCGGCCGATGCTGCGCCCGCCGCCCATGCGCCGGGCTTCGGCGTCGAGCGATGCGAACGTGCCGGCCGTGAGCAGGCCGACCATCAGCAGCGTGCCGACCCGTCGAGCCCACGGCTTCGACGGCTTGCTACGGTTGAACAACGAACGCGATTCGGACATCAGCTTCTCCAGATGTAAGGCGAATGTATGGAAAGAACCCCTTAGTACTTGGTCCCTAGGTGTAAAGCTACCACGCCACCTGACAAATTGTAATATTTGACGGCATCGAGGCCCGCTTGTTCCATCATCGTCTTCAGCGTGTCCTGATCGGGGTGCATCCGGATAGATTCAGCAAGATACCGATAACTTTCAGCATCTTTCGCGAACTTGTCGCCAAGCCACGGTAATACTTTGAAAGAATACAGATCGTACGCTTTTTTCAGCGGATCCCAGACTTTCGAGAATTCCAGCACCATCACGCGGCCGCCGGGCTTCGCCACGCGGCGCATCTCGGCCAGCGCGGCATCCTTGTGCGTCATGTTGCGCAGCCCGAACGCGACAGTGACCACGTCGAAGTAGTTGTCCGGAAAGGGAATTTTCTCGGCGTCGCACAGCAGCGACGGCGTCACGATACCCTTGTCGAGCAGCCGGTCGCGGCCGACGCGCAGCATCGATTCGTTGATGTCGGTATGCCAGACCTCGCCCGTCGGCCCGGCCGCCTTCGCGAACGACTTGGTCAGGTCGCCGGTGCCGGCCGCGATGTCGAGCACCTTGAAGCCGGGGCGCACGTTCGCCTGCGCGATCGTGAACGCCTTCCACGCGCGGTGCATGCCCGCCGACATCAGGTCGTTCATCAGATCGTAGTTGCTCGCGACCGAATGAAACACGCCCGCCACTTTCTTCGCTTTTTCGTTTTCCTCGACGCTTTCGAAGCCGAAGTGGGTTTTGCTCATCGCGTTGATCCTCAGTAAATGCCAAGACGGCGCCGAGCGGGCGCCGTCGATTTCAGTGGCAGTGGCCGTGCGGCGCGCTGGCCGCCTGCATCGGCGCGTCGCGCTCGACGCCCGCCGCCTTCAGTTTGTCGAAATAGTCGCGCCACAGCGCGTCCTGCCGCGTCGCCAGTTCGTACAGCAGGTCCCACGAGTAGATGCCGGTCGAATGGCCGTCGGAGAACGTCGGCTGCAGTGCGTAGTTGCCTACGCCTTCGAGCGCGGTGATCGTCACTTCGCGCTTGCCGGTCTGCAACGTCTCCTGGCCGGGCCCGTGGCCACGCACCTCGGCCGACGGCGAATACACGCGCATCAGCTCGAACGGAATCCGGTAACTCTCGCCGTTCGGGTACTGCAATTCGAGCACGCGCGATACCGCGTGCACGACGACGCCGGACGGAATCGGCGTCGTGGAAGTCAAACCGCTCATGGCTGCCTCGAATCGGTCATGCGTTGAATTTCCTCGCGCACCGCATTGTGCAGCAGCGAGGCCTGCGCCGCGCGCGAGCGCAGGAGCGCCTCGGACACGCTGCGCTGGCGCGGCGCCCACACGGGCTGCGGGAAATGGGCATCGTTGGAAAAGCGCGGAATCACGTGCCAGTGCACGTGCGGCACCATGTTGCCGAGGCTCGCGAGATTCACCTTGTTCGGCTGCATCACGCGGCGAACGGCCCGCTCGACCGCATAGACCACGCGCATCAAGTGTGCCCGCTCGGGCTCGCCGAGATCGGAAAACTCGGCCACGTGCGCGCCCCAGATCACCCGGCAGAAGCCCGGGTAGTCGTGCTCGCCCGTCGCGAGCACGACGCGCAGCGCCTCGTCCTGCCAGAGCACCTCGCCGCCGTCTTCACGGCAAAACACGCATTCCATCGTCGCTCCCATGTGGACCGGCGCCGGCATGGCTGCGCCGGCGCCCGCTCATTTCCGGCCCGGTCGGGCGGTCGTCATGCCCGCATTAGACCAGCACGCGCTCGATCCCGCCATGGTTCGCCCGTGCGACATAATCGGCCATCCAGTTCTCGCCGAGCACCTGGCGCGCGATCTCGACCACGATGTAGTCGGCTTCGAGGTTCGCATCCTCGTTGTAGCGCGACAGGCCTTGCAAGCACGACGGGCAGCTCGTCAGGATCTTCACGTCCGGCCCGTTCGCCCCCGCGGCGGCCGGCGCCGGCGCATCGCCCGCCACCACCGGAATCGCGCGCAGCTTCGCGGCGCCCTTGCGGATCTCCTCTTCCTTGCGGAAGCGCACCTGCGTCGACACGTCCGGGCGCGTGACCGCGAGCGTGCCCGATTCGCCGCAGCAGCGATCGTTCTTCTCGATCTTGTAGCCGTCCTTCTCCGAGCCCATCAGCTCGTTGACGAGCTTGACCGGATCCATCGTCTTGATCGGCGTGTGGCACGGGTCGTGATACATGTAGCGCGTGCCCGTCACGCCGTCGAGCTTCATCCCCTTCTCGAGCAGGAACTCGTGGATGTCGATGATCCGGCAGCCCGGGAAGATCTTGTCGAATTCATACCCCGCGAGCTGGTCGTAGCACGTGCCGCACGACACGACCACCGTCTTGATGTCCAGGTAGTTCAGCGTGTTCGCGACCCGGTGGAACAGCACGCGGTTATCCGTGACGATCTTCTCGGCCTTGTCGTACTGGCCCGAGCCGCGCTGCGGATAGCCGCAGCACAGGTAGCCCGGCGGCAGCACCGTCTGCACGCCGGCTTCCCACAGCATCGCTTGCGTGGCCAGCCCCACCTGCGAGAACAAGCGCTCCGAGCCGCAGCCCGGGAAGTAGAACACCGCTTCCGAATCGACGGTCGTCGACTTCGGGTTGCGGATGATCGGCACGATCTTGTTGTCCTCGATGTCCAGCAGCGCGCGCGCCGTCTTCTTCGGCAGGTTGCCCGGCATCTTCTTGTTGACGAAGTGGATCACCTGCTCGACCGCGGGCGGCTTGCCGGTGGTCGCCGGCGGGTGCTGCGTCTGCTTCGTCACGACCTTCTTCAGCATGTCGTTCGCGAAGCGCTGCACCTTGTAGCCCACGCCCATCATCACGCCGCGCGCGAGGTTGATCGTCTGCGGATTGGTTGCGTTCAGAAAGAACATGCCCGCCGCATTGCCGGCGTTGAACTTCTTCTTGCCCATCTTGCGCAACAGGTTGCGCATGTTCATCGTGACGTCGCCGAAGTCGATCTTCACCGGGCACGGCGTCGCGCACTTGTGGCACACCGTGCAGTGGTCGGCCACGTCGTTGAACTCGTCCCAGTGCTTGATCGACACGCCGCGGCGCGTCTGTTCCTCGTACAGGAACGCCTCGACCAGCAACGACGTCGCGAGGATCTTGTTGCGCGGGCTGTACAGCAGGTTCGCGCGCGGCACGTGGGTCGCGCACACCGGCTTGCACTTGCCGCAGCGCAGGCAGTCCTTCACCGAATCGGCGATCGCGCCGATGTCGGACTGCTGCATGATCAGCGACTCGTAGCCCATCAACCCGAAGCTGGGCGTGTACGCGTTGCGCAGATCGGCGCCGTCGAGCAGCTTGCCCTTGTTGAAGCGGCCGTTCGGGTCGACGCGCTGCTTGTACGCGCGGAATTCGGCGATCTCGTCGTCGGTCAGGAACTCGAGCTTCGTGATGCCGATCCCGTGTTCGCCGGAAATCACGCCGTCGAGCGAGCGCGCGAGCGTCATGATGCGCGCGACCGCCGCGTGCGCGTCCTGCAGCATCTCGTAGTTGTCGGAGTTGACCGGGATGTTCGTGTGGACGTTGCCGTCGCCCGCGTGCATGTGCAGCGCGACGAACACGCGCCCGCGCAGCACGCGCTTGTGGATCGCCTGCGCTTCGTCGAGGATCGGCTTGAACGCGCCGCCGTTGAAGATCGCGCGCAGTTCCGCGCGGATTTCCTGCTTCCACGAGATGCGGACCGTGCGGTCCTGCGTGACGTGGAACACGGTCGCGCCCGGCTGCTCGTCCGCGCGGTCGGCGAACTTCTCGGCGAGCGCCTCGTAGCCGAGCTGCACCAGGTAGTGCTGCGCCTCGCGCAGCGGCTGGTCGAGCCGGTCGCGCACGAATTCCCAGCGCGCCCGCACGCGCTTGAGCAGCTCGAGCGCCTGCTGCACGCGATCTTCCAGCAGTTCCGCGCTCGGGATCTCGTTCGCGTCGTCGGTCTTGCCGAGCGGCAGGTTGCCGCCGCGGAAGAACGCCTCGAGCGCGTCGACCAGCTGCAGCTTGTTCTTCAGCGACAGCTCGATGTTGATCCGTTCGATGCCGTCGGTGTACTCGCCCATCCGGTTCAGCGGGATGACGACGTCCTCGTTGATCTTGAACGCGTTCGTGTGCTTCGCGATCGCGGCCGTGCGGCTGCGGTCGAGCCAGAAGCGCTTGCGCGCCTCCGCGCTGACCGCGACGAAGCCTTCGCCGCTCTTGCCGTTCGCCATCCGGATCACTTCGGACGTCGCCTGTGCGACCGCATCGGCATCGTCGCCGACGATGTCGCCGATCAGCACCATCTTCGGGAATGCATTGCGCTTGCTCTTGGTCGCATAGCCGACCGCGCGCAGGTAACGCTCGTCGAGGTGCTCGAGGCCCGCCAGGATCGCGCCACCCTGCTTCGACGTCTCGAACAGGTAGTCCTTGATCTCGACGATGCTCGGGATCGCCTCGCGCGCCTGGCCGAAGAATTCGAGGCAGACGGTGCGCGTGTGCGCGGGCATCTTGTGCAGCACCCAGCGCGCGGACGTGATGAGCCCGTCGCAGCCTTCCTTCTGCACGCCCGGCAAGCCGGCGAGGAACTTGTCGGTCACGTCCTTGCCGAGCCCTTCCTTGCGAAAGCGCCGGCCTTCGATCTCGAGCATCTCGGTGCGCAGCAGCTTCTCGCCCGGCGCGTACGCGCCGTCGAACCACTTCAGCTCGAAGCGCGCGACCGCGATATCGTGGATCTTGCCCAGGTTGTGCTCGTGGCGCGTGACTTCCAGCCAGTTGCCGTCCGGGTCGACCATCCGCCACCACGCCAGGTTGTCGAGCGCGGTGCCCCACAGTACGGCCTTCTTGCCGCCCGCGTTCATCGCGACGTTGCCGCCGATGCACGATGCGTCGAGCGAGGTCGGATCGACCGCGAACACATAGCCGGCCGCCTCCGCCGCCTCGGTCACGCGGCGCGTGACGACGCCCGCGCCGGAGAAGATCGTCGGCACCTTGTGCGCGACGCCCGGCAGTTCGGTCAGCTCGACCGCGCCGAGCTGTTCGAGCTTCTCGGTGTTGATCACCGCGGAGAACGGCGTGAGCGGCACCGCGCCGCCCGTGTAGCCGGTGCCGCCGCCGCGCGGGATCACCGTCAGGCCGAGCTCGAAGCACGCCTTGATCAGTGCCGCGATCTCGGCTTCGGTATCGGGCGTCAGCACGACGAACGGGTATTCGACGCGCCAGTCGGTCGCGTCGGTCACGTGCGACACGCGCGACAGCCCGTCGAAGCGGATGTTGTCCTTCTGCGTGCAGCGGCCGAGCGCCTTGGTCGCGCGGCGACGCAGCTCGGCCATCTTGTCGAATTCGTCCGCGAACTCGTCGACCGCGCGCTGCGCGGCCGTCTCCAGCATCTCGACGCGCGATGCGCGTTCGCGGCCGGCGTCGTCGCGATGCTCGGTGAGATCCGCACTGCGGCGCTTGCCGATCTCGGTCAGGCGGTGGTTCAGCGCCTCGATCAGCAACGCGCGGCGCTTCGGGTTGTCGAGCAGGTCGTCCTGCAGGTACGGGTTGCGACGCACGACCCAGATGTCGCCGAGCACTTCATACAGCATCCGTGCCGAGCGGCCCGTGCGGCGCTCGGCACGCAGCTCGTCGAGCACCGACCACGCCTCCTCGCCGAGCAGGCGGATCACGATCTCGCGATCCGAGAAGGACGTGTAGTTGTAGGGAATCTCGCGCAAGCGGGGCGCGGGGTCGGCGGCGACGGCGGCGGCCGCGCCATGCGGATCGAAAACTTGTGGTGCGTTCATGTTCGGACGACTCGGAGGGCCGATACCCCGTGCACGGGCGTCGGCAAGCGCGTGGGCGCAATCTTGGGGAAATCTGTTCTGGTTACCAGGCGCGCGGCTGTCCTTCATGGGGCCGGAGCGGGCGACTCGCCCCTCCTGGCCGGCGACAGGGCCTGGCGGCACTCGGAATCATCAGCACGATCGCGCGCGGCGCGCATGCCGTTCGGCCGCGGGGCTGGCTGCGCGCGGCGTCGGCTTCAACGGTGCGATCCGAGGGTGCCTCTGCATCTTCCGAATCCTTGATTCAAAACGGAATTCTAACCCATGATCGGGCCGCCCGTGACACGCCGGACAGGTCGTGGGGCTATCGCCGCGCGCCGCGCCGGGCGGGGTTGCGCGCGGTTTCATGCGATCATTCGCCGTCCGTCCGGTCGGTAACCGTGCGGTTAAACCGGTAAAAAGCGGGCGCCCGACGGCGCGAATGCGTTGCCCGCACGCGCGCACGACCGCCGACGGCCGCCCGCCCGGCATGCCGCTTGCGTGCGGGCGGACCCTTGGCGCTATCATTGACCCTTTACCGTCTGCATCCGCACTGCACGCGAGCGCCCATGGCATCCCACGATTACCTGAAGAAAATCCTCACCGCGCGCGTCTACGACGTCGCGCTCGAGACGGAACTCGAACCGGCCCGCAACCTGTCGGCCCGGCTGCGCAACGCCGTTTACCTGAAGCGCGAGGACAACCAGCCGGTGTTCTCGTTCAAGCTGCGCGGCGCGTACAACAAGATGGCGCACATTCCGGCGGACGCGCTCGCGCGCGGCGTGATTACCGCGTCGGCCGGCAACCACGCGCAGGGCGTCGCGTTCTCGGCGGCGCGGATGGGTGTCAAGGCCGTGATCGTCGTGCCCGTCACGACGCCGCAGGTGAAGGTCGACGCGGTGCGCGCGCACGGCGGCCCGAGCGTCGAGGTGATCCAGGCGGGCGAATCGTACAGCGATGCGTACGCGCACGCGATCAAGGTCCAGCAGGAGCGCGACCTCACGTTCGTCCACCCGTTCGACGATCCGTACGTGATCGCAGGCCAGGGCACGATCGCGATGGAGATCCTGCGCCAGCACCAGGGCCCGATCCACGCGATCTTCGTGCCGATCGGCGGCGGCGGGCTCGCCTCCGGCGTCGCCGCGTACGTGAAGGCGGTGCGCCCGGAGATCAAGGTGATCGGCGTGCAGGCCGAGGATTCGTGCGCGATGGCGCAGTCGCTCGACGCGGGCGAGCGCATCGAGCTGAGCGAAGTCGGCCTGTTCGCGGACGGCACCGCGGTGAAGCTCGTCGGCGAGGAAACTTTCCGGCTGTGCCGGGAGTTCCTCGACGGCGTCGTGACGGTCAACACCGACGCGCTGTGCGCGGCGATCAAGGACGTGTTCCAGGACACGCGCAGCGTGCTCGAGCCGTCCGGCGCGCTCGCGGTCGCGGGCGCGAAGCTGTACGCGGAACGCGAAGGCATCGAGAACCGGACGCTCGTCGCGGTCACGTCCGGCGCGAACATGAACTTCGACCGGATGCGCTTCGTCGCCGAGCGCGCGGAAGTGGGCGAGGCACGCGAAGCCGTGTTCGCGGTCACGATCCCCGAGGAACGCGGCAGCTTCAAGCGCTTCTGCTCGCTGGTCGGCGATCGCAACGTCACCGAGTTCAACTACCGGATCGCCGACGCGCAATCCGCGCACATCTTCGTCGGCGTGCAGATCCGCCGTCGCGACGAATCGGCGGAGATCGCCGCGAACTTCGAATCGCACGGCTTCAAGAGCGTCGACCTGACGCACGACGAGCTGTCGAAGGAACACATCCGCTACATGGTCGGCGGCCGCTCGCCGCTCGCGCTCGACGAACGCCTGTTCCGCTTCGAATTCCCCGAGCGGCCGGGCGCGCTGATGAAGTTCCTGTCGTCGATGGCGCCGGACTGGAACATCAGCCTGTTCCACTACCGCAATCAGGGCGCGGACTACAGCTCGATCCTCGTCGGGCTGCAGGTGCCGCAGGCCGATCGCGCCGAGTTCGAACGCTTCCTCGCGGCGCTCGGCTATCCGTATGTCGAAGAGAGCGCCAACCCGGCGTACCGCCTCTTCCTGTCGTAAAGGCGTCACACGATGAATCCCGAACATTCCCCGCTCGGCAAGGCCACCGTCTACGCGACGCAGTACGACGCGTCGCTGCTGTTCCCGATCCCGCGCGCCGGCGCGCGCGAGCAGCTCGGCATCACGTCGGCGCTGCCGTTCTTCGGCACCGACATCTGGAACGCGTACGAACTGTCGTGGCTCAACGCGCGCGGCAAGCCGCAGGTCGCGATCGCGACGTTCTACGTGCCCGCCGAATCGCCGAACATCGTCGAATCGAAGTCGTTCAAGCTGTATCTCGGTTCGTTCGCGCAGTCGAAGTTCGACTCGATCGACGCGGTGCGCGACGTACTGAAGCGCGACGTGTCGGCAGCATGCGGCGCGAGCGTATCGGTGCAACTGGTGCCGGCGCACGATTTCCGCAAGCTGGAGATGGACGAGCTCGACGGGCTGTCGCTCGACCGGCTCGATCTCGACACCGACGTGTACGAACCGGATCCGTCGCTGCTGTCAGCCGCCGAGGACGAAGCGCCCGTCGAGGAGACGCTCGTGTCCGACCTGCTGCGCTCGAACTGCCCGGTCACGGGCCAGCCCGACTGGGGCAGCGTGCAGATCCATTACGTCGGGCCGCAGATCGACCACGCGGGACTGCTGCGCTACATCATCTCGTTTCGCAATCACACGGGCTTTCACGAGCAATGCGTCGAGCGGATCTTCCTCGACATCCTGCATGCGTGCAAACCGGTGAAGCTCGCGGTGTATGCGCGCTATACGCGCCGCGGCGGGCTCGACATCAACCCGTTCCGCACGAACTACAACCAGCCGATGCCGGACAACGCGCGGACGGCGCGGCAGTAAATGAAGTGACGCCGGCGGGAATTTCGCGGCCCGCCAATGCCGACTCGCATCGGCCACACGCAAGGCTGCGGCAATCTTTCGACAAGATTCGCGATTAGCCGATGCGAGGCGTGGATTTGCGCTGTCCTTTGCTCAGGAAAGGCGATAAATCAGAAATCCATCGAAAGCGCCTCAACGCAACGGGGCCGGCGCACATCCATGCGCCGGCCCCGTTGCACAACGAACCGCCCTCGCCGCGTTACTTCGCCGGCGCCTTGTAAGCGATGCAATCGACCTCGACCTTGCAGTCGATGACCATGCTCGACTGCACGCACGCGCGCGCCGGCGGGTTCTCGCCGAAATACGAGATGAACACCTTGTTGAACGACGCGAAATCGCGCGCGTCGTCGAGCCACACGCCGCAGCGCACGACGTGCTCGAGGCCGTAGCCGGCTTCCTTCAGGATCGCGATCATGTTCTCGATCGCCTGCTTCGACTGCGTGACGATCCCGCCTTCGACGACCTCGCCGTTCACCATCGGCGTCTGGCCCGACACGTACAGCCAGCCATCTGCCTCCACCGCCCGCGCGAACGGCATCACCTGGCCGCCAGTCCCCTTCGCTTCGCCTACGCCATATCGCTTCATCGTTTCACTCCTCGTTTGTCGACCCGAGTTGGCGCTTCGGCGCCTACTCCGGTCCCGTGCAACGCTCGGTTGCGGATGCGCGCGCCGGCTGCTGCGGCGCGCATGGAAGATCGGAATGCGAGCGTTCAGAACGCCGCATCGGCACTGGCCGGCACGCGCTCGCCGCGCGCGACGAAACCGCCCGCGCGCTCGCCGGTCGGCTGGCCGTTTTCATAAGTCAGCACGCCGTTCACCCACACGGCGTCGATCCCGTGAGCGGGCTGTTGCGGCTTGTCGAACGTCGCGGCGTCGATCACGCGCGCCGGATCGAACAGCACGAGATCGGCGTGGTAGCCGACGTGCACCTCGCCGCGGCGCGCGAGCCCGAAGCGGCGCGCGGACAGCGACGTCATCTTGCGGATCGCCTCCTCGAGCGGCAGCAGGTTCGTGTCGCGCACGTAGTGGCCGAGCACGCGCGGGAACGCGCCCCACAATCGCGGATGCGGCAGCGGATCGTTCGGCAGCCCGTCGGAGCCGACCATCGTCGCCGGATGCGACAGGATCCGGCGCACGTCGTCCTCGGACATGTTGTGGTACACGGCGCCCGCCGGGCGAATGCGCTGCGCGGCCTCCTGCTCGGTCACGCCCCAGTCGGCCGCGATCGCCTTCAGCAGCTTGCCCGCGACTTCCGGGTGCGGCTCCGACCACGTGATCGTGATGTCGATGTCGCCCGTCACCTGCTTCAGGTCGAGCGTCGACGAACTGCGGCTGTACGGATAGCAGTCGCAGCCGACCGGCTGGTAGCGGCGCGCACCGTCGAGCGACGCGAGCACCTCGGTGCTGCGCCCCCAGTTCGACGGACCCGCGCACTTCAGGTGCGAGATCACGACCGGCACCTGCGCGTGGCGGCCGACGCGATAGGCCTCGTCCATCGCATCGAGGATCGCGTCGAATTCGGTGCGCATGTGCGTCGTGTACAGCGCGCCGGCCTTGGCGAGCGGCTCGGCGAGCGCCATCACTTCCTCGGTCGGCGCGGCGAACGCGGAGCCGTATGCGAGACCCGACGACAGGCCGAGCGCGCCGTTCGCGAGCGCCTCCTCGAGCTGCGCGCGCATGCCGGCGATCTCGCCATCGGTCGCCGCACGGTCGAGGCGGTCCATCTGGTTGTTGCGCAGCGCCGTATGGCCGACGAGCGCCGCGACGTTCACGGCCGGGCGCGCATCGTTCACGGCCGCGACGTAAGCGGCGAAGCTCGGGTACCGGAACGCGCCGCGCTCGCCGAGCAGGTTCATCGGGTCGGGCGGATCGCCCGCGAGCGTCACCGGCGCGGCGCTGATCCCGCAGTTGCCGACGATCACGGTCGTCACGCCCTGCGAGATCTTCGGAATCATCTCCGGCGCGCGGATCACGTGCGTGTCGTCGTGCGTGTGCACGTCGACGAAACCCGGCGCCAGCGCACGGCCGTTCGCGTCGACGACGGTCTCGGCGAGCCAGTTCGACAGGTTGCCGATCGCCGCGATCAGGCCGTTGCGGATCGCGACGTCGCGCGTGACGGGCGGTGCGCCGGTGCCGTCGTACAGTTGCGCGCCGACGATCAGCGTATCGGCCGCTTCGGGATGCGAATGCATGGTCAGTCTCCTACCGGTTGACGGTCTCCGCCGCCGCGATGCGCATCGAGCGCGTGCTTGATGCGGCGCAGCGATTCCCGGCCCGCATCGCCGAGCCGCAATGCGACGCCGGTGACGAGCACGTCGATCGCCATCATCATCGCGTAGCGCGATGTCGAAGGCTTGTAAATGAAATCGGTTTCGAATGCGACGACGGGAATCAGATGGTCGGCGAGCGTCGCGAGCGGCGACGCCGGCGCGGTGATCGCGATCAGCTTCGCGCCGTAGCGCTTCGCGAGCCGGCAGCTCTCGAGCAGCTCGGGCACGCGCCCGCTCACCGACAACGCGACGACGACGGTGTCGCTCGCCAGCGTCGCGGCCACCATCCGCTGCAGCAGGCTGTCCTGGTAGCTCGCGACCGGCCGGCCGAACCGCACGAGCCGGAAGCGCAGCTCGTCGGCAAGGGCGGTCGAGCCGCCGCCCTGCCCGTACACGTAGGTCATTTTCGCGCCGGCGAGCAAGTCGGCCGCCGCGTCGAACGACGTGTTGCGCAGCAGCTGGTGGTTGTGCGCGAGCGCCACGCGAATCTCGTCGTAGACCATCGACGCGGGGCTCGTGTCGTCGGCCGGCGCGTCGTCGGACGGCACCAGAAAGCGCTGGCCGACGGCCGCCGCCTGCGCGACGAGCACCTTCAGCTCGCGCACGTCGCGGCAGCCGACGGCCTTCGCGAAACGCGTGACCGTCGCGACGCTGACCTCCGCGTCGCGCGCGAGCGCGCCGATACTCGCATGCGCGGCGCGCGCCAGATCGGCGAGGATGAACGCGGCGACCTTGCGCTCGGCTTCGCGCAGCTCGGGCGCGCATTCGGCGATCCGCGCGACGATGTCGAGGACCGGCGGGGCGGCCTGAGCCGGATGGGGCTCGGCCGCAGGCGAAGCGGACGGGGAAGCAGGCGTATTCATCGGCGGAAAAGGGTGCGAAGCCGGATGTTATTAAATAACATCACCGCGCCGATGCTACTTTCTGTACCATCTGCATGTCAACTTCAGTGCAATGCATAGTGATGATGGAGCGGGATGACATGAAAGTTACAAACTATCAGGAAGCGACGATCGATCCGTTCGGCAAGGGCCTGGGCAATCTGCCGAGCGCGAGCGTGCCGCTCGGCGACGCGGGCCGGCTCGAATGGAACCTGCTCGCGGAAGACGTCAGCCTGCCGGCCGCCGTGCTTTACGCGGATCGCGTCGAGCACAACCTGAACTGGATGCAGGCGTTCGTACAGAAATACGGCGTCAAGTTCGCACCGCACGGCAAGACGACGATGGCGCCGCAACTGTTCCGCCGCCAGCTCGACGCCGGCGCGTGGGGCATCACGCTCGCGACCGCGCACCAGACGCAGGCCGCGTATCACGGCGGCGTGCGGCGCGTGCTGCTCGCGAACCAGCTGATCGGCCGCCAGAACATGACGATCATCGCGGGGCTGCTGTCCGATCCCGATTTCGAATTCTTCTGTCTCGTCGATTCCGCGGACAGCGTCGATCAGCTCGGCCGCTTCTTCGGCGACGCGAAGAAATCGCTGAACGTGCTGATCGAGCTCGGCGTGCCGGGCGGCCGCGCGGGCGTACGCGACGCCGCGCAACGCGAGGCCGTGCTGGCCGCGATCGCGCGCTATCCGGACACGCTGAAGCTGGCCGGCATCGAACTCTATGAAGGCGTGCTGAAAGAGGAAGGCGAGATCCGCGCATTCCTGCAGCAGGCAGTCGCGCTCACGCGCGAGCTGGCCGAAGCCGGCCGCTTCGCGCGCACGCCGGCGATCCTGTCCGGCGCCGGTTCGGCGTGGTACGACGTGGTCGCGGAAGAATTCAAGAAGGCGTCCGACGCGGGCTTCGCGGAAGTCGTGCTGCGGCCGGGCTGCTACCTGACGCACGATGTCGGCATCTACAAGAAGGCGCAGACCGACGTGTTCGCGCGCAATCCGATCGCCCGCTCAATGGGCGAAGGGCTGCTGCCGGCGCTGCAGCTGTGGGCGTACGTGCAGTCGGTGCCGGAGCAGGATCGTGCGATCGTCGCACTCGGCAAGCGCGATGCGGCGTTCGACGCGGGCCTGCCCGAGCCGGCGCGCCACTTCCGTCCGGGCCGCGACACCGCGCCGCGCGACGTCGCCGCCGCCGAAGGCTGGGCCGTCACCGGGATGATGGATCAGCACGCGTACCTGCAGATTCCGCCGGGCGCGGACGTGAAGGTCGGCGACATGGTCGCGTTCGACATCTCGCATCCGTGCCTGACGTTCGACAAATGGCGCCAGGTGCTCGTGCTCGATCCGCAATTCCGCGTGACGGAAGTCGTCGAAACCTTCTTCTGACGCACGCCGCGCGCGGCGCCGCCCTGCCGCTCGTGCGGGGCGGCCGTCACGCGCGCTTCAATCTGCCGGAGTACACTGCGCTTTCGTCCTCGGGGCCCGTCGTCGCCGTCATGCACGGCGCGGCCGGGCCTTCAACGCTGCTTCACTGGAGAAAGCCATGGCCGCGAAGAAGATCCTGTTCCTGACCGGCGATTTCGCCGAAGACTACGAAACGATGGTGCCGTTCCAGGCGCTGCAGGCCGTCGGCCACCACGTCGACGCAGTCTGCCCGGGCAAGCGCGCGGGCGACAAGATCAAGACCGCGATCCACGATTTCGAGGGTGACCAGACCTACACCGAGAAGCCCGGCCATCAGTTCACGCTGAATGCAGCGTTCGACGACGTCGATGCGGCGCGCTACGACGCGCTCGCGATCGCGGGCGGCCGTGCGCCGGAGTACCTGCGACTCGATCCGAAGGTGATCTCGCTCGTGCGCGAGTTCGCCGAAGCCGGCAAGCCGATCGCGGCGATCTGCCACGCGGCGCAACTGCTCGCGGCCGCCGACGTGATCCGCGGCAAGCGCATTTCGGCGTACCCGGCCTGCGCGCCGGAGGTGAAGCTCGCGGGCGGCGAATACGCGGACATCCCGGTCGACGCGGCCGTGACCGACGCGCCGTTCGTCACCGCGCCCGCGTGGCCCGCGCATCCGGCGTGGCTTGCGCAGTTCCTCGCGCTGCTCGGCACGCGCATCGAACTGTAAACCCGCACTCGATCGGAAGGAAACGAAGCGGCGGCCGGCGGCACTGACGTGCCGCCCGGCGCCGCACGTCAACGCGCGACCGGCGTCGACCCGACGTCCGCGATCCGCGATTCCAGCATCGCGAGCGCACCCGACAGCGCATTGAGCACGTCGTCCGGCAGTTGCGCCATCGTCTGTTCGAGAAACGCCTTGCGGCGCGGCAGGCAGGCATCGAACGCCGCGCGGCCTGCGTCCGTCAGCGTGACGTTGGTCACGCGGTTGTCGCGCGCGTCCGATTCGCGCTTGATCCAGCCGAGCGCGTCGAGCGACTTCAGCTGGCGCGTGAGTGCGCCCGGATCGATGCGCAGCACTTCGACGAGCTTCTTCTGCGACGAATGCCCGTCCATCGTGTGCAGCGCGACCATGATGCGCCAGCGCGGCATCGGTTGCCCGACGTGCGCTTCGAACGCGGTCATGAACGCGCGATACGTGCGTCCGAATTGCTGCAAGATCGCGACGCGGTCCTGTTCTTCCATGCGCTGATTTCGTTCCGGTGAATCGTTGAGTCGTCGAATCGCTCGATCGCCCGATCGGTCAATCGGCCGCGACGTGCGGTTCGATCTTGCGCCGCAGCGCGATCGGCGGCACGCGGCGGCACTGCCATACCGACACCACGGCGACGACGGCCGCCATCGCGACACCCAGGTGAATCGCGCCGACCAGCGATTCGCGGGCCGCTTCCAGCAGCAGCGCGCCATTATGCCCGGCACGCGTCAATTCCGCGACGAGACCGCCCTGCGCCGCGCGATCGATCAGGATCTGCGGATCGGCGAGCCGCGCGTGCCACTGCATCGCGTGGTCGGCCGACAGCGCGCTGCGCACGCCGCTCGAATACATCTGGTTGACGAGCGTGCCCGTGAGCGCGGTGCCGAGCATTCCGCCGACCATCCGCAGCGACTGCAGCAGCGCCGTCGCGATGCCGAGGTGCTCGCGGCCGGCCGTCTGCTGCGCGAACACGGTGAGGTTCGGCAGCACGAAGCCGAGCCCGATGCCGCCCGCGACCATCAGCGCCATCAGCATCCAGGCCGGCGTCGTGTGGGTCGCCACGACGACGCCCGCGCATGCGAGCGCGAACAGCACGAAGCCGACGTGCAGCATCGTGTTCGGATGGCGGATGCGCGTGACGACGCGGCCGTTCATGATGCTGCCGATCGTGATGAACACGACGAGCGGCGTGATCACGAGCCCGGCCTCCTTCGGCGACATCCCGAAGCCGCCCTGGAACAGCAGCGGCGCGTAGAACAGCAGCGAGAACATCGAGAAACCGGCGAGGATCGCGAGCACGAACAGCGCCGACAGCGCGCGATTGCCGAACATGTCGAACGGCAGGATCGGCTGCGCGCAGCGCTTCTCCCAGTGCCATAGGCCGACGCCGGCCGCGACCGCGACGACGAGCAGCAGCGACGCCCAGCTCGCGACGCCGTACTTCGGCAGCCATTCGACGAACAGTTGCAGCGCGCCGAGCGACAGCGCGATCAGCAGCGCGCCCGGCCAGTCGAGCCGCATCTTGCGATCGTGCTCGACGTGGCGCAGGTGCGGCAGGTAGCGCCACACGAAGATCAGCGACAGGATGCCGATCGGCAAGTTCACGTAGAACACGGAGCGCCAGCCGAACGACTGGGTCAGAAACCCGCCGAGAGACGGGCCGACCGCGTTCGCGATGCCGAACGCGGAGCTCATCAGCACCTGCCAGCGCAGCCGCACGACGGAATCGGGGAACAGGTCGGGAATGCATGCGAACGCGGTGCCGACCAGCATCCCGCCGCCGATCCCCTGCAGCCCGCGCGCGAGCACGAGGTACAGCATGTCGTTGGCCATCCCGCAGAGCACCGACGCGCCGGTGAACACGACGATCGACGCGATCACGAACGGCTTGCGGCCGTAATAGTCGCCGAGCCGGCCGAAGATCGGCACCGTGATCACGGAACTGAGCAGGTACGAGGTCGCGACCCACGCGTA
This sequence comes from Burkholderia sp. ABCPW 11, assembly GCF_001523445.1. NCBI lineage: Bacteria > Pseudomonadati > Pseudomonadota > Betaproteobacteria > Burkholderiales > Burkholderiaceae > Burkholderia > Burkholderia sp. ABCPW 11. The sequence goes on along the minus strand of NZ_LOVM01000074.1, from coordinate 24,188 downwards.
CAGGTCGAAGCCGCGAAGTTCGGCGACGATGGTCGGCAGCGCGGTGCCGACGACCGTCTGGTCCAGCGCGACCAGCATGGTGACGAACGAGATCCCGATCATCGCCAGCAGCGATTCGCGGAACGGCAGGACTTGCCCGCTCGAATGGTGGGCGGCAGTATGGACGGCCATTTTTTGTCGATGCAACTTTTGCCGAGTCAAATTATCTCAAAATTGTAGCATGCCGGAGTAATCTAGGCCGGCGATGGTTCAGGGCCTCGTTCACGCCAAGGAGAAAGATGGAACCGATTTCAATCACCCCCGCCGCGACGCTGTCGCCGGAGGATCGGGATGCGCTGCGGCGCGCGAAACAGGTGCTGGAAAGCCCGTCGCTGACGATGAAGCTGACGGGCGTGCTCGGCGCGCCGGTCGAGAAAATGATCGCGCGGCTGCCGGATTTCGCGACCGGCAAGATCAACGATGCGACGCAGCTTGCGCTGCGCAAGTGCCTGAACATCGCGCTGCGCACGCTCGGCAAGCCGCCGTCGCCGGACGCCGAGCCCGAGAAGCCCAGCAACCTGCTGCACAAGCTCGCGGTCGCGACGACCGGCGCGGCGGGCGGCGCGTTCGGCTTTCTCGCGCTGCCGGTCGAGCTGCCGGTGACGACCACGCTGATCTTCCGCTCGGTGTGCGACATCGCGCGCAGCGAAGGCGAGAACCTGACGTCGGTCGATACGCAGTTGCAATGCCTGGCCGTGCTCGGCATGGGCGGCAACCCGGACAAGCAGGAGGAGGACGCCGATCTCGGCTATTTCGTGCTGCGCGGCGCGCTCGCGCAGGCGATCTCGAAGGCATCGTCGGACATCACGGCGAAAGGCATCGCCGCGCACAGCTCGGCGGCCGTGTTCAAGCTCGTGCAGACGGTGGCGTCGCGCTTCTCGGTGCAGGTGACCGAGCAGATGGCCGCGAAGTCGATCCCGGCGATCGGCGCCGTGCTCGGCGCGACCGTCAACACGCTGTTCATCGACCACTTCCAGCAGATGGCGCACGGCCATTTCACCGTGCGCCGGCTCGAACGCAAGTACGGCTCGGTGGCCGTCAAGGCCGCCTATCAGGCGATCGACGCCTCGCCGACGCGCTGAACCGCGCGCTCGACCGCGACGCGGCGCAGGAACGCGGCCGCGCGGTCGAGCGCGTCGCGCGCTTCCGGCACCATCGGCGCGTACAGCTGCCACACGTGCGGCATGTCGGGCCACACCTCGATCTCCACCGCCACGCCGGCCGCCTTCGCCTTCTCGGCGACGCGGCGCGAATCGTCGAGCAGCACCTCGGTGCTGCCGACCTGGATGTACAGCGGCGGCAGGCCCGCCAAATCCGCATAGAGCGGCGATGCGTACGGATGGGTTGCCGACTCGTCGCCGAGATACAGCTTCGCGGCCTTCGGCAGCGCTGCGGCCGCGAACATCGGGTCGAGGCCGTCGTTGCCGCGCATCGTGCCGCCGGTACCGGCCAGGTCGGTCCACGGCGAGAACAGGATCGCGCCGGCCGGCAGCGGCTCGCCGCGATCGCGCAGCGCGACGAGCGTCGCGAGCGCGAGGCCGCCGCCCGCCGAATCGCCGCCGAATACGATCGACTCGGGCGGCGTGCCGAGCGCCAGCAGTTGCCGGTATGCGGCGAGCGCATCGTCGAGCGCGGCCGGGAAGCGGTTTTCGGGCGCGAGCCGGTAGTCGAGCGAGAACGAACGCACGCCCGCGCGCTTCGTCAGGCCGAACACCAGCGGCCGGTGGGTTTTCGTCGAACAGAAGTAGTAACCGCCGCCGTGGAAATACAGCAGCATGCGGCCGGGCCCGCGCGCCGCGCCCGCGTCGGTGCGTTCGAGCCATTCGCCGCGCAGCGGCGCGTCGCCGGCGCCGTAGCACTGGCGCAGCCGGTAGCCCGACGGCGCGCGGCGCGGCACGATCATCCGCAGGTCGGTAAAGCGCCGGGCACGCGCGGGGTCGAGCACCTCGCGCGTGGTTTCCGGACGAAACTGCCAGCGCAGCAGCCAGCAGGCGAACTTGCTTTGCCAACTCATCGGACGCACTCCGTCATCGCAATGTGACGATGGTACGTGCGAACGTTCCCGCGTCGCTCGACAAGTGCCTCTATATCAAACGTGGGCGCTCAGTTCGCCGGCATCACCTGGCCACGGATCTCGCCGGACGGGTGCTCCTTCGTATGAATATTGAAGTACCACTTGCCGCCCATCAGGTCGGTGACCTGCGCATCGGTGAGTTCCTTCGAACCCTTGATCGGGCTCGTCAGCTCGTCCTTCGGAACCGGCACCTGCACGCCGGCGTTCTGGCCGACGGGCGCGGGCCCGTGAAAATGCGCGGCGGTGGCCGGCCCCGTGAGGTGTTCGTACGTGACCGTCCACTGCAGCATGTGCGTGGCCGTGTCGTAGGTGGCGGCGACGGCGCCCGACCCCTTGGTCGCCGTCGGCGGCACTTCGCTCGACGGCTGCAGACTGGCGGACAGGCGCACCGTTTCGGCGGCGGCGCCGCCGGCGGCCAGCACGCCCGCGAACAACGCGACCTGGAGCAAACGCAGCTTGAGCATGGATTCTCCTTGTACGACGTGGTACGCCGCCCCGGCGGCGGCGCGTCACTGGATGGTAGTCGATTGCGGTCGATCCGGGCAGCCTGCCGAAACCTGGAAGACACCTTTGCAGCATGCCCGCTGAATCCGCGCACGGCCTTTCGCTACACTTCGTTTCACAGTTGCTTGTTTCCTTCGTCCGAAGGAGTCTGCGAGTATTCACGCGGCCGCCCGGCCGCGTTTTTTTCGTGTGCCCTGCGGCAAGCGGCGCGCCGCGCACGAATGCGCCCTTTCCAGAATACCAAGCAGGACGAATCGTTTTTCGTCCCACGCGAGTCGCGATCGGTGCGCGTGCGGACGGTTGCCGAAACCGGATCGCGTACCCAGCAGGTTGTCACGATACGTGTAATACGTTATTGCGCGAACCCGGGTCGACACGTGTTTTCCCGCGCAGGAAAATGCCGCATGTTGTCGTGACTGGAAGTGAACCGTGCCGGCCCGTCTCCCGATGCCCTGCCCGCCCCGCCCCGTCCGTGTCCGCCCGCTGCTGGCGGGTCTCTGCTCCGCCGCCGCCCTCTACGGCGCGCCCGTCGACGCGCAGGAATTCTCGCTGTTCGCCGGCCAACTGTGGGGCGGCGGCCAACGCACGTATTCGTGGGCGTTCGATTACCAGGAAGGCTTGAGCCCGCACACCGCGCTCGGCTTCACGTGGTACAACGAAGGGCACATTCCGAATCACCATCGCGATGGCCAGGCGGTGCAATTCTGGGGCCGCATGCCGCTGGAGAATCGCCGCCTGGTGCTGTCGGCCGGCGCGGGCCCGTATCGCTACTTCGACACGGTTCCGGCCGCCGAAGGCCGCGGTTACTCGAATACCCATGGCTGGGGCGTGCTAATGAGCGTGCGGGCCGCGTACTACACGTCGCACCGCTGGATCGCGCAGCTTCAGGTCAACCGCGCACAGGTGTTCAGCGGGCCCGACACGACGTCGGTGATGTTCGGCGTCGGCTACCAGCTCGACGCGCCCGACACGCCGGGCCCGCGCGACACCGCGCTGCCGCGCACGCGCAAGGTCACGAACAACGAAGTCACCGCGATGCTCGGCGAGACGATTCTCAACAGCCGCTCGTCGCCGTCGACGCTCGGCGGCAGCGTCGAATACCGGCGCGGCCTCACGCGTTCGATCGACTGGACCGCGACGTGGATGTACGAAGGCGCGAAGCAGGCGGTCCGCCGCAACGGGATCGCGTCCGAGCTGTGGCTCACGCGCGCGTTCCTGAACGACAAGGCTACGCTGTCGGCGGGCGCCGGCGCGTATTTAACGGTCAACCAGCGCAACCGCGAAGGCCAGCCCGGCCCGGGCGACGGCCGGCTCTCCGGCATCGTGTCGATCTCGGCCAGTTACCGGATTTCCGAGCGCTGGCTCACGCGCATCACGTGGAACCGCGTGGTCACGCGCTACGATCGCGACACCGACGTGATCCAGGCCGGCCTCGGCTACCGGTTCTAGCCGGGCGCACGCGTCGGGCGCGCCGCCCGTGTCACGCGCGATAGCCCGGATCGATCCGGTCGACGATACGCTGCAGCGCGTCGAACGCGTCCTGTCCCGCACCATGCTTCGGATCGAAATTCAGCGAATCGCGCACGCACCCTTCGAGCACGGACGGCGCAATCGGCAGCGCATCGCCGATCGCATGCGTCGCGATCTGCACCTCGCACGCGCGATTGAGCAGCCACATCAGCGAGAACGTCTGCGCGAGGGTTGCGCCGATCGTCACGGGGCCGTGGTTGCGCAGCAGCAGCACGGGCCGCCCGCCCGCGCTCTCGACGATGCGCCGGCCCTCGTCGAGATGCACGGTGATGCCTTCGAAGTCGTGATACGCGACCTTCCCGTACAGCTGCGCCGAATAGAAATTCGAGAACGACAGCCCGTCGCGCGAACAGCACACGGCCATCGTGGGTGTCGTATGCACGTGCATCACGCAGTGCGCATCGGGCAGCGCCGCATGGATCGCGCTGTGGAACGTGAAGCCGGCCGGATTGATCGGCCAGTCGGCGTGGCCGATCACGTTGCCGTCGATGTCGATCTTCACGAGATTCGACGCGCACACCTCGCGGTAATGGAGCCCGAACGGGTTGATCAGGAAATGTCCGTCCTCGCCCGGCACACGCAGCGAGATATGGTTGTAGATCAGCTCGGTCCAGCCGAGGGTGTCGAAGATGCGGTAGGCAGCCGCGAGCTGCACACGCGCCTGCCATTCGGCTTCGGAAAAGCGCGCGGGACGCGCGAACGGCTGGTTCGGTACACGTTGCATGGGGAACTCCGGTTGCGAGGGGCGCGCGGCCCCGGGGCGAGTGGCGGTGCGCATCGCCCATCGTCCGCCGGCGCCGCGCGCGGTGCGTATCGCGCACGTGCGGCGGTACGTCGTTCGGCGTCGTTCCGGCCCGCATTATGCGACGGGTTCCGCGGCGCCCTTCACGATATGCACATCGTTGCGCGCACAACCATATCACCTTTCCCCGCGCACCGGTATCGCGGGTTTTGCCGGAGTCGTTTTCGCCCTTACAACTGGTCGTCGACCGGCAGCAGCGTGAAGATGCCCGTCATCATGTTGCGCAGCAGCCCGGCATGCGGGTCGACGTGATAGGTGGTGGTGCGACCGCCTTCGGTGCCCGTCCATTCGAGCGCGGGCGGGCTGCCGTCGGCCCGCGTCGCGAGCGTGACGCGGTAGCTTTCGTCCGGCTGCGTCACGCGCGCGAAGATCGCCGCGGCCTGCTGCGCGAGCACCGGGCTGTGGATCACGAGCGCGAGTTCGGTGTTCAGGTGCGCGGAACGCGGGTCGAGGTTCAGCGAGCCGATCACGAGAATCTGCCGGTCGATCACGTACGCCTTCGCATGCAGGCTCGCGCGCGAGCGCGAGCCGAACAGCCGCGCGGGCTGCTGGTCCGGCTGCGACTTGAATTCGTACAGCTCGACGCCGCGCTGCAACAACGGCACGCGATACGGCGCATAGCCGGCCTGCACCGCGACCGCGTCGGTCGCCGCGAGCGAATTCGTCACGATCGCGACGCGCACGCCGCGCGCGACCGTGTCGCCGAGGATTTTCACGCCGACGTCGTGCGGCACGAAGTACGGCGAAAACGCGAGGAATTCCTTCTGCGCGCCGCGCGTCAGCTCGGCCAGGCGCTGCATCGGCGGGCTCACGTACGTGCCGGTCGGCTGCGCGACCTTGGTCGGCGCGTCGACCTTGAATTCGGCCGGCGCCCACACGAGTTCGAGTTCGTCGCGCGCGATCTGTCGTGCAAGCGGCGTCGCGTTCAGCGGCTTCGCGTTGTACGGATCGGCATTCTTGCGCCAGTGGTCGCGCAGTTCGTCGCGCATCGCGTCGAGATCCTTCGGATCGAACGTCTGATGATTGAGGGCACGCAACGGATAGCTGCTCGCGCTCGCCCAGTAGTCGTCGAAGCTCTTCGAGATGTCGTGCGTCACGGGGCCGGCCGCCAGCACGTCGAGATCGCGGAACTGCAGCGTCGGGCTCGCACTGAAGTATTCGTCGCCGAGATTGCGGCCGCCGACGATCGCGAGCTGGTTGTCGGCGATCATCGCCTTGTTGTGCATCCGGCGCGTGAAGCTGTCGATCCGCGTGAAGAAGTTGGCCGTGCGCTCCATCACGCCGCGCTGCGATGCGCCGAACGGGTTGAACACGCGGATCTCGATGTTCGGGTGCGTGTTCAGCGCGGCCATCACGCGGTCGATATCGTCGAAGTTCAGGTCGTCGACCAGCATCCGCACGCGCACGCCGCGATCGGCCGCGTACAGCGCCGCGGCGAGCAGCAGCTTGCCGGTCGTATCCTCGGTCGCGATGTAGTACTGCATGTCGAGCGTCTTCGTCGCCGCACGCGCGAGCGCGATGCGCATCTGCAACGCGGTGGCGCCGTCGGCCAGCAGCCGGAAGCCCGACTGCGCCGGATGCGCGGCTGCCGGCGCGGCCAGCGCATCGCGCAGCGGCGTCGCGGTATCGGCCGACAACGCGTGGGAGACGGGACGATCGAGCGAAGTGGCGGGCGGATGCGTCGCGCACGCAGCGAGCGGCAGCAGCGCGCAGACGATCAGCGCGCGGGCCTGGCGGCATGCGGCGCGCCACGACGGCGCGGCCGATGCGCGCCGGATCAAGGATGTGAGCACGGAAGCTTCCTCGACAGTCGGATCAATGGGCACATCATCGCCGCGGCGCGCGGCTGACAGGCGGTTCCGGTCGATTCTAGTGGGCGCCCGACGAACCGGTCAATTGGGCCGGGCCGCGCAGGCCGGGCCGCGCAGCCGCCACCCGCACTGCCGGGCGACTCGTGACGCCCGCCCACCACCGCGCAGGCCGGCGCGCCCGCCGGTCCGACCAATCTCAAGCCATCTCGCCGCTGCGCTCGAAATGGCTGCGCACGTAGTCGATATGCGTCTGCATCGCGGTGCGCGCAAATCGCGTCGCACACGGCCCGGTGCTGCAATCACAGCAACTCGGATGCCTGCTCGTCCCCCATCGTCATCCCGGCCACGTTGATCGAGATGTGCTAGCGCAGCATCCCGACCACGCTCGTGTGCAGATGCAGAAACATCGTATTGGGGCGACGCGAGCGCGATCGCCTCGTGCAGCTTCGCGTCGGTCGCGGCCTCGACGGACGCGTCGTCGTTCGACCGCGCGTGGATGGTGCCGCAAGCGGCAACGTGCACGCCGAAAAAACAAAAAACCCACGCCCGGACGAGCGTGGGTTTTTCATTTGGCGTGCCGATCGCCTGCGTCGACGACCGGCGATCCGTTACGAAATCGGCCGCGGGATCGGTTGCGGGATCAACTGCCTTTTGCGATGCGGTCCTGGATGTGCTGCGCACGGCTCGCCGACGACGGATGCGAGCTCATCATCGAGCTCTGGCCGCCGTCCATCTGCGCGAGCTTCTGGAAGCCGGTGACGAGGCCCTTCTGGCTCATGCCCTTCTGCTTCAACAAGTCGAACGAGTAATCGTCGGCCGCGCTTTCCTGCGACTGCGAGAACTGCGCGTTGATGAACTTCTCGGTGATGTCGCCGAGCTGCGAGCTCGACAGCGCCGCCACGCCCGGCGACGCCGCGCCGGCCGCGCTGCGCGCCGCGCTCACCGCGTATGCCGTCTGCATCGCCTTCTTCGAGTGGCCGAGTGCGACGTGGCCCATTTCATGGCCGATCACGCCGCGCAGCTCGTCGTCGTTCATCATGTCCATCAGGCCGCTGTACACGCGCACGCAGCCGTTGCCCATCGCCCACGCGTTGACGTCCTTGGTCAGATAGACCTTGTAGTTGATCTTCTGGCCGTTCAGCGTCATGTCGCCGAAGCCCTTCATCACCTTCGTCAGACGCTTCGCGTATGCGCTGTTCGGCGGTGCGATCTTCGATTCGGCGTCGCTCGACTTGCACGATTCGTTCGACAGCGCCGCGATGTCGCTGTCCGACAGCGTCGCTGCCTTGAACAGGTTGGTCCCCGCCGACGTCAGGCTGTTCGCGTCAAGGTTCTGTACCCCGCCGCATGCGCTCAACAGAAACGCCACGCCACACGCCGCCACCGCTTTCTTGAGTTGCATCCCGGAATCCCTCGATAGTTGTATTTGGGAGCGGCGATTTTGCATAATCCGGCAGAAAATTACCAGATGTTTACACTAGATGACACGTTGATTACGCAGCGGATTGAAACGGCGCGCCGATCCGGCGCCATATCGGCGACAAAAGCGCGGCAATCGCCGCACGCCGGGGCAGCGAACGGAAAGAAAAACGGGCGGGTCTGCGCTCAGGCCGTCTGATCGCGGCGCTGCGTCAAACGGCGCGCGACCAGCATCGGCAGCCGCATCGCGAAGCCGGTGAAAAGACGCAAGTGCATCCACGCGAGCAGCGCGTTGTCGCGGCCGTAGTGAAAGTGCGACACGCCGCCTTCGTGGCGGCCGAAATAGCGCACCGGCGCGTCGATGCGGATCGGGCGCACGCCGGCCCAGCACAGCCGCACGGCCGCTTCGGGATCGAAGTCGAAGCCGCGCATCCACGGCTGGCGCCGCATGATCGCCGCCAGCGGCGCGACCGGATAGACCCGAAAGCCGTACAGCGAATCGCCGATCCCGGCCCACAGCGTCTCCAGGTCGGCCCACGCGTTCGACAGCCGGCGCCCCTGCACGCGCAACTGCGGCGCGCTCGCATCGAACTTCGGCACGCCGAGCACCATCGCGTCGGGTGCGGCCTGCGATGCCGCCATGAAAGCGGGAATCAGGTCGGCCGGATGCTGGCCGTCGGAATCCATCGTCAGCACGTGCGTGAAGCCGCTCGCGGCGGCCGCGTCGAGCCCCGCGAGCACCGCGGCGCCCTTGCCGCGATTCTCCGGCAGCACGATCACGCGCAAGCCGGGATCGCGCTCGGCCATCGCCTGCAGCCGTTCGGCGCTGCCGTCGGTGCTGCCGTCGACGACGACCCATACCGGATTCCACTGCTCGCGCGCATGGCGCACGGTCGTGTCGACCTTGGCGCCCGGGTTGTAGCTCGGAATCAGGACGAGATGAGTGGACGACGCGTGCAGCTTGGACATGGGAACAGCCGATGGCGAAGACGGGGATCCTGACAAAAGTGTATGACGTGCCGACGACCGCCGGCACGCGTCGTCGACCCCGGCCGCATGCCGCGCCGGCTGCCGGATCGCGAGGTTCTCGCGCTTCATGACAGCCACTCCACGGCATGGCCGGCGCTGGCTTCGATCTCGACCAGCAGGTCGTCGCGGCACACGTCCGCGTGAACGAACAGCGGCCGCACGTGAGAACCGGCCGCCTCGCGCAGCACTTGCCCGATCGCGGCCAGCGTCGCGGTATCGCCGGCGTCGCGCACGTAGACGCGATAGCTCAGGTCGGCGAGCGAGAACGGGCCGTGCCCCTGCCGCGCGGCCTGCTCGAGCACCGCCGCGAGGTTCGCGACCGTCTCGCGCGTCTGCGCGACGACGTCGCCGCGATGCACGGTGCGGTGCCCGACGATGCTCGCGGTGCCCGATACGAACAGCACCGGCGCCGCCTCGCCGTCCGCCCACGCAGCGGCGCGCGCGAACGTCGGCGCACGCGGGCCGTACTGCGCCGGATAGTGATACGCGCTCACCTGGCGCGGATTCTCGACGGAATCGGCCGGCGTTCGGCTCGCGAGGAAGTAGATCGCGAGCGGCGCGGCCGGCGACGCGTCACCCGCGACCGGCACGACCGAGCCGAGCGCGCACGCGGCCGGCACGCCGCCCGTCAAGGCACGACGGCACGCGTCGAACGCACGCTGACGGCCGATGTTGAACTGACGATAGCGCTCGATCCCGTACTGCACCGCATTGATTGCCGGCACGGTATTCCAGATCCGCAGCGGATGCGGCATGCCGAGCGTATCGAGCAGATCGAACAGCGCGCGGTACGCGTCGAACGTCGCGCGTTCGAGCGGCGTGCCGCCGTCGCGCGGTGCGTCGCATGCGGCATCGGCCTCGTGCACGACGAGGCTGCCGAACACGAGCCCCGCGGCTTCGCTGTGGCGATAGCACAGCGCACCGCGCCGCTCGCTGCGCAGGTCGTGCGCATCGCATTGCCACAGTTCGCAGACGGCATCGCCCGGTGCGACCTCGGCGCCGAGCAGCGCCATCTGCACCGGCGCGACCGGCAGGCCGGGCGCGGCATCGGTCAGCATCCGCGCCATCGTCTGCGCGCGCGCTTCGTCCGGCGTTCCCGCTGCGCCGATGCACACCGCGCCCAGTGCGCCGGGAAACACGCGCTCGAGTCCGTCGCCACCGCGGTGCGCATCGTGCAGCAGCGCGACGAGCCGCGCGTGGCTCATCCGGACGAGCCGCAGCGCGCGGCCGTCGCCGTGCGCGAACGGCGCGGCGGCAGGCAACGGGGAACACGGGCGCCGTTCGGCGTGGACTGGATGCACGGACACTTCGATTTCCTCACTAGATGACGCCGGCCGCCCGACACCGCGGCCTTGCACCGCGTTGCGTGACGTCAGGCCAACGCGGCGCGCTTCGTCATGCGAGCCCGCCGTTGACGGACAACACCTGCCCCGTCACATAGGCCGCGGCGTCGGACACCAGATACGCGACCATCGCCGCGACTTCGTCGGGCCGGCCCGCGCGTTGCGCGGGCACGAGCTGCTTGATGCGTTCGGCGGGAAACGCCTGTTCGGCCATCGGCGACGCGATGATGCCGGGCGCCACCGCGTTCACGGTGATGCCGCGCGACGCGAGCTCCAGCGACAGCGACTTCGTCGCGCCGATCAGCCCCGCCTTCGCGGCCGCGTAGTTGGCCTGCCCGCGATTGCCGGTCACGCCGGCCACCGATGCGATGTTGACGATCCGTCCGCGCCGCGTGCGGATCATCGGCAGCAGCAGCGGCTGCGTGACGTTGAAAAAACCGTTGAGCGTCACGTCGATCACGCCGTGCCATTGCTGGCGCGACATGCCGGCCATCGGCGCGTCGTCGTGAATGCCCGCGTTGTTGACGAGGATCTGCACCGGCGCATCGTCGATGAACGGCCGCAGCGCGGCGAGCGTCGCATCGGCGTCGGTCACGTCGAACGCGATCGCGTGCGCGGCGCCGCCGGCCGCGACGATCTGCTGCGCGACGGCCTGCGCCTGCGCGAGATGGCGGTTCGCATGCACCCATACTTCATGGCCGGCTTGCGCGAGCGCCGTGCAGATCGCCTGCCCGAGTGCGCCGCTGCCGCCCGTCACGAGCGCCCGCATCGAATGGCTCCGTTCATCGCGTTGTCACCTCGATCGACACGGCCGCGCATCGTTCTTCGCGCGCCGCCGCATGCCGTCTTCACCGTTGCGCCGCACCCGTGCGCGACGCCGTCACTTCGTGCGATGCGCGGCGACGTAGGCAGCCAGCGCACCGAGCGTCGCGAAGATCGTCTGGTTGTCCGGATTGTCCGAGCGCAGTTCGAAGCCGTATTTCTTCGAAATCAGCAGCGCGATTTCCAGGATGTCGATGGAATCGAGCCCGAAACCTTCGCCATACAGCGGGGTATCGGCCGTCACCGTGTCGAGCGGGACGTCTTCGAGATTCAGTTCGCCGATGATCAGCGTGGCGAGCTCTTGTTCCAGTGCGTTCATCATGCGTGCGTGCAGGCGGCCCATGGCAGCGGGAGGCGCCCGGAAACGGCAAGCCGTCGTGCACGCCCGGCGCGTGCGAATCTCCGTCCCTCCGGCCTCTGCCGGCTTCCCCGCCTGCGTCGTTTGGGGATCGTTTGTAAAAGTTACGCGGATTCTAGACGAAGGGTATCGGGCCGTATACCGCGAATGGTTACAAGACTGGCGAGCCGCCGCAGCGGCCCGTTTCGGACGCGAATGCACGAGACGCTTGAGCCGCTTTGGACGGAAATGGACCGACCCCGCAAAATCGTTCGTCCGGTGCCATACAATCGGTTACAAAACCCGCTCGCGGCCGCCCCGAACCCGCGCTGCCGCGGCCCTAAAATGAGCGTCCCGACCACCGGCCCGGACCCGCGTCCCGGCCGCCATTCATATGATGTTTCGACGGCCCGCCCGCGCGTTCCGTCCACGATCCGATGTCTCCAGTGATACCGCGTCCGCCCTTGCGCTCCGTTCCGGTTCGCCCGCCCGTCAGCCGCTGCAACCCGGCTGCCGGCCGGTGTACGCGCCGCGCGCCCGGAGGCCGCCGATGAGCCGGCTGCTGCCCGTCGTGCGCGGCGTCGCGGCGGTCGGCGCCGTGGCTGCCTACCAGGCCGGCGCGCATTACGCGAGTGCAACGCCCGGCGCACACGGCTTCGGCCTCGCGATGGCGCTCGTGCCGCCGCTGCTGCTCGCGCTCGGCGTGGCGTTGCGCTCGCCGCGGCGCGCCTGGCTCGTGCCGGCATGGCTGCTGGCCGCCGCCGCGCTGTGGGCCGCGCGCGCCCCGCTCGCGCGGCACTTCGAATGGGGCCTGTATCTGGAACACGTGAGCTTCAACGTCGCGATGGCGCTGCTGTTCGGCCGCACGCTCGCGACCGGCGACGTGCCGCTGTGCACGCGCTTCGCGGCGACGATCCACGGTACGGTCACGCCGGCCGTCGCGCGCTACACGCGGCAGATCACGCTCGCATGGACGGTGTTCTTCGTCGCGATCGCCGCCGTGTCGACGCTGCTGTTCGCGACCGCGTCGATCGTCACGTGGTCGACCTTCGCGAACTACCTGTCGCTGCCGCTCGTCGCCGTGATGTTCGCCGCCGAGCATGCGTGCCGGCGTGTCGCGCTGCCGCACGAGCCGCGGCCGCGCATGATCGACGCGGTGCGCGCGTATCGCGCGTCCGCCCACGCGTCGCAGGCCTCGCGATGAATTCATGACCGGCGCGGCCCCACGGCCGCGCGGCCTTCGTTCCCGTCTTGACCGATTTATGCCGACTCACCCGCTGGTATTCCATGCCTCGCCCGACCAGACGATCGCCTGGCGCGACGGCTCGCCCGTCACCGTGCGCGCATTCGTCGCCGACGTCGCGCGCGTAGCCGCCGCGCTGCCCGCGGGCGGCCATGTGTTCAACGTGTGCCGCGACCGCTATCGCTTCGCGGTCAGCCTGTGCGCAGCGCTCGTCGCCGGCAAGATCAGCCTGCTGCCGTCGACGCACACGCCGGAAATGGTCCGCCAGCTCGCGTCGTTCGCGCCCGACGCGTTCTGCCTGCACGATGCGCCCGATTGCACGATCGACCTGCCGCGCTTCGCGTATCCCGATGCCGCGCCCGGCGAACTCGCGAGCGACGCGCCGTTCGCCGTCCCGCAGATCGACGCGGCGCGGATCATGGCCTACGTGTTCACGTCCGGCTCGACCGGCGCGCCGGTGCCGCACCGCAAGACCTGGGGCTTCCTGGTCGGCTGCGTGCATGCGGCGGCCGATCGCCTCGGGCTGCTCGATGGCCGCCCGGCCACGCTGATCGGCACGGTGCCCGCGCAGCACATGTACGGCTTCGAATCGACGGTGCTGCTCGCGCTGATCGGCGGCCTCGCATTCAGCAATCGCCAGCCGTTCTACCCGGGCGACATTCGCGACGAACTCGGCGCGATCCCGCAGCCGCGCGTGCTCGTCACGTCGCCGATCCACCTGCGTGCGCTGCTGTCGGCCGGCCATGCGCTGCCGCGCGCGGCGCTGGTGCTGTCGGCCACCGCGCCGCTGTCGGAGAAGCTCGCGTGCGAGGCCGAGGCCGCGCTCGACGCGCCGCTCGTCGAGATCTACGGCAGCACCGAGACCGGCCAGATCGCGACCCGTCGCACGTCGCAAGGCGCGGCGTGGGAACCGTTCCCGGATATCCGGCTCGACGCCCGCGACGCCCCGGACGGCGACGACGGCGGGCCGACGGTCTGGGTGTCGGGCGGACACGTCGAGGCGCCCGTGCCGATGGGCGATGCGCTCGAACTGCTCGGCGACGGCCGGTTCCTGCTGCACGGCCGCAAGGCCGATCTCGTCAACATCGCCGGCAAGCGTACGTCGCTCGCGTACCTGAACCATCAGCTCAACGCGATTCCCCAAGTGGTCGACGGCGTGTTCTTCATGCCCGACGAAGCCGCGCCCGCACAGGGCGACACCGCCCTCGAGCCGGTCACGCGCCTCGTCGCGCTGGTCGTCGCGCCGACGCTCGCGGCCGCCGATCTGCAACGCGCGCTGCGCGAGCGGATCGATCCCGCGTTCATGCCGCGCCCGCTCGTGTTCGTCGATGCGCTGCCGCGCAACGAAACGGGCAAGCTGCCGCGCGACGTGCTGGCCGCGCTCGTTGCGCAACATGCGCGTGCTGCGGGCACGCCGGCCGCGCCGCCGGCCAAGCGCGAACCGGCCGACGCGCCCGCGCTCGCGTTCACGATCGCCGCCGACCATCCCGCGCTGCCCGGCCACTTCCCCGGCCATCCGGTCGTGCCGGGTGTCGTGCTGCTCGATCACGCGATCCACACGATCGGCGCGGCGCTGAACCGTCCGCTGCATGCGTGGCGGCTCGGGTCCGCAAAATTCCTGAGCCCGGTCGCGCCCGGCGAACCGCTCGCGCTCGCGTACGACGCTGCTGCCAGCGGCGCGATCCGCTTCACGGTGCGCGCCGGGTCGCGCGAGGTCGCGACCGGCGTGCTGTCCGCACCGCCGCCCGCGCAGGACGGCGCGCAGCCATGAAGCGCACCGCATGGGCCGAGCGCCAGGAGCGCAGCAACGCGAGCTTGCTGCGCGCGATGACGTGGATATCGCTGCGCTTCGGCCGGCAACGGGCGCGCATCGTGCTGCACCTGATTGCGACGTATTTCGTGCTGTTCTCGCCGGTCGCGTGCGCGGCGTCGCGCGACTACCTGCGCCGCGTGCTCGGCCGCCCCGCGCGCTGGCGCGACGTGTACCGGCACGTGTTCACGTTCGCGGCGACGATCCACGATCGCGTCTACCTGATGAACGGGCGCTTCGACCTGTTCGACATTCGGCTGCACGGCGAGACGCTCGTCGACGACGCGCTCGCGGGCGGGCGCGGCGCATTCCTGATGGGCGCGCACCTCGGCAGCTTCGAGGTCGTGCGCGCGATCGGCCGCACGCATCCGGACCTGCGCGTGGTCGTCACGATGTACGAGAAGAACGCGCGCAAGATCAACGCGACGCTCGCCGCGGTAAACCCGGCCGCGCAGCCGGAAGTGATTCCGCTCGGGCAGGTCGACTCGATGCTGAAGGTGCGCGAGCGCCTCGACGCAAACTGCATGGTCGGCATGCTCGCCGACCGCACGCTGCTCGACGACGCGGCCGCGTCGCTGCGACGCCTGCCGCTGCTCGGCGCGCCGGCCGCGTTCCCGCTCGGCCCGCTTTACATGGCTGCGATGCTGAAGCGCCCGGTGATCTTCATGACGGGCCTTTATCGCGACGGCAATCGCTACGACGTGCATTTCGAGACGCTCGCCGATTTCTCCGACGTGCGGCGCGACGCGCGTGCGGCCGCGGTCGACGCGGCACTCGCGCGCTACGTCGCGCTTCTCGACAAGTACTGCCGCATGGCGCCGTACAACTGGTTCAACTATTTCGATTTCTGGCAAGGCGGCGATGCCGCGGCCGCGCGCCGCGACGTGGTGCGCACCGGCGCCGAGCTGCCCGCCACGAGGGATTCCGACGCATGACCGCCGTTCGCCGCCGCCCGTTCCCGTTCTCGTTGCCCCGCGTCGCCCGCGTGCTCGCCACCGGCGCCGCCGCCATTGCGCTGGCCGCACCCGCGCACGCGGCCGACGCCGGACCGGCGTGGAGCCTCGACCGGCTGATGTCGACGCTCGCGCAGCACAAGTCGGGCCGCGCGACCTTCACCGAGACGAAGACCCTGTCGATCGCCGCGCAGCCGATCGAATCGTCGGGCGAGCTGGTGTTCGTCGCGCCCGACCACCTGGAAAAACACACGCTGAGCCCGAAGCCGGAACACCTCGTCGTCGACGGCGACATGCTCACCGTCGAGCGCAACAATCGCAAGTACACGCTCGCGCTCGCGCGCTATCCGGAGCTCGGCGCGTTCATCGACAGCATCCGCGCGACGCTCGCCGGCAACCGCTTCGCGCTCGAGCAGGTGTACAAGGTCGCCCTTTCCGGACGCGGCGACGACTGGACGCTGACGCTCACGCCGCTCGACTCGCGGATGCTGAAGGTCGTCAGCACGATCACGCTCGACGGCACGCGCGACGTGTTGCGCAGCGTCGCGATCCGGCAGGCCGACGGCGATCGTTCGGTGATGCGCCTGCACCCCGTTGCGGCGAACGCGAACTGATGGACGATCGCACGCGCCCCTCCCCCGTCGCGCGCCGCCTGCCCGTGTGGCGGCAGCGCGCGGTGCTCGTGTGGCTGCTCGCGCTCGCCGTGTGCGGCGTCGCGATCGGGCGCGCGCACTTCACGGCCGACCTGTCCGCGTTCCTGCCGAATGCGCCGAGCGCCGGGCAACGCGTGCTCGTCGACCAGTTGCGCGACGGCATCGTGTCGCGCCTGATCCTCGTCGCGATCGACGGCGGCGATGCAAGCACGCGCGCCGCGCTGTCGCGGCGCGTCGCCGGCACGCTGCGCGCCGATCCGCAGTTCGCGGCCGTGCACAACGGCGCAGCCGCGAACGACGCGCGCGACCGGCAATTCATCTTCGATCACCGCTATCTGCTGAGCCCGGCCGTCACGCCGCAGCGCTTCAGCGCCGACGGCCTGCACCGGGCGCTCGGCGACAGCCTCGACCTGCTGAGTTCGTCGGCCGGCCTCGTCGCGAAAGCGATGCTGCCGCGCGACCCGACCGGCGAAGTCGCCGCGCTCGTCGACGGCCTCGACCGCGCAGCCGAACCGGCGAGCCGCGACGGCGTGTGGGCGTCGCGCGACGGCACGCGCGCGGTGCTCGTCGTGCAGACGGCCGCCGCCGGCTCCGATACCGATGCGCAGGCACGCGCGATCGACACGGTGCGTCGCGCGTTCGCCGCCGCGAAACGGGCCATCCCGAATGCAGCGGCAACCACGCTCGCCATGACGGGCCCCGGCGTGTTCTCGGTCGACACGCGCGACACGATCCGGCACGACGTCGAGCGGCTGTCGACGGCAAGCGTCGTGCTGATCGTCGCGCTGCTGCTCACGCTGTACCGTTCGCCGCGCACGCTCGCGCTCGGCCTGCTGCCGGTGCTGACGGGCGTCGCGGCCGGAATCGCGGCGGTCGGCGTCGCGTTCGGCACGGTCCACGGGCTGACGCTCGGGTTCGGTACGACGCTGATCGGCGAAGCCGTCGACTATTCGATCTACCTGTTCGTGCAATCGGCGCAAGCCGGCACGCGCGGCGCCGCCGCGCGCCCGGCCGACGCGACGCGCGCTTGGGTCGCCGCGTACTGGCCGACGATCCGGCTCGGCGTGCTGACGTCGGTGTGCGGATTCGCGTCGATGCTGTTCTCCGGATTCCCGGGCCTCGTGCAGCTCGGGCTCTATTCGATCGTCGGGCTGACGGCCGCCGCACTCGTCACGCGCTTCGTGCTGCCGCACCTGCGCGGCGAGCATGTCGCGATCCGCGACGTCTCGCGCATCGGCGCCGTACTCGCGCGCGCGGCCGACGCCGCGCCGCGGCTGCGCTGGCCGCTCGCGGTGCTCGTGGTCGCCGCATGCGCGACCCTCGCGCTGCATCGCGACGACCTGTGGAGCCGCGAGCTCGCGGCGCTCAGCCCCGTGCCGGCGGCAGCGCAGGCGCTCGACGCACGGCTGCGCGCGGATGTCGGCGCGCCCGACGTGCGCTACCTCGTCGTGATTGCCGCGCCGACCGAACAGGCCGCACTCGAAGGCGCGGAAAAAGTCGCCGCGCAATTGCAGCCGCTCGTCGACCGCGGCGCGCTCGGCGGTTTCGAAAACCCCGCCCGCTACCTGCCGAGCGACGCCGCGCAACGCGCGCGCCGGGCAAGCCTGCCGGATGCGGACGCGCTTGCCGCACGGATGCGCGACGCCGTCGCGCACCAGCCGATCGCGGTCAAGCCCGACCTGTTCGCGCCGTTCCTCGCCGACGTCGACGCCGCGCGTCACGCACCGCTGTTGACGCGCGCGGACCTGCGCGGCACGTCGATGGCGCTCGCCGTCGATGCGCTGCTGACCGAACGCGACGGCCGCTGGAGCGCGATGCTGCCGCTGCGTGCGCCGGACGCGGCCCGCACCGCGCAGCCGGCGTCGAGCCTCGATGCCGCGCCGATTCGCGCCGCTATCGCGCGCGCGGGCGTGGCCGATGCGCTGTTCGTCGACATGAAAACCGAAGCCGATCGGCTGTACGTGAGCTATGTGCACGAAGACATCCGCTTGTCGCTCGCCGGGTTCGCCGCGATCGCCGTGCTGCTGCTGATCGCGCTGCGCTCGCCGCGCCGTGCGGTGCGCGCCCTCGCGCCGCTCGTCGCGGCCGTGCTGGTCGTGACGGCCGGCTTCGCGCTCGCCGGCGTACAGCTGACGATCCTGCACCTCGTCGGGATGCTGTTGATCGTCGCGGTCGGCTCGAACTACGCGCTGTTCTTCTGCCGGCGCGACGACACGCAGCCCGTCACGCCGTACACGCTGGTGTCGCTGCTGATCGCGAACCTCGCGACGGTCGCCGGCTTCGGGCTGCTCGCGCTGTCGCGCGTGCCGCTGCTCGAAACCTTCGGGCTGACCGTCGGCCCCGGCGCGATGCTCGCGCTCGCGTTCGCGGCGATTCTCGCGCCGCGCGCCGCACCGGCGGTCGGCCATCGTGAACGAGGAGGCCGCGCATGAATGCGCCGTCGTCGACTCCGCCGCACCACGCCGGCGCCGCGCGGCGCTGGAAACCCACGCCACTGATCGCGGGCGCCGCCGCGCTGCACGCGGGCGCTGCCGCCGCCGCGATCGCGCAACCGGCCACGTGGCCGTGGGCCGTCGGCGGCGTGGTCGCGTCGCATTTCGCGCTGACCGCGGCCGGCCTGTGGCCGCGCAGCACGCTGCTCGGCCCGAACTGGACGCGCCTGCCGCCCGGCGCGGGCCGCCGCATCGCGCTGACGATCGACGACGGCCCGGACCCGGACGTCACGCCGCGCGTGCTCGACCTGCTCGACCGTTACGACGCGCGCGCGACGTTCTTCTGCATCGGCGATCTCGCGCGCCGCCATCCGCGCTGGGTCGAGGCGATCGTCGCGCGCGGCCATGCGGTCGAGAACCACAGCCAGCGGCACAGCCATACGTTTTCGCTATCGGGGCCGGCCGCGCTGCGACGCGAAATCGCGGCCGCGCAGCAGACGCTGACCGACATCGCCGGCACGCGTCCGCTGTTCTTCCGCGCGCCGGCCGGCCTGCGCAATCCGTTTCTCGAACCGGTGCTGTGCGAACTCGGCCTGCAACTCGCGAGCTGGACGCGACGCGGCTTCGACACGCGCGCCCGCAACGCCGCGACCGTCACGCGCCGCCTGCTGCACGGCCTCGATGCGCGCGACATCCTGCTGGTCCACGACGGCCATGCGGCGCGCGATGCGCGCGACGAACCGGTCGTGCTCGACGTGCTGCGCGAAGTGCTGCGCGCGGCCGCCGATGCGCAGTTGCACTGGACCACCTTGCGCGCGGCGCTCGCGCCCGAACCGTCCGGCCAGCCGGGCGTTCCGGCACCCCCGTTTGATAAAATCTGACCTCGAACGACGCGCCCGCCAGCCCTGCTGCAGCGCCCGTTCCGGCCACCGGAAGCGACCCTCGTGAAACCTCTCCTGCTCTCGCACTTCACCGCCACCAGCTGCATCGGCCGCGGCCTCGACGCGACCCTCGATGCGCTGCGCCACGCCCGCGGCGGGCTCGTGCCGTGCAACTTCGAGCGTGCGGACCTCGACACGTGGATCGGCGCGGTGGACGGCGTCGATGCGCACCCCGTGCGCGCCGATCTCGCCGACTTCGAATGCCGCAACAACCGCCTCGCGCAACTCGGCCTGACGCAGGACGGCTTCGACGCCCGCGTCGCGGCGGCCGTCGCGCGCTACGGCCCCGCACGCGTCGGCGTGTTCGTCGGCACGAGCACGGCCGGCATCCTCGAAACCGAACGCGCGTACCGGCGCCGCGACCCGGCGAGCGGCGCGCTGCCCGCCGACTTCCGCTACGCACACACGCACAACCCGTATTCGCCGGCCGCGTTCGTGCGCGCGTATTTCGCGCTGCGCGGGCCGGCGATGGCGATCTCGTCCGCGTGCTCGTCGGGCGCGAAGGTATTCGGCTCCGCGCGCCGCATGATCGAGGCCGGGCTGATCGACGCGGCCGTCGTCGGCGGCGTCGATTCGCTGTGCCTGACCACGCTGTACGGCTTCAATTCGCTCGAACTGCTGTCGCGCCGGCCGTGCCGGCCGTTCGACGTCGCGCGCGACGGCATCTCGATCGGCGAGGCCGCCGCGTTCGCGCTCGTCGAGCGCGTCTCTGCGCCGCCCGCCGCGCTCGACGGCGACGCGATCCTGCTGCTCGGCGTCGGCGAATCGAGCGACGCGCACCACATGTCGTCGCCGCATCCGGAAGGGCGCGGCGCGCGCGCCGCGATCGAGCAGGCGCTCGCGTCCGCCGGCCTCGGCGCGCACGATATCGACTACGTGAACCTGCACGGCACCGCGACGCCGAGCAACGATGCAGCGGAAAGCCGCGCGGTCGGCGCGCTGTTCGCCCGCACGCCGTGCAGCTCGACGAAGGGCGCGACCGGCCACACGCTCGGCGCGGCCGGCGCGCTGGAGGCGATCGTCGCCGCGCTCGCGCTGCGCGAGCAGTTCGTGCCGGCCGGCGTCAACACGACGCAGCCCGACCCGGCGCTCGCAGCCGATTACGTGCTCGCGAGCCGCGACATGCGCGTGCGCGCCGTCCTCTCCAACTCGTTCGGCTTCGGCGGCACGAACTGCAGCCTGATCCTCGGCCGCGCCGATCACGCCCGCCGCTGAGGCCCGCCATGACCCTGACCGCCTTCATCGAAAGCATCGGCCTCGTCGGGCCGGGATTGAACGACTGGCCGCACGCGGCCGACGTGCTCGCAGGCCGCGCGCCCTACGCGCCCGCCCGCACCGAGCTGCCGCCGCCGGCCGGCCTGCCGTCCGCCGAACGGCGTCGCACGGGTCCCGTCGTGCGCGCCGCGCTCGCGGTCGGCCACGAAGCGGTGGCGGCGAGCGGCCGCGACGCCGCGACGCTCGCGACCGTATTCAGCGCATCCGGCGGCGACGGCCAGAACTGCCACGCGATCTGCGAAACGCTGGCCGGCGACGATCGTCAGTTGTCGCCGACCCGCTTCCACAACTCGGTGCACAATGCCCCGGCCGGCTACTGGAGCATCGCGACCCGCGCGACGGCGACGTCGAACGTACTGTGTGCGCACGACGGCAGCTTTGCCGCCGGCCTGCTCGAAAGCCTGTGCCAGGTCGTTGTCGATCGCGTGCCGAGCCTGCTGATCGCGTACGACACCGACTATCCGGAACCGCTGCGCACGGTGCGGCCGATCGACGACGCGTTCGGCGTCGCGCTCGTGCTCTCGCCGCAAGCAAGCGAGCGCACGCTCGCCCGCATCGACGTGCAGCTCACCGATGCACCCGCGACAACGCTCGCCGATGCCGGACTCGACGCACTGCGCGCCGGCAATCCGGCCGCCCGCGTGCTGCCGCTGCTCGATGCGCTCGCCGCGCGGCGGTCGACGCGCGTCGTGCTCGACTATCTGGCCGATACGCGCGTGCAGGTCGACGTCGCGATGCCCGAACCCGTCGCGGAGCACGCGCCATGATCGCAACGGCCGTCTTGACCCCGCCGCTCGACCATGCGTGGATTGCCGCGCACATTCCGCATGCCGGCACGATGTGCGTGCTCGATTCGGTCGATGCGTGGGATACCGAACGAATCCGCTGCACCGCGACGAGCCACCGCGACCCGCACAACCCGCTGCGCGCGCACGGGCGGCTCGCGTCGGTCTGCGGCATCGAATATGCCGCGCAGGCGATGGCCGTGCACGGCGCGCTGCTCGGCGCGCACGAAGCGCGCCCGCGCGTCGGCTATCTCGCGAGCGTGCGCAACGTCGACGCGTTCGTCGACCGGCTCGACACCTTCGAGCAGCCGCTCACCGTCGACGCGCAACGCGTGAGCGGCGACGGCCGCTCGGTACTGTACGGCTTCGCGCTGCGCTGCGGTGAGCGCGTGCTGCTGTCCGGCCGCGCGGCGGTGATGCTCGACGCATCGGCCGCCGGCGCGTTTCAACCGGCGCCTGCCGGCCACACGAATCCTCGATGAAGAGGCCTACCTCAAGGAAACCGGTCGTGAAAGTTCGTCAGTTCATTGGCGCCGCGCTCGTTTCGGCGCTGCTCAGCCCGCTCGCGCACGCGGACATGTCGGAAGTGAAGCAGGACATCAAGCGCGATTCGAAGGAAGCCGCGCACAAGACCGGCGACGCGGCGCGCAGCTTCGGCCACGCGACCGCGAGCGCCGCGAAGGCGGTCGGGCACGGCGTCGCCCATGCGTCGCGCGAAGGCTGGGAAGCCACCAAGCGCACGACGAAGCGGATCTTCCACAAGAACGACTCGGGCGAGTCGGCGGGAAAAAGCCAGACGCACGACTGATCGCGCATCCCGCGCGCGTTGCCGAAGGCATGCGCGCGGGACTCGACCACTCATCGGTCGCTCGCCGATCGCAACGCGCCGGCGCCGCCGTCAGCGGGCGCCGCGCATGCGCCGTAGCGGCCTCGCCGGCCTGCGCGCGAAGCACTTGCCGTACGCGATCAGCCAGCAATCGCGATGATCGAAGTTCCGCAGCAGCCGCGCGCGGCGCCGCTCGAGCCAGTAGAGCGAGATCGCCATCGCCAGCGCGACGGCCAGCGCCGCGCCGCCGATCACGAGTCCCATCCAGGTGTCGCCCATGCGTTCTCCGGAATGCGAGGCCGAAGCGGCGCGCCTGCCGCCGCTCCGGCGCGGGATAGTGGGGAACACGGCCAGCACGGCTTCGAACGCCGTGCGGGCCGCCGCGCGTCAGTGCATGTGCTGACCACCGTTGATCGCGATGTTGGAGCCCGTCACGAAGCCGGCCTCCTCCGAGCACAGATAGGCCACCAGCGCCGCGACTTCCTCGGGCTTGCCGAGCCGGCCCGCCGGAATCTGCGGGAGGATCTTCGTGTCGAGGATGTCCTGCGGGATCGCGGTGACCATCTTCGTCGCGAGATAGCCCGGCGACACCGTGTTCACCGTCACGCCCTTGCGCGCGACCTCGAGCGCGAGCGATTTCGTGAAGCCGTGCATGCCGGCTTTCGCGGCCGCGTAGTTGGTCTGGCCGACCGACCCCTTCGAGCCGTTCACCGACGAAATGTTGACGATACGGCCCCAGCCGCGCTCGACCATGCCGTCGCACACCGGCTTCGTCATGTTGAACACGGAGTCGAGGTTCGTGCGGATCACCGCGTCCCAGTTGACCTTGTCGAGCTTGCGCAGCGTCATGTCGCGCGTGATGCCTGCGTTGTTCACGAGAATGTCGACCGGGCCGACATCCCGCACGATCTTCTCGATGCATTGCCGGCACGAGTCGTGATCGGCCACGTCCACCGGGTACGCATGGAACGCTCGGCCGGCCGCATGCATCTCGGTCAGCCAGCGGTCCGCGTTGGCGTTGTTCGGTGAATACGTGACGACTACCCGGTGACCCGCATCGTTCAACCGGATGCTGACCGCTTCGCCGAGGCCGCCCATCCCACCCGTCACAACTGCAATTCGCTTAGTCATCCTATTAATTACCGACAAAAAAGTGATCGATGAAAGGCCGGGCGACGGCATCGCACATGCTGCCGCCCCGCCACTTCGATGTGCATCCGCCCGCATCGCGGGTGCGGCACGCACCGGTACCTCGCGCGTATTGTCGACTGCCTGTCTTGCGCAAAAACCGCCCGGCTCACCCGCGACGCCGCCCCGCGCCGCAAGCGAACCGTGCAGTCACCCCGCTCAGACGCGCTCGACCGCGAGCGCGACGCCCATCCCGCCGCCGATGCACAGCGACGCCAGTCCGCGCTTCGCATCGCGCTTGACCATCTCGTGCAGCAGCGTCACCAGGATCCGGCAGCCCGACGCGCCGATCGGGTGACCGATCGCGATCGCCCCGCCGTTCACGTTCACCTTCGACGTGTCCCAGCCCATCTGCTTGTGCACCGCCAGCGC
>NZ_LOVM01000073.1:0-175189 GCF_001523445.1 Burkholderia sp. ABCPW 11 | reverse complement strand
AGGAGAAACTCATCCCCCATTGATGACTCGTTCTTTGTCGGCCCGACTACCTGTCAGATCAAGTCCCGGCTAATACATGTGAGGCATCGTCTGTGGATGTATCTTGCGCGAATCTGGCTTGTACTCTGGCTGCTTTCGCTGGTTCAGCAAACGTTGCAGCACGGGTGAGCACCCGCGGTTCTGCGTGGTGTGACAGAGCCGGTCAGCCCGGCTTGATTTATCCGGAATCGATATTGCTGTCGGGCATCTTGACGGCGTCGGCCCGTGAACGTTCGCCTTCGCTATCGAACCCGTCCTCACCCCTGCCACCGCCGCAACTCACGGCGCGTGAGCTGTCCATTCCATTGCCTCGAACACGAGATGACGGAATGGTCCATCCGGCCTTTTAAAACGCTTCGATGCACGACATCGAACGGTCATCGCCTTCCATTTCCAGCCCGCCCGCCACCGCGCATCGATAGCGCGCGTCCGTCATTGCATTCCCCACGGCGCTGATTAGGAAATGAATTTTTATTGGTTCTGCTTCCCCGACCGCACTCGCATAGTGGTGCTGACGGCTATAGACAGCACGCAAGCTGCAACAGCCGCATTCCCGGTGTTTTGTTCATACGAATTTGCGAGAACAAGGAAGTGTCATGACGGTTGAACTGCAAGAACGAACCGCTGCGCAGCAGGCGCTCGAAGACGCGCGCGCGGCGGCCGTGGCGGCCGGCACGCCCTATGCGGGCGGCATCGCGCCGGAAGCCGCGTGGGCGCTGTTCTCGGCGGGCGACGCATTGCTGGTGGACGTGCGCACGGCCGAGGAGCGGAAATTCGTCGGCCACGTGCCGGAGTCGCTGCACGTGCCGTGGGCGACCGGCACGAGCCTGACGCGCAACCCGCGCTTCGTGCGCGAACTGGAAGCGAAGACCGGCAAGGACGCAGTCGTGCTGTTGTTGTGCCGTAGCGGCAACCGTTCGGCGCAGGCGGCCGAGGCCGCGGCGAAGGGTGGTTTCACGCAGGTTTTCAATGTGCTCGAAGGCTTCGAGGGCGATCTCGACGAACGGCAGCATCGCGGCGGCCGCAACGGCTGGCGCTTTCGCGGCCTGCCGTGGGCGCAGGATTGATTCACGGCCGTGACGGGGAGAAGGCAGGATGGCCGCATTCGACATCGACGACATCGTTCAATCGCTGCAGACGGTGCGCCGCGCATGGCGTGAAAAGCAGCGGCGCTCGCTCGAACCGGGTGGGCGCGATTTGCCGGCGCGAGAAGCGCTCGCGCAGATCGTCGGCGCGCTGAAGGGCGTGCTGTTCCCGATGCGGCTCGGGCCGCCCGATCTGCGGCAGGAAAGCGAGGACTTCCACGTGGCCCATGCGCTCGATTCGGCGCTGAATGCGCTGCTCGCGCAGGTGACGCTCGAATTGCGCTACGCAGCGCGTCAGCGCAATGCCGACGGGCCACCGCCCGATCGCATCGATGAAGTCGCGTCGACGGCCGTGCAGGCGTTCGCCGCGCGCTTGCCGGAGATTCGCCGGCTGCTCGACAGCGACGTGCTGGCGGCCTTCCACGGCGATCCGGCGGCCGGCAGCGTCGACGAGGTGCTGCTGTGCTATCCGGGCATCCTCGCGATGATCCACCACCGGCTCGCGCACGAGCTGTACGGGCTCGGCCTGCCGCTGCTCGCGCGGATCATCGCCGAGCAGGCGCATGCGGAGACGGGCATCGACATTCATCCGGGCGCGCGCATCGGCGCGGGCTTCTTCATCGACCACGGCACGGGCGTCGTGATCGGCGAGACGGCGATCATCGGCGAGCGCGTGCGCGTGTACCAGGCCGTCACGCTCGGCGCGAAGCGCTTCCCGCGCGATGCGGCCGGCCATCTGGAGAAAGGGCTCGCGCGCCATCCGATCGTCGAGGACGACGTCGTGATCTATGCGGGCGCAACGATCCTCGGCCGCGTGACGATCGGGCGGGGCGCGGTGATCGGCGGCAACGTGTGGCTCACGCAAGACGTGCCGGCCGGCGAAAACGTCACGCAGGCCGTGCTGCGCAGCGAAGCAAACGCCGCGCCGCGCACGGCGGCGCGCGTCACTTAGGAGGGGCGATGAGCGACCTCGTCCATCACTTCGGCGCCAACGTGCGCAAGCTGCGCGAAGCGCGCACGTGGTCGCAGGAGCAACTGGCCGAGCATGCGGGGCTGAACCGCTCGTACGTCGGCGAGATCGAGCGCGGCGAGGCGATCGCGTCGATCGTCACGGCCGACAAGATCGCCCGTGCGTTCGACGTGTCGATCTCGACGCTGCTGCCGGCCGCATACGTCACCTGAGGTTGCCCCGCATCGTTTCCCTCTTCGGTTGCACGACCTGACGGCTATAGCATGTTGAGCCGGCAGGGGCGTGCTTCCGATAATCACCGAGCGTCATAAGCAATCCTGTTTTTCATCTTAAGAACCCGGAGCCACACATGTCGACCGTTGCAAGCGGCACGGCCGCGCTGAGCGATCACGCCGCCCGCCAACTAGCGAACGCTACCAAGACCGTCCCCCAGCTTTCCACGATCACGCCGCGCTGGCTGACCCATCTGCTGCAATGGGTGCCGGTCGAGGCCGGCATCTACCGCCTGAACCAGGTGAAGAACCCGGAAGCCGTGCGCGCCGCGTGCACGCAGCTCGAGGACGAAAGCGTGTTGCCGCAGACCTTCGTGCCGTACGAGGAACAGCCGCGCGAATACTTCCTGAACGCGGTGAGCACGGTGCTCGACGTGCATACGCGGATTTCCGATCTTTACAGTAGTCCTCACGACCAGATCAAGGAGCAGCTGCGCCTGACGATCGAGACGATCAAGGAGCTGCAGGAAAGCCAGCTGATCAACAATCCCGACTACGGGCTGCTCGCGAACGTGACCGACGAACAGCGAATCTTCCCGCTGACGGGTGCACCGACGCCGGACGATCTCGACGAGCTGCTGACGAAGGTATGGAAGGAGCCGGCCTTCTTCCTCACGCACCCGCTCGCGATCGCCGCATTCGGCCGCGAATGCACGCGGCGCGGCGTGCCGCCGCCGACGGTCAGCCTGTTCGGCTCGCAGTTCCTCACGTGGCGCGGCATTCCGCTGATTCCGTCGGACAAGGTGCCGGTCGCGGACGGCAAGACCAAGATCCTGCTGCTGCGCGTCGGCGACAAGCGCCAGGGCGTCGTCGGCCTGTATCAGCCGGGCGTCGCGGGCGAACAGGGGCCGGGCCTGTCGGTGCGCTTCATGGGGATCAACAATCAGGCGATCGCGTCGTACCTGATCTCGCTGTATTGCTCGCTCGCGGTCCATTCGCCGGATGCGCTGGCTGTCCTCGATGACGTCGAAATCGCCAAGTACCATGACTATCCCGACACCTACCGTTAATCCCGGCCTGGCCGGCGCGGACGCGCACGGGTTGCCGCATGCGTCGCTGCCGGCCGGGCTGCCCGACCCGGCGACGCTCGCGCGGCTCGCGTCCGAATTCTTCGCGACGCCGCCCGGGCAGGCCACCGCGCCAGGGCTGTCAGCAGGCAGCGGCGCGGTCGGCGGCGTGCCGTCGGCATTGCCGGCGGCGGCACCGATCCTCGCGTCCGTCAGCAACCCGGTGCCGGGCGGCTCGCCGCTCGCAGGCCCGGGCGGGGCGGGCACCGGTGTGCCGGGGCTCGCGCTGCCGCAGGGCAAGGCGCCCGGCACGAATCTCGCGCCATCTGCGCCGACGCACGTGTTGTCGCTCGGCAATCGCGCACCGGCGCTCGCGCCGCATGCGGCCGCGCAGAACGGGTTGCCAGACAACGTCGTGTCGATCGCGCCCGCGCTCGAACCGCGGGTTGGCGGGGCGGCGCTCGGCGTACCGCAAGTGAGCGCCGCCGCACCGGAAGGCGCGGGGAAGGCGTCGCCGTACTACTTCACCGACGGTTCGCTGCAGGGCTGGCAGGCGACGCCGCAGGACATCGTCGTGCCGTCGAACGGGCTCGCGTCGCCGGAAGCATTCGGGTTGCCGGGCGACGACGCGCTGCGCGCGCTGTTCGCCGTGCAGCGCGACGTGCCGGTGTCGCATGCGTCGGGCACCGACGTGCCGCGCTACTTCATCGACGATGCGCAGGCAGCCGCGCCGCAAGGCCAGCTGCATCGCGGTGCCCATCCGCCGTTCGACGTGAACGCGATCCGCCGCGATTTCCCGATCCTGCAGGAGCGCGTGAACGGCAAGCAACTCGTCTGGTTCGACAACGCTGCGACGACGCACAAGCCGCAGGCCGTGATCGACCGCCTCGCGTACTTCTACGCACACGAGAACTCGAACATCCACCGCGCGGCGCACGCATTGGCTGGCCGAGCGACGGATGCGTACGAGCATGCACGGGAAACGGTGCAGCGCTTCATCGGCGCATCGTCGCCCGACGAGATCGTGTTCGTGCGGGGTACGACCGAGGCGATCAATTTGATCGCGAAGACGTGGGGCGTGCAGAACGTCGGCGAAGGCGACGAGATCGTCGTGTCGCATCTCGAGCATCACGCGAACATCGTGCCGTGGCAGCAGCTTGCCGCGCAGAAGGGCGCGACGCTGCGCGTGATTCCGGTCGACGATTCGGGGCAGGTAGTGCTCGACGAATATCGGAAGCTGCTCAACGATCGCACGAAGATCGTGTCCGTCACGCAGGTATCGAACGCGCTCGGCACGGTCGTGCCGGTGAAGGAGATCATCGAGCTCGCGCATCGTGCCGGTGCGAAGGCGCTGGTCGACGGCGCGCAGTCGATCTCGCACATGCGTGTGGACGTGCAGGCGCTCGACGCGGATTTCTTCGTGTTCTCCGGGCACAAGATCTACGGGCCGACCGGGATCGGGGTCGTGTACGGCAAGCGTGCGATCCTCGACGACATGCCGCCGTGGCAGGGAGGCGGCAACATGATCGCGGACGTGACGTTCGAGCGCACGGTGTTCCAGCCGCCGCCGAACCGCTTCGAAGCCGGCACCGGCAACATCGCGGACGCGGTGGGGCTCGGCGCGGCGCTCGACTACGTGAACCGCGTCGGCATCGAGAACATCGCGCGCTACGAGCACGATTTGCTTGCATACGCAACGAGCGTGCTGGCGCCGGTGCCGGGCGTGCGGCTCGTCGGCACCGCGCGCGACAAGGCGAGTGTGCTGTCGTTCGTGCTGAAGGGCTACGAAACCGAGGAAGTCGGGCAGGCGCTGAACGACGAGGGAATCGCCGTGCGCTCGGGGCATCACTGCGCGCAACCGATTCTGCGGCGCTTCGGGCTCGAGGCCACGGTGCGGCCGTCGCTCGCGTTCTACAACACGTGCGATGAAGTCGATGCGCTGGTGAGCGTCGTCAGGAGACTGGCGGCGCGACGCTGACGTTGGTGTCGACATCGATGTTGACCCGCTTGCGGCGGCCTTCGCGGGCCGCCGCAAGCGTTTTCATGTCAACCGGTCAGAAACGTGGCGACGGATTTCGGACGCCATCACCTGCGTGACGATGCCCGTGCGTTGCATGAAGAGGCCGTGGCGGCGTGCACGACGTGAAACGATTGCGTGGTGGACACGGTCGGAATGCTTTGGACAACGACAGGATGATTGCCGGTGAGCCCGAGCAGCGCGACCTCCTGCGCGAAGGTGCGGCGCGCGCGGGCGTCGCTTGCGACACATTCGTCGACGGTGGCGACGGTCTGCCCGTGCAGCACCTGCATGAAAGGCAGCGAGCCGGTCAGGCCGGCCACGTGTCAGCGAACAATGCGCAACGACCGCTGTCGCCGCGCATCGCAGGATCCAGCCAGGCCGCGCACGCCGGCGAACCGGCGCGCACACTGCCGCGTCGTCAGAAATCGAATCCCGGCCCGCCCGCGCCCGGGCCGCCCGGTGCGGCAGCCGGCGCCGCATCCTTCGGCGCTTCGAACACGGTCGCATCGGTCGTCAGCAGCAGGCCGGCCACCGACGCCGCGTTCTGCAGCGCGGTGCGCGTGACCTTGGTCGGATCGAGCACGCCCGATTCGACGAGGTCGCCGTACTCGCCCGTCTGCGCGTTGTACCCGAAGTTGCCCGTGCCTTCGGCAACTTTCGCGACGACGACGCTCGCTTCCTCGCCCGCATTCGTGACGATCTGGCGCAGCGGTTCTTCCAGCGCGCGCAGCACGATCTTGATGCCCGCGTCCTGATCGGCGTTCGCGCCTTTCAACTCGCGGATCGCCTGCCGCACGCGGATCAGTGCGACGCCGCCGCCCGGCACGATGCCTTCTTCCACTGCCGCGCGCGTCGCGTGCAGCGCGTCGTCGACGCGATCCTTCTTCTCCTTCACCTCGATTTCGGTCGCGCCGCCGACCTTGATCACCGCCACGCCGCCCGCGAGCTTCCCGACGCGTTCCTGCAGCTTCTCGCGGTCGTAGTCGGACGTCGCCTCGTCGATCTGCACGCGGATCTGCTTCACGCGCGCTTCGATGTTCTTCGCATCGCCCGCGCCGTCGATCACGGTGGTGTTTTCCTTGCCGACCTCGATGCGTTTCGCCTGGCCCAGGTCAGCGAGCGTGGCTTTCTCGAGCGTCAAGCCGGTTTCCTCGGCGATCACCTGGCCGCCGGTGAGAATCGCGATGTCCTCGAGCAGCGCCTTGCGGCGATCGCCGAAGCCCGGCGCCTTGACCGCGACCGTCTTCAGGATGCCGCGGATGTTGTTCACGACGAGCGTCGCGAGCGCTTCGCCTTCGACGTCTTCCGCGATGATCAGCAGCGGCCGGCCTGACTTGGCGACCTGTTCGAGCACCGGCAGCAGGTCGCGGATGTTCGAGATCTTCTTGTCGTGCAGGAGGATGTACGGGCTCTCGATCTCGGCGATCTGCTTGTCGGGATTGTTGATGAAATACGGCGACAGGTAACCGCGGTCGAATTGCAGCCCCTCGACGACGTCGAGCTCGTCGGCGAGCGACTTGCCGTCCTCGACGGTGATCACGCCTTCCTTGCCGACGCGGTCGATCGCTTCGGCAATGCGCTGGCCGATCGACTCCTCGCCGTTCGCGGAAATCGTCGCCACCTGCGCGATTTCCTTGCTGGTGGTGGTCGGCTTGCTGATCTTCTTCAATTCGTCGACGGCCGATGCGACGGCCTTGTCGATGCCGCGCTTCAGGTCGAGCGGATTGAGCCCGGCCGCGACGTATTTCTGGCCCTCGCGGACGATCGCCTGCGCGAGCACGGTGGCCGTCGTCGTGCCGTCGCCGGCCGCGTCGCTGGTGCGCGACGCGACTTCCTTCACGAGCTGCGCGCCGATGTTCTGCAGTTTGTCCGCGAGTTCGATTTCCTTCGCGACCGACACGCCGTCCTTCGTGACGACGGGCGCGCCGAAGCTGCGTTCGAGCACGACGTTGCGGCCTTTCGGCCCGAGCGTGACCTTCACCGCGTTCGCGAGGATGTTGACGCCTTCGGTCAGCTTCGCACGTGCGACGTCGCTGAAAATGATTTCCTTGGCTGCCATGATTGTGCTCCGTTATTGATTGACGACCGCGACGATGTCTTCCTCGCGCAGCACGAGAAACTCGTTGCCGTCCACCTTGACGGCTTGCCCCGCGTACTTGCCGAACAGCACGCGCTCGCCGACCTGCAGGTCTGGCACGATGCGCTGGCCGTCCGCGTCCTTGCGGCCGGGGCCGACGGCGATCACTTCGCCCTGGTCGGGCTTTTCGGCCGCGCTGTCGGGAATCACGATGCCCGATGCGGTGGTGGTTTCCTGATCGAGTCGCTTCACGATCACGCGATCGTGCAGGGGGCGTAGGCTCATTTTTTCGTCCTGTGCTGTTCTGTCGAAATTGGCTGGCACTCTTTAACAGAGAGTGCTGACGAGTATAGAAATGCGCGGCGACGCGATCCAATAACGGATTCGGAAAAGCATTTGCGCGAATGCGCTTTGGGAGCAGCGCCGGCTCCGCCGCATGGAGACCGTCGCCGGACGCAACGCGCAACGCGGATGCGTCAGATCAGCAGCGACACCGTCCTGAACAGCGCGAGATCGTCCTTGCGCGCGGAGCGCGCGTGCCGCCGGACGACCTGCAGCAGGCAGTCGATGAAGCAGCGCGCGGCCTCGCTCAGCGTGCTGCTGCGGCGCGTGACGATGCCGAGCTCGCGCGGCTCGAAGGTCTCCTTCAGCGACAGCGCGCGCATCCGCTCGCCGAACGGCGGCACGGCGGCAAGAATCGTCGGGCACCACGTGCACATGTCGGCCTGCTCGAGCATCGTCTGCAGCATCGCGACCGATTGCGCGCGCACGATGCGCCGCTCGTCGATCTGCGCGCCGTGGCGCGTGAACAGGTAGTCGACGAGCGCCGCCTGGCCGTCCACCGCGAAATTCAGCACCCAATCGTTGTCGAGTAGATCGTGGATCGATCGCGCGCGTTCGCGCGGGTGGCCGGCGCGCACCATCACCGAGGTCTCGTAACGCAGCATCGGCTCGAACGCGAATTCCTGCGCGCTGCCCGGCTGCACGTGCCCGAGCGCGAAATCCATGGTGCCGTCGCGCAGCAGCGGCTGCGCGACGGCGATCAACGCTTCGTAGAGTTCGAGACGCACGTCGGGCATCCGTTCTCGAAAACGCAGCACCGTTTCCGCGAGGAACGTCATGGTGAGCCATGGCGTGACGCCGACGCTCAGCCGCCCCTCGATGCGCCCGCGCATCCGTTCGAGATCGCTCTGCGCGTGCTCCAGTTGTTTCAGCACGAGCTTCGCGTGCGTGAGCAAAGTTTTCCCGTATTCGGTGAAACCGATGCCCTCCGGCGCGCGCACGAGCAGCGGCAGGCGCTCGTTTGCCTCCAGCTCGCGCAACGCGCGCGTGACGGCCGCCTGCGACAGCCCGAGCATGCGCGCCGCGCCCCGGATGCTGCCGGCCTCCGCGCTCGCGACGAGCGC
Source organism: Burkholderia sp. ABCPW 11 (assembly GCF_001523445.1). Taxonomy (NCBI): domain Bacteria; kingdom Pseudomonadati; phylum Pseudomonadota; class Betaproteobacteria; order Burkholderiales; family Burkholderiaceae; genus Burkholderia; species Burkholderia sp. ABCPW 11. Next base: position 166,313 of record NZ_LOVM01000073.1, on the reverse strand, counting down.
CTGCAACTGATGCAGTTTCATGGTGCGATACCCGACAACGAAAGGTTGTCATCATAACGAAACCGCGGCTGTTCGCCCGGATTTTCACTGCATACGATCCCGTCACGATTCGCCCTCCGGCGATCGGCAACCGGAACGTAGCGAAGGAGTATCGGGGTTGGGCCAGACACGAATTTTTCCCGAAATGGCAGCGATCGAAGCCGAGATGATCGCGCTGCGCCGCCGGCTGCACGCGCATCCCGAGCTCGGCTTCGAGGAACGCGCGACCGGCGATCTCGTCGCCGAGCACCTGACAACATGGGGTTATCGGGTGGAGCGCGGCCTCGGCGGCACCGGCGTGGTCGGCACGCTGGCGCGCGGCGCCGGCAAGCGGCTCGGGTTGCGCGCGGACATGGACGCGTTGCCGATCCGCGAGACGACCGGGCTGCCGCATGCGAGCCGGCACGACGGCGTGATGCACGCGTGCGGCCACGACGGCCATACGGCGATGCTGCTCGCCGCTGCGTGCTGCATCGCGGCGCGCGCGCGTTTCACGGGCACGCTGAACCTGATCTTCCAGCCGGCGGAGGAAGGGCTCGGCGGCGCGAAGCGCATGCTCGACGACGGGCTGTTCACGCGGTTCCCGTGCGACGCGGTATTCGCGATGCACAACGTGCCGGGGTTGCCGGCCGGCGTGCTCGGCTTCTGCGACGGCTCGGCGATGGCGTCGGCCGACGAGGTGCGCGTGCGCGTGACGGGCCGCGGCGGGCACGGCGCCGCGCCGCACACGACGGTCGATCCGGTGGTGGTTTGCGCATCGATCGTGATGGCGCTGCAGACGATCGTGTCGCGCAACGTGAATCCGCAGGAGCTGGCGATCGTCACGGCGGGCGCGATCCATGCGGGCGCTGCGTCGAACGTGATTCCGCCGCACGCGGAGCTCGAACTGAGCGTGCGCGCGCTGTCGCCGGACGTGCGCGCGCTGCTCGAGCGGCGCATCCGCGAGGTCGTGCACGGGCAGGCCGCGAGTTATGGCGCGACGGCCGAGATCGACTACCGGCACACCTATCCGGTGCTCGTCAATCACGCGGCGGAAACGGCATTCGCCCGCGAAGTCGCGCGCGAATGGGGTGGCGACGGCGCGCTGATTCCGCAGCTGCGGCCGATCGCGGCGAGCGAGGACTTCGCGTTCATGCTGAACGCGTGCCCGGGCAGCTACCTGTCGATCGGCAACGGCGACGGCAACGGCGATGGCGCGACCGGATGCGGGCTGCACCACCCCGGCTACGACTTCAACGATGCATGTCTCGCGACGGGCGCGAGCTATTGGGTCGCGCTGGCGGAGCGATATCTCGCGTGACGCGGCGCACGCGGCGAACCGGCGCCCGATGCGCCGGACGAATTCGATTCACGATCTACACAAGGAGACTGCAATGAAGCAGTGGATGGCGGCGCTCTCGATGGCGCTGGCGGCAGGGGCCGCACATGCAGGCGACTGGGCGGGCAAGGATATCCGGCTCGCGGTCGATCCGACCTACCCGCCGCTCGAGTACAAGCTGCCGGACGGCACGCTGACCGGGTTCGGGATCGACATCACGAATGCGCTGTGCGCGGAACTGAAGGCGCGCTGCGTGTGGGTCGAGTCGAGTTTCGACGGGATGATCCCGGGGCTGCTCGCGCGCAAGTTCGACGTGATCGCGTCGTCGATGACGATCACGCCGAAGCGGATGCAGCAGATCGCGTTCACGAACCGGATCTCGAACGCGCCTGCGCGGCTGATTGCGCGCAAGGGTTCGCCGTTGCTGCCGACGGCCGAATCGCTGAAGGGCAAGCGGATCGGTGTCGAGCAGGGCTCCGCGCAGGCCGACTATGCGATCGCGAACTGGCAGCGGGCCGGCGTGCAGATCGTGTCCTACCCGAACAAGGACCAGGTCTACGCGGATCTCGTGACGGGGCGGCTCGACGCGGCGTTCCAGGCGTCGATCGCGGCCAGCGACGGTTTCCTGAAGAAGCCGCAGGGCAAGGACTTTGCATTCGCCGGTGAAGCGGTCGACGACACGAAGTACTTCGGGCAGGGCGACGGGCTCGGTCTGCGCAAGCAGGACACCGACTTGCGCGACGCGTTCAATCGCGCGCTCGCGACGATTCTCGCAAACGGCACGTATCGGCGGATCAACCGGAAGTATTTCGATTTCGACATCTACGGCGCGAAGTGAGCCGCGCGGCGTGCTGTCGGCGCGTCGCACGTGAGGAGACCCCGCGCGCGATCGACCGCGCGCCGGATACCGGGAATGACCGCCTGCACGGCCTGCGAATCGCGCGGGCATTCACGTGCAGGCCCGGAAAAACGAATAAGGATAACGAATGAACTGGAGAATTTTTTTCGTCGCGGTTCCGGCGCTGTGCGCAGTGCCTGCGTTCGCGCAGGGTAGCATCACGCTCTACGGTCTGGTCGACACTGGTATCGACTATACGAACGACGTCGGCGGCCACGGTGCGTGGCAGATGGCGAGCGGCTTCGCGCAGGGCAGCCGCTGGGGGCTGAAGGGCGCCGAGGATCTCGGCGGCGGCTATAGCGCGCTGTTCCAGATCGAGAGCGGCTTCAACGTGAACGCCGGCACGCTCGCGCAGGGCGGGCGCATGTTCGGGCGGCAGGCTTATGTCGGGCTCGGCAGCACGCGCTACGGCACGCTGACGCTCGGCCGGCAATACGATTCTGTGGTCGACTATCTCGCGCCGACGACCGCGAACGGGAGCTGGGGCGTCTATCCGTTCTCGCATCCGCTCGATAACGACAACACGGGCAACACGTTCCGCGTCGACAACACGGTCAAGTACGCGAGCCCGGATTTCTCGGGTTTCTCGTTCGGCGGCACCTACAGCTTCAGCAACGACACGGGCTTCGCGAACAACCGGGTGTGGAGCGTCGGCGCGCGGTACGAGCACGGCGGGCTGCTGGTCGGCGCTGCGTTCCTGAACGCGAACGACCCCGGCGCGACGTCCGGCGGCGCGGTCGCGGGTTCGGGTTCGGTCGGCGCCGATGCGAACTTTGCGTCGGCGCGGCTGCGAATCTTCGGGGCGGGGATCAACTACACGGCCGGGCTCGCGACGGTCGGCTTCGCGTACACGAACAGCAACGTCACGCGTCCGACCGCGAACGTCGGCTACCTGTTCGGCGACGAGACGATCGCGCCCATGACGGGGCTGCTCGCCGGCGGCACGGTGACGGCGATCAAGTACCAGAACTTCGAGCTGAACGGCAAATACCAGTTCACGCCCGCGTTCTTCGTCGGCGCGCAGTACGTGTACACGACGGTGCGCTACGACGCGACGACGGGCAGCGCGAAGCCGAAGATCCATTCGATCGGGCTGATGGCCGACTACGACCTGTCGAAGCGAACGGACGTGTACCTGATGGGCGCGTATCAGCGGGTTGCGGGCGACGCGACGGGTTCGTCGCTCGATCGGGCGCTCATCCCCGGCGCGGCGGACCTGTCGTCGACGTCCAAGCAACTGATGGCGCATGCGGGGATTCGTCACCGGTTCTGACGGCGTGCGGTCAAGCGGCGGCAACGGACGGCGGAAGACTCGTCGCCCGTCGCCGCCGACGTGCGTGCGCGATCGCGCAACGCGCCGCTTTCTCCCGTCACGCCGCGACGCGAATCACGACCTTGCCGAAATGCTGGCCCGACTGCAGGTACGTATAAGCTTCCGGCGCTTCGTCGAAGCCGAACACGCGATCGACGACGGGCCGGATCCGCTTCGCGTCGACGAGACGGACGACGTCGTCGAGCATCGCGCGGCTGCCGACCATGATCCCGTGAAGCCGCCGGATGCCGCCGATCAGCGACAGCAGCCCGAGTTCGGGGCCGCCGAAACTGCTGAGGCCGCCGATCACCGACACGATGCCGCCCAGCTTCGTCGCGACGACCGAGCGCGGCAGCGTGTCGCGTCCGCCGACCTCGACGACGAGATCCGCACCCGCGCCGTCGGTGAGCCGCAGCACTTCATGCTGCCATTCGGGCGTCGCGCGATAGTTGATCGTTGCATCCGCACCGAGTGCACGCGCGCGTTCGAGCTTCGCGTCGCTCGACGATGTGACGATCGTCCGTAGCCCCGCCGCATGCGCGAGCTGCAGCGCGACGATCGATACGCCGCCGGTGCCGAGCAGCACGACGGTTGAGCCGGGGCCTGCGCCGCCGTCGGCGAACAGCGCATTCCAAGCGGTCACGCCCGCGCACGACAGCGTCGCCGCCTCGTCGTAATCGAGATGCGCGGGAATCGCGACCAGCGCGGTTTCGTCGGACACGAAGTGTTCGGCCAGCACGCCGTCGAATTGCGCGCCGGGCGAACCGGAGACTTTCGCCGGCGTGGGCGGCCCGTCGATCCAGCGCGGGAAATACGTGTTGATCACGCGATCGCCGGGCTTGAAGCGCGTGACGTCGCGGCCGGTTTCGACGACTTCGCCCGCGCCGTCGGCCACGGGAATCAGCGGCGCGTCGCCGATGCCGAGATAATCGCCGCGCGCGAACATCAGGTCGCGATAGTTCAGCCCGGCCGAGTGGATCTTCACGACGACGTCGGTCGGCCCAACCGGCGGGCTGGCCGCGTCGATGCGCCGGAGCCCGGCGACGCCGTCGCCCGGTTTCAGTTGCCATGCATGCATGTTCGACTCCTGGTTCGAGGGGGACGGGACTATCATAGTGTTGCGTATGGGGACGCATTGGCGAGAGTTTGGCCACGTACTGTTTCCATGCGGGACACAAACCTGCGAACGAACCGGAGCGGAATCACATGGACGAGCGGCTGAGAGGCGTCGCGGAATTCGTCGAGGTCGTGGAGTCGGGCAGCTTCGCGGCGGCGGCGTTGCGCGTCGGCGTCACGCGTTCGGCGGTCGCGAAGGTCGTCGCGCGGCTCGAGCACCGTCTCGGCGTGCGGCTGCTGCAGCGCACGACCCGCCAGCTCAACCTGACCGACGAAGGGAACGTCTATTACGAGCAATGCCGGCGGTTGCTGGCCGAACTCGGCGAAACGGAGGCCGCGCTCGACGCGGGCCGCCGCGAGCCGTCCGGACGGCTGCGCATCAGCGTGCCCGTGCTGTTCGGGCGCCAATGCGTGGCCCCGGTCATGCGGCGTCTCGTCGAGCGTCATCCGCGGCTCGAAATCGACGTGTCGTTCAGCGACCGCGTGGCCGACCTGATCGACGACGGCTTCGACATCGCGGTGCGCATCGGCGAGCTGGCCGATACGAGTGCGCTCGTCGGGCGGCGGCTGGGCGTGCAGCGCATGGGCATCTGCGCTTCGCCCGCGTATCTCGAACAGCATGGCCGGCCGTCGGGGCTCGACGAACTCGCGTCGCACGTCGGCATCGCGTACTCGCGCGGCGGGCAGCCGGTGCCGTGGCGGATCATCGGCGCGGACGGCCAGGCGCACGACCACCGCGTGGCCGGGCGCCTGCGGTTCGACGACCTGCAGGCGATCGCCGAGGCCGCCGCCGCCGGCGCGGGCCTCGCATGGCTACCGTGCTGGCTGATGGCGCCGTACTTGCGCGACGGCCGGCTCGCGCTGGTGATGGACAGCAACAGCGTATCGGGCGCGGAGGTGTTCGCGGTGCGGCCGAAGTCGCGGCACGTGCCGTCGAAGGTGCGCGTCGTCGTCGATGCGCTGGTCGACGAGATCCCGCGGGTGCTGGCGTCGGATGACGGAGACGGGCAGCGCACGCCGCATCGTCGCGAGCGCGATCCGCGCCCCTCGCGCATGGTCGGTTGACGCGGCGTAGGTCGCGTCGACGTACCTGATCCTGGCGCCCGGCATGTCGGCCGGCGCCGTCGCGTTCGTCGCATCGCAGCAGCCGATTCTCGTCGCGGCGCTCGCGCTGCTGCTCGGGGCGCTCGCGTTGCCGGCAGGCAGGGTGCTCGCATGGCAGATCGCGTCGCGACGCGATCTGCCGATGGCGGTAAGCCGCCCCGCTCGAGCGAAGCGGATGGCGGCGACCGTACGCGTTTTTCTCACGTGACGCACAATCGTGCGGAACGTGCATGCGACGCGCGGCAGCGTACGCATCGCGCCGTCTTCGATTCTTTCGTACGAGGCACGAATCATGTCATCCCGCACTTATCTCGTCACCGGCGCGTCGCGCGGCATCGGCTTCGCGGTCAGCACGCTGCTCGCGCGGCGCGGCCATCGCGTCATCGGCGTCGCGCGGCATGCGCAGGACATCGATTTCCCCGGGGAATTGCACGCATGCGATCTCGCCGATATCGGGCAGACGGCCGCGACGCTCGCGCGTATCGGTGCGTCGGCCGATATCGACGGCATCGTGAACAACGCAGGCATCGCGTTGCCGCAGCCGCTCGGGCAGATCGACTTCGGCTCGCTGCAGGCCGTATTCGATCTGAACGTGCGGGCGGCGATCCAGGTCACGCAGCATTTCGCCGACGTGATGAAGGCGCGCGGCCATGGACGCATCGTCAACGTCTGCAGCCGCGCGATCTTCGGCAGTCTCGATCGCACCGCATATTCGGCCGCGAAAAGCGCGCTCGTCGGCTGCACGCGCACGTGGGCGCTCGAACTCGCCGAACACGGCGTGACCGTCAACGCGGTGGCGCCCGGCCCGATCGAGACCGAACTGTTCCGCCAGACGCGGCCGGTCGGCAGCGAAGCCGAGCGCAAGGTGCTCGCGACGATTCCCGCGCGCCGGCTCGGCACGCCCGACGACGTCGCGGCTGCAATCGCGTTTTTCCTGTCGGACGAAGCCGGTTTCGTCACGGGGCAGGTGCTGGCCGTGGACGGCGGCGGCAGCCTCGGCGGGCGCAACTGACGCACGGCGGCGCGGTGCGTGGCGGCCGGCGCGCATCGCATATTCCCGCACCCCGTTAGCATGTGACGAATCCGACTTTGGGCACCGCGCGCGCGACGCTAAGATCGCCGATCCCGTAGATCGAGCGTTCCGCAACAATGAAAAAGTCCGCGTCGCCGTTGCATGCTTTTCGTTTCCGTGTCGTCTGCGCCGCGATTGCCGGTGCGGTGTCGCTCGCGTCGTGCGGCGGCGTCGACGGCGATCCGCCGCCGCAAGCCAGCGCGACGCCGTCGGCCAAGCGCCCGAACATCCTGTACATCATGGCCGACGATCTCGGCTATTCCGACATCCATGCGTTCGGCGGCGAAATCGACACGCCGAACCTCGACGCGCTCGTCGCGTCCGGTCGCATCCTGTCGAACCACCACACGGGCACCGTCTGCGCGATCACGCGCGCGATGCTGGTGTCAGGCACCGATCACCATCTCGTCGGCGAAGGCACGATGGGCGTGCCGACCGACGAGCGGCGCGGGCTGCCCGGCTACGAGGGCTACCTGAACGACCGCGCGCTGTCGTTCGCGCAACTGCTGAAGGACGCCGGCTATCACACGTATATCGCGGGCAAGTGGCACATCGGCTCGGGGATCGTCGGCAGTACGACGGGCAGCGGGCAGACGCCCGACCAGTGGGGTTTCGAGCGCAGCTACGTGCTGCTCGGCGGCGCGGCGACGAACCACTTCGCGCACGAGCCGGCCGGCTCGTCGAACTACGCGGAAGACGGCCGCTACGTGCAGCCTGGCCAGCCCGGGCAGCCGGGCGGTGCGGGCGGCAACCCGGCCGTGTTCTATTCGACCGATTTCTATACGCAGAAACTGATCTCGTACATCGATGCGAACAAGCAGGACGGCAAGCCGTTCTTCGCATACGCGGCCTACACGTCGCCGCACTGGCCGCTGCAGGTGCCCGATCCGTGGCTGCACAAGTACGCGGGCGTGTACGACGCCGGCTACGATGCGATCCGCAACGCGCGGATTGCCCGACAGAAGGCGCTCGGCCTGATTCCCGCCGATTTCAAACCGTTCGACGGCCTGCCGGAAACGACGGCCGCATCGCCCGCGACCGCGAACGACGGCAAGGCCGGCGCGAAGTACGTCAGCGCCGTGCATTCGGCCGCGGACGGCTACGTCGACTACGGCCCCGGCAAGGTCGACAAGCTGTGGTCGAGCCTGTCGCCGGCCGAGCGCCGGGCGCAGGCGCGCTACATGGAAATCTACGCGGGGATGGTCGAGAACCTCGACTACAACATCGGACTCCTGATCCAGCATCTGAAGGACATCGGCGAATACGACAACACGTTCATCATGTTCCAGTCGGACAACGGCGCGGAAGGCTGGCCGATCGATTCCGGCGCCGACCCGACCGCGACCGATACCGCGAACGCGCAGGAGCCGACCTATTCGGCGCTCGGCACCGACAACGGCAAGCAGAATGCGCAGCGCCTGCAGTACGGGTTGCGCTGGGCCGAAGTGAGCGCGGCGCCGTTCCGGCTCACGAAAGGCTATTCGGGCGAAGGCGGCGTATCGACGCCGACGATCGTGCACCTGCCGGGCCAGTCGCAGCCGTTGCCGACGCTGCGCGCGTTCACGCACGTGACCGACAACACGGCGACGTTCCTCGCGGTCGCGGGCGTCACGCCGCCGTCGCAGCCGGCGCCGCCGCTCGTGAACACGCTGACGGGCGTCGACCAGAACAAGGGCAAGGTCGTCTACAACAACCGCTACGTGTATCCGGTCACGGGCCAGTCGCTGCTGCCGGTGCTCACGGGCTCGGCGACGGGCGAAGTGCACACGACGCCGTTCGGCGACGAAGCGTATGGCCGCGCGTACCTGCGCAGCGCCGACGGCCGCTGGAAGGCGCTGTGGACCGAGCCGCCGCTCGGGCCGCTCGACGGTCACTGGCAACTGTACGACCTCGCGTCGGACCGTGGCGAGACGACCGACGTGTCCGCGCAGAATCCGTCCGTGATCGGCGCGCTAGTCGACCAGTGGAAGGCCTACATGAGCAACGTCGGCGGCGTCGAGCCGCTGCGGCCGCGCGGCTACTACTGAGCGCGGGGGCGACACGATGCGGTTCCGCTTCTGGACGATCGGCGCGACGCTGGCCGCCACGCTGTTCGCCGCCGCGTTCGCGGCAGGCTACGCGAACCCGGCGGCGTCGGCCGGCGGCGCATTCGACGACCTGAATCGCGGCCGCACGCTCGCGCCGCTCGGTTCGGAGCGCGAGTGCGAACGCTATTCGGGCTTGCCGTCGAAGTGGCGCGACGATCCGAAGGCCGGGATGGTGCACCTGCGCGGCGGCGCGTTCGTGTTCGGCAGCACGCGCGGCTATGCGGACGAGCGTCCGGCCGGCGACGGCCGCACGCGCGTCGGCGGCTTCTGGATCGACCAGACCGACGTGACGATCGCGCAGTTCGCGGCATTCGTGCAGGCGACCGGTTACGTGACCGAGGCCGAGCAGCAGGGCGGCGCGGCGGTGTTCCATGTGCCGACGCGCGACGAGATGAACGCGCGCGACCTCGCGTGGTGGTCGTGGGTGAAGGGCGCGTCGTGGCGGCATCCGCGCGGGCCCGGCAGCGACGTGGCGGGGCTCGGTAACCTGCCGGTGACGCTCGTCACGCAGCGCGATGCGCTCGCGTATGCGCACTGGCTCGGCCGCGACTTGCCGACCGAGGCCGAATGGGAGTACGCGGGCAAGGCCGGCCGCGACGACGCATCGCTCGATGCGGCGCCGCGCGACGCGCAGGGCAAGCCGGCCGCGAACTACTGGCAGGGCGCGTTTCCGGTGCTCGATTCGGCGGAGGACGGCCACGCGGGGTTGGCCCCCGTCGGCTGCTATGCGGCGAACGGCTTTCGTCTTTACGACATGATCGGCAACGCATGGGAATGGACGAAGGACGCGTACACGGGCCCGCATCAATCCCACACGAACGGCGACACGGCGGCCGTCGCCCCGCCGACGCGCCGGCACGATACGCCGATGGTGATCAAGGGCGGATCGTTCCTGTGCTCGCGCGATTACTGCGTGCGTTACCGCGCATCGTCGCGCGAGCAGCAGGAAGCCGATCTCGGCGCGTCGCATATCGGGTTTCGCACGATCCTGAGGGACGCTTCATGAAGCGGGCGATGACGCATTGCGTTGCCGCGTCGCTGGTCGTTGCGTGCGGCTTCGTATGTTCGGGTGCGGCTCTTGCCGCGGAAGCGGTGACGCAGGCGATACGCGTCGGTGTCACGCGCGGCGTGCATGCGGAGATCCTCGACGAGGTGAAGCGCGTCGCCGCCGCGCGTGGCCTCGATGTCGACGTCGTGCAGTTCGACGACGCGTCGCGCATCGATGCCGCGCTCGCGAACGGCCGAATCGACGCGGCGAGCTTCGAGGACGCGCAGCGCCTCGGCGCGACACGCGCGGAAAAAGGCTACGCATTGACCGCCGTCGCCCCGACCGTCACGTTGCCGATGGCGTTCTATTCCCGCAAGCTGACGAGCCTGAACGCATTGCAACCCGGCGCGACGGTCGCGCTTCCCGCCGATCCGCGCGGGATGGCGCGCGCGCTCGTGCTGCTGCAGAACGACACGCTGGTGACGCTGCGCGAGAAGGCCGGCCTGCATGCGACGCTGCGCGACGTGACGGGCAACCGGCTCGGGCTGAAATTCGTCGCGCTACGCCGCGACCGGCTTTACGCGGCGCTCGACACGGCCGCGTTCGTCGCGATCGACAGCGACGACGCGGCCCGCGCCGGGCTGCAGCCCGCGCGCGACAGCATCAGCCTGGAGGATGCGCGCTCGCCGTATGCGAACGTGCTGACGGTACGCGACGCCGATCGCGCGAAGCCATGGGTCGCGCAGCTCGTCGCCGCGTACCACTCGGACGACGTCGCGCACTTCATCCTCACGCGCTACCAGGATTCGGTGCGGCGGCCGTGGTAGACAGTTACCTGCTCGCGTGCAACGCGTGCGGCCGCTGCTGCAACAGCGCGCCGGCGCTGTCGTTGCGCGAACTGTTCCGGTATCGGCACCGCTTCGTCGGCGCCTTGACGATCCGCCGCGTGCCGAAGCGGCGCATCGGCGAACGCTGGCAAGCGGGCGGCCGCGAGCACGCGCTCGATGCGGACGACGTCGCGGCGGCCGATGCGTTGGCGGACCGGCTGTTCCATCGCGGCCGCGTGGATGGCGAATGGCTCGCGCTGACGCTGCAAGGCTACGACTATCCGTCGCTGGGCCGTTGCGCGGCGCTGGCCGACGACGGCCGCTGCGGCGTGCACGCGAACAAGCCGTCGATCTGCCGCGCGGTGCCGCTCGATCCGATGCTGCCCGACCGGTTGCAGGCACGCGTGCTCGCGACGCGGCGCGGCGATGCGGCGTGGCTCGGCGCGAATTGCATCGTCGATGCCGCGAGCGTGCAGTCTGCCGAGGTATCGGCGTTCCCGATTCCGCTGGTGACGGCCGGGCAGGTCGAGGATCGTGCGATGCTCGACGCGCATCGCGATGCGCTCGTGTTCGAGCGCGCGGTGTGGCGCGACGCCGTGTTCGCGTCGCTGGCCGACGGCGGACCGGGCGTGAGCGATGCGCTGTCGCGGCTGGCGCCCGGCGGCTACCTGACCGTGTCGATCGTGCCGGCCCTGCTGGCCGTCGCTCAGGTATCCGCGCATTGCCGCGCGCTGTGCATCGACTTCGTCGACGCCCAACTGACCTTGATCGGCACGAACATCGAAGCGGCGCTCGCGCGCCGACATGCCGACGACCGGCCCGCGACGCGCGAATTGCGCGGCTTCGCGCAGGCGCTGGAGCGGGCGCGACGGGCGCTCGCGGCGACGCCGGCATTCGCCGCCGCCACGCGCGACGATGCGTCACGCATCGAAGCGTGGCTCGACGATCGCGTCGACGCCGCTTCGCTCGCCGCCTGACGATCGCGGCACGCCGCGCGTGCCTTACACTTGGCGCTCTTTCAATCGTTGCAGAGCGAGCGGGCATGTACGCGTCGACTTTCATTTTTCGCGCCGGCCAGTACGACGACGAATTCCACCGGCTCGACCGGCAGATCGCCGACATGGCGCGCGCGACGCCCGGCTATCTCGGCGAGGAAACGTGGGAGAACGCGCAAGCCGGCTTGATCCAGAACGTCTATTACTGGGAATCCGAGGCGGCGCTGCGGCAGTTGATCCAGCATCCCGCGCATCTCGAGGCCAAGGCGAAGCAGGCGCGCTGGCTGGACGGGTATCGTGTCGTGATTTCGCAGGTGCTTCGCGAGTATGGCGACGGCAAGCTGACGCCGCCGCATGCGGCGCCATCCGCGTAAGGGGTGCCGGGTCAGGCGGCCGCCCCGGCTTTTCCCGGGCCGCCCGGCTTGCCCGCCGCGCGCTCCCAGATCGGGAAGGTCGCGTTCTGGATCGACGTCTGCGCATCGATGACCTTGCGGTGGTCGATGCCGGGCAGGTCGAGCAGCCGGTCGACGGCCGCCTTCGCGCCCTGGGCGTCCTGCGGAAAGCCGCACGCGAACTGCTTGTTCGTATCGAACAGGATCCACCAGACGTCCGACACGAACGGCCCATGATCGCTGGTTTCGATCAGGATCGCGCCGAGGTCGGACAGCGCGATGCCGCGTGTCGTCCCGGTCTGGTCGGTCGACGCGATGCGCGTATCGGTGGCGGTCACGGTCCAGCCGCTTTGCCGGGTAGACGGGCGGGGCGAGGACGGCGCGGCATTCGGTCCGGCCGGGCTGCCGGCGGCTGCGTTTGTCCCAGCGCCTGCGCCGGTCGGCACGCCCCCGCCCGCGGCACCGACCGCAACGCTTGGCGCACTGCCATCCTGCCGTGCGCGCCCGTCGATCCACGGCAACGCGGCGGCGCCCGCCATCGCCGCAATCCATAAGTAGTACCCGGCCCCGAACGTGCGGATCGTTTCGTAGTTCGCGTCGGTCGGGATCGTATGCCACCCGGCCGCAAAGGCCACGACCACGGCCAGCAGCGCCGACACGGTACGGCTCGGCCTGAGCAGCGCGACGACGAGCAGCGGGTTGCCGAGCCAGGCGAATTGCAGGTCGAGGATCGCGAGCCCGCCGAGCGCGAGCACCGTATAGCCATGCAACCAGCTCACCGCGCCGGCCGCATTCGGCGGTTCGGCCGCGACGGGCAGCAGCAGCGACGCGGCATACAGCGCGACGATCACGACGCGCGCGAGGTTCAGGCGGGGCGAGGCGGAGCGAATCTGCATGTTGCCTTCCTGTCGTGCACGGTCATGCGAGGCGACGAATGCCGGACGGCCCGGCCTTCATTCACGATGCGCGGCGCCGACGTGGCGGCGCGCCGAACGCGATTGTGGGCGATTCGCGCGGCGATGTCGAACGCGCGTCGTCCACCGCTGCAAAGTCAAAGCGCTTCGACCAGCAACCGCGTGCTCTTCTCGCAATACTCGTGACAGGCCGCGCGCGCGGCGATCGACGCGCCATGCACGAACCGCGGCGCGTCCGCCCGCCGCGACATCGACACGACGATCGACGGCGGCGACGGCTGCAGCGGCAGCTCGACGACTTCGCCGCTCGCGATCAGCGCATCGACGAACAGTACCGGAATCGCGGCGACGCCGAAGCCGTCGCGCACCAGTTGCACGATCACCGAGATCGACGGCGATCCGGTGATGCGCGTCTCCGACAGCGGCACGCCGTGCGCATGCGCGAGCGTGCGGACGATGTCTTCCAGCGCACGATGGGGCGCGGTGCCGCGCCCGTAGGTGAGGATCGGCTGGCGCAGCACCTGCCGCGCGAGGCCTGTGCGCAGGTTCGGCAGCAGCCCCGCGCGCGCGATCCAGCGCACCGGGTAGTTCGCGAGCGCGTCGCATACGACCGACGCCTCGTCGCTGCCTTCCACGCGGATGATCAGGTCGAGCTCGCCGGCCATCAGCCGGCGTTGCAGCACGACGCTGACGTCGACGGTCAGATCGATCTCGAGCTGCGGATAGTCGGCCGCGAGCCGCCGCATATAGTGCGGCAGCCAGCTGTGCACGACCGTCTCGATCACGCCGAGCCGCAGCTTGCCGCGCAGCGCGCGCTCGCCGGACGCGGCGGCCTGCAGTTCCTGCGTCGCTTCGACCACGGCTTTCGCATAGCCGAGCAGGTATTCACCGTTCGGCGTGAGCCGGAACGCGCGGCTGTCGCGATCGACGAGTACCGTATGCAGTTCGTCCTCGAGCGCTTTCAGGCGCTGCGAGATCGCGGCCGGCGTCGCATGCAGCGCGGCCGCGGTCGTGCGGAAGTTGCGCAGCTTCGCGAGCGTGACGAAGGTTTCGAGAAAACGCGTGTTCATGGCGGTCGGGCGAGCAGTGGATGCGCAGCTTGCCGGCGACGAAAAATGAACGGGACCGGGGAAAACCCGCGGATCCGTTAAGAAATTCTATACAACGGACGCAAAAAAACTCGTTGGCGACAAATTTTTTTCTTTTCTATTCTTCGCCGTATCCGATGACACGCCACCGTCATCGCCATGCCATCCCGATTCTGCGACCGACCATCATGACGCCTTCCGAATTCCGCCAGTCCGTGCGCCGCGGCGCGTTCCGCGGCCCGACCGCCGGCCATTGCGGCCCGTTTGCCCAGGCGAACCTGGCGATCCTGCCCGACGCGTACGCGCACGATTTCCTGCGCTTCTGCCAGGCCAACCCGAAGGCCTGCCCGCTGCTGGGCGTTGGCGAACCGGGCGCGTTCCGGATCGACGCGCTCGGCGAGGATCTCGACATCCGCACCGACGTGCCGAGCTACAACGTCTACCGCGACGGCCGTCTGACCGGGCGGGTCGAATCGCTGGAAGCGCTGTGGCGCGACGATTTCGTCGTATTTGCGATCGGCTGCTCGTTTTCGTTCGAGGACATGCTCGCCCGCGAAGGGATCGGGCTGCGCCACGTCGAGGAAGGGCGCAACGTGCCGATGTACCGCACGTCGATCGCGAACCGCCGCGCGGGAATCTTCGGCGGCCAACTGGTCGTGTCGATGCGGCCGCTGCGCGGCGCCGACGCGATCCGCGCGGTGCAGATCACGAGCCGGTTCCCGGGCGTGCATGGCGCACCGATCCATATCGGTCATCCGCGGGAACTGGGCATCGAGGATTTGAACGCGCCCGAATTCGGCGACGCGGTGACGATCCGCGACGGCGAACTGCCGGTGTTCTGGGCGTGCGGCGTGACGCCGCAAACCGCGCTGATGGACGCGAAGCTGCCGATCGCGATCGCGCATACGCCCGGCCACATGCTGATGACCGACATCACGAACGCGTCGCTGGCCGTGTTTTGACCGGCCGCACACCCCTTACGCCACGTACCCGCGACATACCACACCACACGCCATTCGACGGCGCATCACGACAGGAGCACCACCATGGAAAGCAAGACCCTCGCGGCGCCCGCCGCCGAGCCCGCGAGCCGCGCGCGCAGCGGCCTGTTCTCGTGGTACGCGGATGCGCAGCCGCGCGAACGCCGCGCGTTCTGGAGCTGCAAGGTCGGCTACATGCTCGACGGAATGGACACGCAGATGCTGTCGTTCGTGATCCCGACGCTCGTCGCGACCTGGGGCATCTCGCTCGCCGACGCAGGCTTCATCGGCACGATCACGCTGCTCGCGTCGGCGCTCGGCGGCTGGATCGCCGGCATCCTGTCCGACCGGATCGGCCGTGTGCGCACGCTGCAGCTCACGGTGCTGTGGTTCGCGGTGTTCACCGCGCTGTGCGGGCTCGCGCAGAACTACCCGCAACTGGTCGCGGCGCGCGCGCTGATGGGCTTCGGCTTCGGCGGCGAATGGACGGCCGGCGCGGTGCTGATCGGCGAGGTGATTCGCGCGCGCGACCGCGGCAGGGCGGTCGGCCTCGTGCAGTCGGGCTGGGCGATCGGCTGGGGGCTGTGCGCGCTGCTGTATGCGCTGCTGTTTTCGGTGCTGCCGGCCGAGCAGGCGTGGCGCGCGCTGTTCCTCGTCGGGCTCGCGCCCGCGCTGCTGGTCGTCGCGATCCGCCGTTACGTGAAGGAGCCGGACGTCTACGAGAAGGAGAAGGCCGCGCAGGCGAAAGTGGCCGACGCACCGCGCCTCACCGAGATCTTCGCGCCGAAGCTGATCACGACGACGCTGCGCGCGGCGCTCCTGACGACCGGCGCGCAGGGCGGTTACTACGCGATCACGACGTGGCTGCCGACCTTCCTGAAGACCGAGCGGCACCTCACGGTGATGGGCACCGGCGGCTATCTCGCGATGATCATTCTCGGCTCGTGGGTCGGCTACCTGACGAGCGCGTACCTGACCGACCGCCTCGGCCGCAAGCCGAACTTCATCCTGTTCGCGGTCGGCTCGATGGTGATCGCGTTCTCGTACACGTCGCTGAACCTGACCAATGCTTCGATGCTGTGGCTCGGCTTCCCGCTCGGCTTCTTCGCGTCGGGCATCTTCTCGGGGATGGGTGCGTTCCTCACCGAGCTGTTCCCGACCCGCGTGCGCGGGTCCGGCCAGGGCTTCTGCTACAACGTGGGCCGTGCGATCGGTGCACTGTTCCCGTTCCTGATCGGCGCGCTGTCGAAGCAATACGGGCTCGGCACGAGCATCGGCATCTTCGCGGTCGCCGCGTACGGCGTGGTGATCGTCGCCGCGCTGACGCTGCCCGAGACCCGCGGCCGCGAACTCGACGCCGCGTAAGCGGCAGCGGCCCGCGCGCCGCTTTCTCCCTTTTCCCCTTTTTTACCGGTACCGCCACGCGGCGCGCGACGCGCGCCGTGCGGCGGCGCTCGCCCCTCGATTCAACGACGCATCGACCCGACATCATGACCGACCGACACCTTTCTCCCGTTTCCTCCGACGCCGCGCGCTGGCAATTCTGGATCGACCGCGGCGGCACGTTCACCGACATCGTCGCGCGGCGGCCCGACGGCACGCTCGTCACGCACAAGCTGCTGTCGGAGAACCCCGAGCAGTACCGCGACGCGGCCGTGGCCGGCATCCGTCACTTGCTCGGCCTCGCGGCCGGCGAGCCGATCACGCCCGAGCGGGTCGACATGGTGAAGATGGGGACGACGGTCGCGACCAACGCGCTGCTCGAACGCAAGGGCGAACGCACCGCGCTCGCGACGACGCGCGGCTTTCGCGACGTGCTGCGCATCGCGTACCAGAACCGGCCGCGCCTGTTCGATCTCGACATCGTGCTGCCCGACGCGCTGTACGAGACGGTCGTCGAGATCGACGAGCGCGTCGGCGCGCATGGCGACGTGGTCGTGTCGCTCGATGTTCAGGGTGCCGAAGCATCGTTGCGCCGCGTGTTCGACGGCGGCGTGCGCGCCCTCGCGATCGTGCTGATCCACGGCTACCGCTACACCGCGCACGAACGGATGCTGGCCGAACTCGCGCGCCGCATCGGCTTCACGCAGGTGTCGGTGTCGCACGAGGTGTCGCCGCTGATGAAGATGGTGTCGCGCGGCGACACGACCGTGGTCGACGCGTACCTGTCGCCGATCCTGCGCCGCTACGTCGAACAGGTCGCGCACGAGATGCCGGGCGTGAACCTGCAGTTCATGCAGAGCAGCGGCGGGCTGACACGCGCCGATGCGTTCCAGGGCAAGGACGCGATCCTGTCCGGCCCGGCCGGCGGCATCGTCGGGATGGTGCGCGCGGCGCGCGCGGCCGGCTTCGAGCGCGTGATCGGCTTCGACATGGGCGGCACGTCGACCGACGTGTCGCACTACAACGGCGAATTCGAGCGCGTGTTCGAGACGCAGGTGGCCGGCGTGCGGATGCGCGCACCGATGATGAGCATCCATACGGTCGCCGCGGGCGGCGGCTCGGTGCTCGGCTTCGACGGTGCGCGGCTGCGCGTGGGGCCCGAATCTGCCGGCGCGAATCCGGGGCCGGCCGCGTACCGGCGCGGCGGCCCGCTGACGGTGACCGACTGCAACGTGATGCTCGGCAAGATCCAGCCCGACCATTTTCCGCGGGTGTTCGGCCCGCATGCGGACCAGCCGCTCGACCGCGACGGCGTGGTCGCGAAGTTCGCGGCGCTCGCCGACGAGATTCACGCGGCGACCGGGCGGCGCGAGACACCCGAGGCGCTTGCCGAAGGTTTCCTGGAGATCGCGATCGGCAGCATGGCGAACGCGATCAAGAAGATTTCCGTGCAGCGCGGCCACGACGTGTCGCGCTACGTGCTGACGACGTTCGGCGGCGCGGGCGGCCAGCACGCGTGCGGCGTGGCCGATGCGCTCGGGATGACGCAGGTGTTCGCGCATCCGCTCGCGGGCGTGCTGTCCGCGTACGGGATGGGGCTGGCCGACCAGACTGCGATGCGCGAGCGTGCGGTCGAGGCCGTGCTGACCGACGCGTCGCTGCCGGCGCTGAACGCGGCGCTCGACCGGCTGGCCGACGAGGCCATCGGCGCGCTGCTCGAACAGGGCGTGCCGCCGCAGCGGATCGCGACCGAGCGGCGCGTGCATCTGCGCTACCAGGGCACCGATTCGGCGCTCGACGTACCGGCCGGCAGCGTCGCCGCGATGCAGCAGGCGTTCGAGGCCGCGTACCGGCAGCGCTACGCGTTCCTGATGCCGGGCACGCCGCTCGTCGCCGAGCTCGCGTCGGTCGAGGCGATCGGCCGCTCGGACGCGCCGGTCGACCTCGCGCCGCTCGCGCCGCGCGCGGAAGACGCGGCGCCTCGAGCGCACACGGCCGTGCGCTTTTATTCCGGCGGCCGGTGGCACGACGCGGCGCTGGTCGTGCGCGACACGCTGCGCGCCGGCGATGCGATCGACGGCCCGGCGATCGTCGCGGAGCAGAACGGCACGACCGTCGTCGAGCCCGGCTGGCGCGCCGCGATGACCGCCCAGGGCAACCTCGTGCTGACGCGCACGACGCCGCTGCCGACGCGCCGCTCGCTCGGCACCGACGCCGATCCGGTGCGGCTCGAGATCTTCAACAATCTGTTCATGTCGATCGCCGAGCAGATGGGGCTGCGGCTGCAGAACACCGCGTACTCGGTGAACATCAAGGAGCGGCTCGACTTCTCGTGCGCGATCTTCGACGGCGACGGCAACCTGATCGCGAACGCGCCGCACATGCCCGTGCACCTCGGCTCGATGGGCGAAAGCATCCGCACGGTGATCGAGCGCAACCGCGGCCGCATGCGCGACGGCGACGTGTTCATGCTGAACGACCCGTACCACGGCGGCACGCACCTGCCGGACGTGACGGTCATCACGCCGGTGTTCGCGGACGGCTCGGACGCGCCGCTGTTCTACGTCGGCTCGCGCGGCCACCACGCGGACATCGGCGGCACGACGCCGGGCTCGATGCCGCCCGATTCGACCCATATCGACGAGGAAGGCGTGCTGATCGACAACTGGCAGCTCGTGTCGGCCGGCGTGCTGCGCGACGCCGAGACGCGCGCGTTGCTGGCGTCGGGCCGCTACCCGGCGCGCAACGTCGAGCAGAACATGGCCGACCTGCGGGCCCAGGTCGCCGCGAACCGGAAGGGCGTCGACGAATTGCGCCGGATGGTCGCGCAGTTCGGCCGCGACGTCGTGCTCGCGTTCATGGGGCACGTGCAGGACAACGCGGAAGAAGCGGTGCGGCGCGTGATCGGCGCGCTGCAGGACGGCGCATACCGGTACCCGCTCGACAACGGTGCGGAGATTCGCGTCGCGATTCGCGTCGACCGCGCGGCGCGGTGCGCGGAGATCGACTTCACCGGCACGTCCGCGCAGCTCGACAACAACTTCAACGCGCCGAAGGCCGTCTGCATGGCCGCGGTGCTGTACGTGTTCCGCACGCTGGTCGGCGACGACATCCCGCTGAACGCCGGCTGCCTGAAGCCGCTGACCGTGATCGTGCCGGCCCGCTCGATGCTGAACCCCGAATACCCGGCGGCCGTCGTGTCGGGCAACGTCGAGACGTCGTCGGCGATCACCAACGCGCTGTACGGCGCGCTCGGCTGCGTCGCGTCGAGCCAGGGAACGATGAACAACTTCACATTCGGCAACGATTGGTACCAGTACTACGAGACGATCGCGGGCGGCAGCGGCGCGGGCGACGGCTTCGCGGGCGTCGCCGCGGTGCAGACGCACATGACGAACTCGCGGCTCACCGATCCGGAGGTGCTCGAATGGCGCTATCCGGTGCGGCTCGATTCGCACCGGATCCGCGCCGGCTCGGGCGGCGCCGGGCGCTGGCGCGGCGGCGACGGCGCGGTGCGGCGGATCCGCTTCCTCGAGCCGATGACCGCGTCGATCCTGTCGAACAACCGGATCCACGCGCCGTTCGGCGCGGCGGGCGGCGAAGCCGGTGCGCTCGGCCGCAACACGATCGAGCGGGCGGACGGCACGGTCGAGGCGCTCGACCACATCGGCCGCGCGCAGATGGCGCCGGGCGACGTGTTCGTCGTCGAAACGCCGGGCGGCGGCGGCTACGGCGCGCCGGAATGAGCGGCGCACCCGGCGCGGGCACTCCGCGCCGGGTGCGCGGGCGGGTGAAGAATATTGCAAAGAACTGTGGAATAAAGCGGCGCATTCACGCGCGAGCGGAATCAAAATGGCGGCAACACGGATCGCGGCATGCGATTCGACCCCTGCCGCCACGGTCTCCCCAAAGATCTGGCCCCGTCACCGCGGATCGACCTCAAACGCCCGTCCGGCGCGGGTTCCGGCCCGGCAATCCACCCTCGACGCGCGGCGCGTCGCCCACCCGTTCTCAAGCGGCCGATCATGAAAAATCCGGCTTGCCAATCGAGTCCCGGTTCCTTGACACTTTTCTCTAAATGTGAGTGCCAATCTTCATCGTCATTTGATAAGATGGCTCTCATCATTCGTAAGGCAGAACCTGCGCGCATCACGCGCGAACGCCGGCCGCATCAGCTGCAAACAAGTACGGGACGAGGCCCGCTGTCACGGCGATCACGGCTGCCCTGCCGGGCATGCGCGCTGCGCGTGCCCGGGAAGGCGGTCGGCCCACTCGCCTCCGTCTACACTGTGCGTTTTTTTTGGATCGGGGCGTGTCCATGGATGACGAAAACGATAGCGCGGTGCTCGAGGCGCATGTCGGTACGCGCAGCCCCTGCTGGCGTCTCGGCAGCGACAGCAACGCGCTCGAGCTGGCCGCGGTCCGCGGCCTGACCAACGTCGCGATCGCGCTGACGGCCGAACAGGCCGCGCGCATCCGCGCGCTGACCGGCGTCACGTCGCACCTCGTGCTGGACATCGTGCTGTTCGGCAACCCGGTCAGCCTCCATCTCGTCGGCAGGAAGGTCAATACGGTCGACTGGGCCGGCACGGCGTCCGCCTATTCCGATACCGAGTCCGTCGCCGGCGACCTGTCGCACGGGCTCGCGTTCGCCGAGCAGGTCGTGTCCGAAGTGAATTCGCTCGTCGTGATCCTCGACCGCAACGGGATGGTGCAGCGCTTCAACCGTTTGTGCGAGGAAGTGACGGGCAAGCGCGAGGTCGACGTGATCGGCCGCAGCGCGTTCGAGCTGTTCATGAGCCCCGAACAGGGCGCGCAGTCGCGCAGCAACATCACGGGCTTCTTCGCGAGCAACCAGTCGTTCGCGGTCGAGCGCTACATCAACACGGTCAACGGGCCGCGCCTGTTCCAGTTCCGCAACAAGTTCGTGCGGAGCGGCAGCGGCGTGGACGAACAGTTCCTGATCTGCTCGGGCATCGACATCACCGAGGAGCGCAACGCGCAGCAGCGGCTCTCCGAGCTCGCGAACACCGACGTGCTCACCGGGCTGCCGAACCGCCATGCGATCAGCGAGCGCATCCGGACGGCAATCGCCGAGGAGAGCGAGCTGACGCGCGGCCAGGTCGGCATCCTGTTTCTCGATCTCGACAACTTCAAGCGCGTCAACGATCACTACGGCCACATCACCGGCGACCGCCTGTTGCAGGACGTATCGGCGATCATCAGCGGCTGCCTGCCGTCCGGTGCGACGCTCGCGCGGCTCGGCGGCGACGAATTCCTCGTACTGTTCGAACACGGCACGCGCCCGCTGCTCGAAGCGACCGCGCAGATCATTCTCGAGCGGCTGCGCACGCCGATCCATCTCGGGCTGATGGAGGTCTACACGAGCTGCTCGATCGGTATCGCGATGTATCCGCAGCACGGCGATTCGCTCGAGACGCTGATCCGCAGCGCCGACACCGCGATGTACGTCGCGAAGGAAGCGGGCAAGCATACGTATCGCGTGTTCTCGCTGGAGATGAACCAGAAGGTCGCGAAGTACATGTGGCTCGACACGAACCTGCGCAAGGCGCTCGAGGAAGAGCAGTTCGTGCTCCATTACCAGCCGGTCGTCGATATCGCGACGGGCGACGTGCACGGCGTCGAGGCGCTGATCCGCTGGCAGTCGCCCGATCGCGGGCTCGTCGCGCCGGTCGAGTTCATCCGTTTCGCGGAAGAGTCGGGGCTGATCGCGCCGCTCGGGCGCTGGGTGATGCGTACCGCGGCCGCGCAGGCCGCCGCATGGAAGGCGAAGGGGCTCGGCGTCCGGATCGCGGTGAACGTGTCCGCGCGGCAGTTGCAGGACATGAACATCGTCCACCAGTTCGCGTCGATTCTCGACGCCGCGGGGCTGAAACCGGGCCTGCTCGACATCGAGCTGACCGAAAGCTGCTTCATCGAGGACGAGGAGGCGGCCATCGGGCTGATGCGGCAGTTCCGCCAACTGGGCGCGGAGATCCATCTCGACGATTTCGGCACCGGCTATTCGTCGCTGTCGCAGTTGTCGCGCCTGCCGCTCGACGTGATCAAGCTCGACCGCACCTTCATCACGGCCATCGACCGCAATCCGCGCTCGCAGGCGCTGGTGCGCTCGGTCGTGTCGCTCGCGAAGGCGCTGAATTTCGCGGTGGTCGCCGAAGGCGTCGAAACGCATGCGGAAGCCGAATTCCTCAAGCAGCTCGACGTCGATCACGCGCAGGGCTACTACTACGCGCGGCCGATGCCGGCGCAGGCGTTCGAGGGGTGGCTCGCGGAGACGAGAAAGCTCAGGCTGATCGCCTGAGCGTCGTTCCGGAAACGGGCGCCGCCGGCTGCCGGCGGCGCCCGTCGCATTACACCGTGCGCAGTTTCGACACGCGCCGGTTCTGCAGCATCACCAGGCGTTCCATGTACGCGAGGTCCTTCGGCTCGATCGTGAACGCCGCATGCACCCACGCTTCCGTGATGTCCATCAGCTCCGAGCGCGACAACTGGAACACGCGTTCGCGGGCGCGCAGCATCGCACGGATGCCGTTCAGCTTGGGCTTCGTCACGTCGATGAAGGTGCGCGTCGCGAGGTACGCGTCACCGGCGTCGAACGTCTCGTCGATCAGGCCGCGATCTTCGTACCACTCGGCCGCGTGCGCTTCGCCGGTCGCGATCAACGATTCCGCGAGACCGCGGTTCGCCTTGCGCGCGACCAGCGAATAGCCGCCCATGCCCGGGAACAGGTTGAACGCGATCTCCGGGAACCCGAGTTTCACGCCCTTCTGCGCGAGCACGTAGTGATGCGCGAGCGCGGCCTCGAAGCCGCCGCCGAGCGCGCTGCCCTCGACCATCGCGATCGAGATCGCGCCGGTGCCGAAGCCCGTGTAGATCTCGTACACGCCGTCGATGCACGAGCGCGCGTAGGCCATCAGCTGGTCGCGCCGGCCGCTGCGGATCGCGTCGACGAAGAAGCTCAGGTCGCCGCCGACGTTGAACAGCTCGGGGACGAGCGAGCCCGTCACCCAGAAGTCGAACTTGAGGCCCGAGTCGCGGGCGACGCGCGCGAGATGAATGATGTCGGTGACGAGTTGTTGGTTGAAGCACGGCCGCGGCTCCGATCGGAGCATCATCCACATGACGTTACGGCCTTCTTCGTAGAAGGCGGTCAGTTGCGAGAGTTCACCGGCTTCGTAAAACGGGCGGCATGCCGGATGGGATTGGAGTTGCATGGTATGTCCTCGTGAGATGTGGTTTTAAAGACCGCCGCGCCAGGCGCGAGGCATCGCCATTGTTGCGCGCGCACAAATGTCGAATTGCGGGGAAAAACGCACGACCGGGACGCCGATGCGAATCGCGTTCGGGCGGGGCGGGTGACGGACGGGGTGAGGTCGATCGGAAGGCGGCGGCCGGCGGGCCGGGCGGGGGCGAGGCGCTGCCGGCGTGGGCTGGCAGCCGGTCCGGCGCGCGGTTGCCGGCGCCGTTCGCTTGCATGCCGAAAGCGTCGCCCCGGCCGCCGGGGCTGCAGGCCGGACAGTTCGGCGGCCGGCTACCGGGTCGTATCCGGCCGTCCGGACGGCGGGAAAAGTTTTGCTAAGATGCGCGGCGCATTGCCGCAATCAATCGAACTAAAAATCTTTTCCGAGAGACTCCCATGACGAATGCAGTCACGCTGTTCACCCGGTTCACGCGAGCCGGCCGCTACGCATTGCCGGCCGCCGCGCTGCTGTCGCTTTCCACGCTCGCCGGCGCCGCCGGCGACGTGCCCGGCTCGAAGGACCATCCGCTGATTTCGCGCTTTGCCGGCGCGACGATCAACGCGTATTCGCAGACCGCGTTCGACGAGGCATTCCTGCCGAACCAGCCGATCGACGACGAGAGGACCGCGAAGGGGTTGAACCTGGAAGGCAAGGTCACGCGTATCAGCTATACGATCGGCGCGGACAAGTCGACGCTCGAAGTCGAGCGCAACTACCTCGATGCGCTGCAAAAGGGCGGCTTCCAGATCCTGTTCCGTTGCACGGCGGAGCAGTGCGGCAAGAGCGGCGGCGGCGAGTTCCAGAGCGTCGTGATCAATTCCGGGCGGATGCGCAAGGCGGGCGGCGGCGAAGCGAACTTCGGCGGCAAGCACCGGACGATCCTCGCGAAGCTGCCGCGCGCAGCCGGCGATGCATACGTGTTCGTGCACGTGATGGACGATTCGGCGTCGAACAAGCGCACGGTCGTCTACGAGGAAGTGGTCGAGGTGAAGCCGATGCAGACGGGGCAAGTGAAGGTGATCGATTCCGGCGCGCTGCAAAAGGGGCTGGCCGCGACCGGCAAGGTCGCGCTGTACGGCATCTACTTCGATACCGACAAGGCGCAGGTCAAGCCCGAGTCGAAGGCGCAGCTCGACGAGATGGCGAAGCTTTTGTCGGCGAATCCGGCGCTGAAGGTCTACATCGTCGGGCATACCGACAACCAGGGGCAGCTCGCGCACAACGTCGACTTGTCGCAGAAGCGCGCGGAGGCCGTGGCGCAGGCGCTCGCGACGACGTACCGGATCGCGCCGGCACGGCTGGCCGCGAAGGGTGTCGCATCGCTGTCGCCGGTCGCCTCCAACGCCGACGACGCGGGCCGCGCGCAGAACCGTCGCGTCGAACTCGTGCAGCAGTAATTCCCGACGCCAGCCGGATGCCCGTGCGGCCGCGCGGGCATCGCTCAATCGAACACAGACATCATGAAACTGCTGACTGCCGCCGTGCTCGCCGGCTTCGCCGTCTCTTCTTTCGCGCAGACCGTATCGCCCGGGCTCTGGCATGACGACACGGCCTACACGCTGAACGGCAAGCCGCTGCCGCAGGGCACGGATCCGATGCCGGACCAATGCCTGACCGACGCGGATGCGAAGAACCTGCGCAAGACGATGACGGCGCGCCTGCAGCGCGACGACATCCGCTGCACGATCACGAACTGGGATTACGCGGGCACGACACTGAAGGTTGCGCTTTCCTGTGCGAACGAGCAGGGGCGTGGCAACGGCACCGTGACGGGGGTCGTCACGCCGACGAGCTACGACCTGAAGGGGCAATTGCGCGGGCAGCACGTGCAGGCCGGTGCGTACACGCTCGCGTGGACGTGGCGCGGCAAGCGCGTCGGCGACTGCAAGTAACGCGCCGCGCGCCGGCCTTGCGCCGCGGCTTGACGCTCGCCGGTACGTCACCCACACTGGGCCGCACGACGGCGCCGCGGCGGGTACGCGGGTGGCTTGTCATCCGCGCGTCATGCGGTACGACTTCCGCCCTCGCGCGCGACGCCGACGCCCGGCAACGAACGCGCGGAGAGCTTCGACGTGGTGCGTTTTCCTTCCCGATGGACCGGCTGCCTGTTCGCATGCGCGGTGGCGCTCGGCGCGGGTACGACCGCCGCCGAGACGCGCGGCACCGGCGATTCGCCCGATGCGGGCGATACGGCGCCCGTCACGCTCGTCAGCGACGTCCACGAATTCGTGATCCAGCACGACGGTTCGCTCGACGAGCACGACGATTCGACGCTGCGCGCGAACGACGCGAACGGCATCGACGCGGTCGCGCAGCGCTGCGTCTGGTTCGACAAGAATCTCGAGAAGGTCGAGCTGCTCGCGGCCGAGACGATCGACCGCGACGGCGTCGCGCATCCGGTCGGCGCGGACGGCATCCGCGACGTGCAGGAGCCGCGCTCGGCCGGCGCGCCGACGTTCCAGGACGGGCTGCTGCGCACCGTCGTGTTCCCCGGCGTCGAAGCCGGGTCGAGCACGCGCGTCGCGTTCCGCAAGACCCGCACGAAGCCGGTCAATCGCGGCTACTTCGGCTACTACGTCGAGCCGTCGCGCGAGCCGGTCGACCGCCAGCGGCTGATCTTCGACGTGCCGGCCGACATGCCGCTCTATGCGGATGCGCGCGGCTACGTCGCGCTGCCGCCCGTCACGGCGAACGGCCGCACGCGTTACGAATTCGACTACCGGCACGGCACGTACGATCGCATCGAGCGCGGCGCGGTCGGTTACCCGACCTACGGCGACCGGCTCGTCGTGTCGACGCTGCCCGACTACGCGGCGTTCGCCGCGCGATACCGCGACGCAGCCGTCGACCCGAGCGCGAACGATCCGGCCGTCGTGCAACTGGCGCGAGCGCTCACGGCGGATGCCGCCGATCCGCGCGACAAGGCGCGCCTGCTGTACGACTGGGTGCAGGCGAACGTGCGCTACGTCGGGTTGTTTCTCGGCGAAACGGCCGCCGCGCCGCATCGCGTGACCGACATCCTGCGCAACCGCTACGGCGATTGCAAGGATCATGTCGCGCTGTTCGGCGCGTTGCTGGCGGCGGTCGGCATTCGCAGCGAACCGGTGTTGATCAATCTCGGCGCCGTGTACACGCTGCCGTCGGTGCCCGGCTACGGCGGCGGCGCGATCAATCATGCGATCACGTGGCTGCCCGATCTCGGGCGCTACGCGGATACGACGACGGCCGGCATCGCGTTCGGCTACCTGCCGCCGATCGTGATGGATCGCCCCGCGCTGCTGGTCGATACGGGCGTGCTGTCGCGCACGCCGGCCACGCAGCCGCGCGCCCGCACCGCGCGCATCGCGATCGATGCCGCGCGGCCCGGCGCCGCGCGTTTCCAAGCGTATGTCGAGGACGACGGCTGGACGGCCGAGCTCGAACGCAACCTGTTTCGCCGCGCGTCGCGCGACCGCATCGCGCAACTCGCGAACGAGCGCCTGCGGCAAAGCGGCCTGCGCGGCCGCGTGCAACTGTCGACCGGCGACCGGCGCGCGACCGACGGGCCGTTCGACGTGACCGTTACCGGCACGCTCGATCATTTCGTATGGCCGGACGGCACGACCGCGTTGCCCGCGCTGTCGAGTCTGACGGGCGGCATCGCGACGCAGGTCGAGACCTGGCTGGCCGAGCCCGTGCGCACGCAGCCGTGGGGCTGCCTCGGCGGCACGTTCGACGAGACGGGCCAGATCGCGTTGCCGGCGGGCGTCGCCGTGACCGACCTGCCGGCCGATGCGGCCGTGCACGACCGTTTCGTCGACTTCACGTCCCATTACGTGTTCGATGCGGCCGCGCGGGTCGTGCAGGTCACGCGGCGGATGAAGGCGGATTTCGGCCGGCAGGTGTGCTCGCCGGACGAGTTTGCCGCGCTGCGCGCGTCGCTCGAGCGCATCGAGCGCGACACGCAGGCGCAGATCGTCGTGCGGGCGCAGCAGCGTTGAGCGGCGCGGGCACGGCGTTCGCTCCGGACGGGCGAATGACGCAATCGCCGACGCGCAGGAGGGACATCATGACGGAGCGGGACCGCGAGATCGCCGAACTCGCGAAGGAATTGCTGGGGCGGATCGTGCAGGGTACGGTCGCGACCGGTGCGGCAGTCGATGCGCAGCAGTGCGCGGCGCTCGCCGTGCAATGCGCGACGGCACTGATCGACCGGCTGGACGCGCTGAAGTGACGCCCGGCGGGCCGCCGCCCGCGCCGGCGCCGCGCGGCGGGCGTTACGCTTCGGCGTGCACGTCGCTGTCCGCACGCACGGCGCCCGGCGGCTTGCCGACCACGCGCTTGAACGCACGGCTGAACGCGGCGAGCGAACCGTAGCCGAGCCGGTACGCGACGGCTTCGATCGTCTCGCGGTCGCGCGCGATCCACTGCGCGGCGAGCCGCATCCGCAGCTCGGTCAGGTAACGCACGGGCGTCATCCCGGTGGCCGCGAGGAAGCGCTCGGCGAACACCGAGCGCGACACGCCCGCTTCGGTCGCGAGTTCCGCGACGCTCCAGTTGCGGCCCGGGTCGCGATGCAGCGCGACGATCGCGCGGCCGAGCTTCGGCTCGCGCAGCGCCTGCACCCAGCCCGTCGCGTCGCCGCATCCGCACTCGACCCAGCCGCGCACGATGAACGCCGCGACCACGTCCGCGAGCCGCGCGAGGATGCCCGCGAAGCCCGCGCGCGCGGTGCACGCTTCGCGCTCCATCGCATCGAGCATCGGGCGGATCTCCGGGTAGCGCGCGAGCAGCGTGCCCACGTGCATGAACTTCGGCATCGTGCCGACGAGCGGCTGCATGCCGCCGAGGTCGAGCTCCATGCACGCGCTGAAGATCAGCGCGTCGCCGGCGCCGGGTTCCGTCGTCGCGCAGGTCGCCGGCGAGACGCCGGCCGACGCCACCGACGCGACCGTATCGCAGATCTTCGCGATCTCGAAGCCGTTGATCTCGCGGCACGGCACATCCGGATCGGACACCAGCGCGTGCATGCCGCCGTGCGGCAACAGGATCGCGTCGCCGGCCTCGAGCCGCATCGTGTCGCCCGACGCGTCGCGCAGCAGCACGGGCCCGCGCACGACGAAATGGAACTGCGCGCGGCCCGGCGCATGGCCGAAGTTCAGCCCGAACGGCCGCGCGACCTGGATGCGGCGGTACTGGACGCCGCTCAGGCGCATCCCCAGCAGCAGCTCGCTGACGAGGTCGTGCACATCGGGAATCGGGGGCAGAAGGGGTTCGGGCATATCGAGATACGGACGTTCGATCAACAAGAACGGATTGTATGTCATAGACCGTCCTGCCGCTGTTCCTTACGATACGCCCTCATCAGTACTTTCCCTAACCGACACGGAACCACGCATGAATCCCGGAATCTCCTCGGCCGCCTCGACGGCGGCTCCCCGCGAACCGGCCTGGGGCGCGGTATTCGCGATGGCGCTCGGCGTGTTCGGGCTCGTCACGGCCGAATTCCTGCCGGCGAGCCTGCTCACGCCGATGGCCGAGAGCCTCGGTGTGACCGAAGGCGTGGCCGGGCAGGCCGTCACGGCCACTGCCACGGTCGCGCTCGTCACGAGCCTGCTGATCTCGGCGCTCACGCGCACGATCGACCGGCGCCGCGTGCTGCTCGTGTTCTCGGTGCTGCTCGTCGCATCGAACCTCGCCGTGGCGTTCGCGCCGAACCTTGCGATGCTGCTGTTCGGCCGCGTCGTGCTCGGCGTCGCGCTCGGCGGTTTCTGGACGATGGCGACGGCCACCGCGATGCGGCTCGTCCCGACGGCGATGGTGCCGCGCGCGCTGTCGATCATCTTCAGCGGCGTGGCGGTCGCGACCATCGCGTCCGCGCCGATGGGCAGCTATTTCGGTCACCTGATCGGCTGGCGCAACGTGTTCCTGATCGCGGCCGTGCTGGGCGGCATCGCGTTCGTGTCGCAGATGGTCACGCTGCCATCGATGCCGCCGAGCGGCACCACGCGGCTGCGCACGCTGATCGACGTGCTGCGCCGGCCGACCGTCGGCCTCGGGATGTTCGCGACGATCCTCGTGTTCACCGGGCATTTCGCGTTCTTCACGTATCTGCGGCCGTTCCTCGAACAGGTGGCGGGCGTCGGCGTGAACGGGCTGTCGGCGATCCTGCTCGGCTACGGCATCGCGAACTTCGTCGGCACGTCGCTCGCGGGCCGCGTGCTCGAACACCGGCTGCGGCCGATGCTGATCGGCATGCCCGCGCTGATGGTCGTGCTCGGCATCGCGCTCGTCGTGCTCGGCCGCGCGCCGATGATCGACGCGGTGCTCGTCGCGTTGTGGGGGATGGCATTCGGCGGCGTGCCGGTCGCGTGGTCGACGTGGGTCACGCGCACCGTGCCCGACGAGGCCGAGAGCGCGGGCGGGCTGATCGTCGCGGCGATCCAGCTCGCGATCGCGACGGGCGCAGCCGCCGGCGGCGTCGTATTCGACGCGAACGGCGCGGCGGGCGTGTTCGTCGGCGCGGCCATCGTGCTGGCGGTGGCGGTCGCGACGATCGTGACCGGCGTGCCGAAGCGGGTTGGCGTGGCCGCGTCCTGACCGGCCGGCGATCCGGCGGCCGGTGGCCCGCGTTGCACGGGCTGCCGGGCGATCGTCCGCGCGTCAGGCGGCGTCGGCGCCCGCGATGCGGTCGAGTTCCGCGAGCGCGTCTGCCGGCAGATCGACGTCGGCTGACGCGAGATTCTCGTGCAGGTGCGTGACCGACGACGTGCCGGGAATCAGCAGGACATTCGGCGCGCGGTGCAGCAGCCACGCAAGGGCGACCTGCATCGGCGTCGCGCCGGTACGGGCGGCGACGCCGGACAGCGTCGACGACTGCAGCGGCGAGAAGCCGCCGAGCGGAAAGTACGGCACGTATGCGATGCCGTCGCGGGCAAGCGCATCGATCAGCGCATCGTCGCCGCGATGCGCGATGTTGTAGTGGTTCTGTACACAGACGATGTCGCAGATTCGTCGGCCTTCCGCGACCTGCGCGGGCGTGACGTTGCTCAGGCCGATATGCCGGACGAGCCCGCGCCGCTGCAGTTCGGCGAGCGTGGCCAGCGGCGCTTCGATCGATCCTTCTGCCGGCCCGTGCGTGTCGAACATGATGCGCAGGTTGACGACGTCGAGCACGTCGAGCCGCAGGTTGCGCAGGTTGTCGTGCACGGCCCGTTCGAGTTCGTCGGGCGCGAACGCGGGCAGCCACGACGCATCGTCGCCGCGTCGCGCGCCGATCTTGGTGACGATCACGAGATCGTCGCGATACGGATGCAACGCGTCGCGAATCAGTTGGTTCGTGACGTGCGGGCCGTAGAAGTCGCTGGTGTCGAGATGGTCGACGCCGGATTCGACGGCTTCGCGCAAGACGCGCAATGCAGCATCGCGATCTTTCGGCGGGCCGAATACGCCGGGGCCTGCAAGCTGCATCGCGCCGTAGCCGATTCGTTTGACGTGGCGATCGCCGAGCTTGAAGGTGGCGGTGGGACGAATGTCGGGCATGACCGTGCTCCTGTCGATGGGATGAATGCGTTCAGCATAGGGACGAGTCGTCTGCGCGATAAGCCGTCATAATTCGCACGGGTTGTACGAAAAGGCGAACAATGCAAACCGATCTGGGCGATCTGAACGCGTTCATGGCCGTGGCACGCGCCAGCGGATTCCGCGACGCCGCACGCATGACGGGCCTCAGCGCGTCGGGGCTGAGCGAGGCCGTGCGCCGGCTGGAAGCGCAGCTCGGCGTGCGGCTGCTGCACCGCACGACGCGCAGCGTCGTGCCTACCGAAGCCGGCGAACGCCTGCTCGCGCGCCTCGGGCCCGCACTGACCGAAGTGGCGGCGGCGCTCGACGATATCGACGAATTCCGGAACCGGCCGGCCGGCACGCTGAAGCTCAACGTGCCGGTCAGCGCATCGCGGCTCGTGTTGCCGGCGATCGTGCCGCGCTTTCTCGACGCGTATCCGGATATCCGGCTGGAAGTGATCGCCGACGAAAATTTCGTCGACGTGCTGGCGGCCGGATGCGACGCGGGTATCCGCTACGACGAACGGCTCGAACAGGACATGATCGCGGTGCCGATCGGCCCGCGCATCCAGCGCTTCGCGACCGCGGCGGCGCCCGGCTATCTCGCCCGGCACGGCCGGCCGCGGCATCCGCGCGATCTGCTCGACCATCGGTGCCTGCGCGGGCGCTTCGCCAGCGGCGCGATGCCGCCGTGGGAGTACGAGCGCGACGGCGAGGTCGTGCGGGTCGAGCCGGCCGTCGGCCCGCTGCTGGTGCAGATCGGCGGCGCGACGGACCTGCTGGTCGATGCGGCGATCGCCGGTACCGGCATCCTGTATCTGTTCGAAGACTGGGTGCGCCCGCATTTCGACAGCGGCGCGCTCGAACCCGTGCTCGAACCGTGGTGGCGGCCGTTCTCCGGCCCCTTCTTGTATTATCCCGGGCGGCGTCTCGTGCCGCCGGCGCTACGTGCGTTCATCGATTTCATTAAGGCCTCCTGAGCGTCGTCAGCGCGCCGGCGCGTGCGCGTCGAGCAACTGCCGGCGGCGCGCGTCGGTCGCATCGTCGGCGGGAAACATGCATTCCATGCGTAATTCCTGCGCGGCCGCGCTTTGCGGTGTGCCGACCGTCGTGATCGGCGAGAAGTAACGCAGCACGACGCCTTCGTGGATGAAGCCGATCGGGATGACCGGCAGCGGCGGCGCAGCGGCCGGCGCCGGCGGCGTGTTCCAGTCGCGCGGAAGCGGATGGGCGCACATGATGTCTGCGGGCGACGGGCGCCGCCAGAGTGGCGGCGCGACACCCGAAGCGTAGAAGCGGGCGTGTCGTGCGCCAATGACATGCGATGTCATCGTTCGACGCGCGGTGGCGCCCGCCGTTTCGCGAATCCGTCAGCCGCCCTGCCTGACCAGCGCCGCCAGCGCCTTCATCGCCTGCAGATACGGATACGGCCCGTGGCTGATGCGCGCCACGCCGTACTCGGCGAGTTCGGCGAGCGTCGGCGTTTCCGCGACGCGCATCACGTTCACCGGCAGCGGCGACGCGGCCGTCAGCGCACGAATGAGCGCCGGCGCGCGCAGGCCCGGCACGAACAGGCCGTCGGCGCCGGCCGCCGCATAAGCGCGGGCGCGCGCCAGCGTCGCCTCGAGCAACCGTTCGTCGTGCGTATCGGCCGCCGCCAGGAAGAACACGTCGGTGCGCGCGTTGATGAAGTAGTCGGCGCCCGCGCGATCGGCCGCCTGCCGCGCTGCCGCGAGACGGGCCGCCGCGGCGTCGACGTCGCGCAGTTCGCCCGTCGACGGCACGCTGTCTTCGAGAT
Source organism: Burkholderia sp. ABCPW 11 (assembly GCF_001523445.1). Taxonomy (NCBI): domain Bacteria; kingdom Pseudomonadati; phylum Pseudomonadota; class Betaproteobacteria; order Burkholderiales; family Burkholderiaceae; genus Burkholderia; species Burkholderia sp. ABCPW 11. Next base: position 133,198 of record NZ_LOVM01000073.1, on the reverse strand, counting down.
TGCAGCCGATTGCGCCGGCCCGGATGCTCAGCGCGATCGTCTCGCCGACTTCCTCCGGCCGCTCGCCGTAGCCGCTTTCGAGATCGACGGTGACGGGCAGGTCCGTCGCGCGCACGATCCGCTCCAGCACCTCCATCATCAGTGCGCGCGGCATCTGCTCGCCGTCGCCGAAACCGTTGGCGGCTGCGACGGACCAGCTACCGGTGGCCAGCGCGGCGGCGCCGGCGTCGGCCACCGCGCGCGCACTGCCGGCGTCCCATACGTTGAACAGCGCCAGCGGTTGGCCCGCACGGTGAAGCGACCGGAAAGTCGCGCCTTTCTCGTTGTTGCTCATGCTCGTCTCCTTGGATAACGGATCGGTTGTCGTGCCGAGCGATATTGCCACCGAATCGGGCGGTGCGACGGGGGCCGGCAATGTCTGCTGACAGCGCGTGGCAGGAAGTGCGCGCAACCGCCGCGGCCCGCTCCGTGCGCCGGCTCAGTCGCGCGAACCCGGATCGATCGACAGCGTGCGCAACTGGCCGCGCAACTGGTCGACTTCGCCCGGCGCGAACGCCCGCTCGATCTCGGCATGCGTGCGCTGCCACAGCGGAAACGCTTCGGCCAGCAGGCCGTGCCCGGCCGGGGTCAGTTCGAGCAGGCGGCTGCGCCGGTCGTCCGGATCCTGCGCGATCGCGACGAGGCCGCGCCGCTCGAGCGGCTTGAGCGCAGCGGTGAGCGTGGTGCGATCCATCGCGAGCAGCGACGCGACCGATTTCATCGGGGCCGGTTGCGGCCGATTCAACGACATCAGCAGCGAAAACTGGCCGTTGGTGAGATCCAGCGGGCGCAGCACATCGTCGAAGATGCGCGCCAGATTGCGCGCCGCGCGCTGCATGTGCAGGCACAGGCAGCAATCGCGCACCATCAGCGTCGTTTCGAAGGGAAGCTTTTCTTTTCGTGCCATGTTGCAATTGTGTTGATATCAACCTATCTTGTCAAGGTCGAGGCGCGGCAACCCGCTGCGTCCGTCATCGGAGGAGAAGGCATGAGTGCGCAACAACAGGTGTATCTCGCCGTATTTCTCGGGAGCCAGGATAGCCCGGCGATGAAGGCATGGCTCGCGCTGCCCGAGGAAGAGCGGCGCACGCGCGAGCGCGACGGCATCGCCGCATGGCATGCGTGGGTCGAGCGCCATCGCGACGCGATCGTCGAGCTGGGCGGGCCGCTCGGCAAGACCAAGACCATCGACGCAGGCGGCATCCGCGACACGGCCAATGCGCTGACCGGCTTTACCGTCGTGCGGGCCGCGTCGCACGACGCGGCCGCCGCGCTGTTCGAAGGTCATCCGCATTTCACGCTGTTCCCGGGCGTGTCGGTCGACGTGATGCCGGTGCTGGCGATTCCCGGCGCGTGAGCGACGCGTGATGCCGGGCGCTGCGTGTCGCCCGGTTCGATGCGCGTGGCCCGGATACGGGCTTTTTTCCGACGTTCTGGATGGAGATTGGCGATGAAGCTTTACGGATTTGCCGGCACCCGCTCGCAACGGGCGCTGTGGGGGCTGAAGGAACTGGATGCGGATTTCGAATTCGTGTCGGTCAACCTGCTCGAGGGCGAGCACAAGCGGCCCGAATTCCTGCGCCTCAATCCGGCCGGCAAGGTGCCCGTGCTGGTGGACGGCGACCTCGTGATTCCCGAATCGGCCGCGATCGTGCTGTATCTCGCGGACAAATACCCGGAGAAGGCGCTGCTGCCCGTCGATCCGGTGCTGCGGGCGCAGGCCTATCGGTGGATCATGTTCGCGGTGACGGAGCTCGAGCAGCCGCTGTGGCGGATCACGCGGCATACGTTCCTCTATCCGCCGGAGAAGCGCTCGCCGGCCGATATCGAACTGGCGCGCGAGGATTTCGCCACGATGGCCGTCATTCTCGACAAGCATCTCGAAGGGCGCGAGTTCATCGTCGGCGATGCGCTGACGGTGGCCGATTGCGTGACGGCCTACCTGATCGACTGGGCGAACGAATGCCACCTGATCGAACCGTTCCCGCAATTGCGCGCGTATCTCGAACGGCTGTATGCGCGGCCGAAGGCGCCGCAGCGGATCGCGGAGGCGAGGAAGGCGGCGTGAAACGGGTGGCGGGTCATGCGCCGTATCGGCATGACCTGCCGCGTTCGCCTACGATCGCGACACCGTATCTGGCCCGCCAAGCGCACGGCACAGCATCGCCAGGTCGCGCAGCGTGAGATGCGGCGTCGCCGGATGCCGAGGCGCCCGTTCTCCTTCGGCCCGAGGCTCGCGCACGACCCATGCGGCTTGAAGCCCCGCATTCAACGCGCCGACGATATCGAGGTGGAAGTCGTCGCCGACATGCAGCAATTCGGCCGGACGTACGTCGAGTGCGTCCGCCGCCGCATGGAAGATCTCGGGTGCCGGCTTGGCGAAGCCGAAGGCACGCGCGCTGAGCGTCGTGCGGAAGAACTCGCCGCCGCCGGTCAGCCGGAGATCCGCGTTGCCGTTGGTGACCGCGATCAACGGAAAGCGGGCACTCAACCATGCCAACGCCGGCAGCGCGTCTTCGTAGAATTCGACGCGGTTGCGCGCTGCGTAGAAGACGTCGTAAGCACGGTCGGTCAGCGAGACGTCTTCGTTCGCGCGTTCCAGCGCGAGCCGGATCGACCCGATTCTCATCGCACGATAGTCGCTGGCGAGCTCCGGACATGAACGTTCGTATTCCTCACGTAGCGCACTGAGTGCCTGTTGCGTCGGCAGCACGCTCGCGGTATTGGGCGCGTGCTCGATCAGCCATGCGCGAAGCGTCGCCTCGGCCCGGACGACGGACGGCCCGAACGGCCACAGGGTGTCGTCGAGGTCGAACGAGAGGGCGGAAACTTTGGCGAGACGCATGGCGGCGGAAAGCGGGAAGTCGTTTTACCAGGGCCACGGAACGGAGGTTCCGGTGCCGTTGTCGAGGGCGTACCGGTACAGGAGGCGCGCGACGGTCAGGTCCTGAAGCGCGAGCCCGGTCATGTCGAAGACGGTGATCTCGTGCGCGGCACGGTCGACCGATGTCGCACCCGCGAGGATGTCACCGATCTCCGTACGCGGCAAATCGGGCGCCCACTGGCACTCGCCGATGCTGCGCGCCTGGTCGTGATCGTCCACGACGATGCGCGCGCGTTCCAGCACGCCTGCCGGAAGTTCGCGCTTGCCCGCGGTATCGGCGCCCACGCAGGTCAGGTGGGTGCCCGGCTGAAGCGCATCCGCGTCGAACAACGCGCCGCCGCCGGGCGTGGCCGTGATCACCACGTCGCTATTGGCGACCGCCTCGTTCCGGTCGCGCGCGACGCCGATCTTGCACCGTTCGACGAAGTGCGATTCGAACGCCGGGTCCGGCTCGCCACTGACGTTCACGTACTGCACCGTGCACCGCTGCGGCAGCAGCCTGAGCGCGTAGTCGAGCTGCACGCGCGCCTGCACGCCGGTGCCGAACACGCAGATCCGCGTGCTGTCGCGGCGCGCGAGCAATTGCAGCCCGAGGCCGCCCGCGGCGCCGGTCCGCGCGGTGGTGATCGCGTTGCCGTCCATGATGCACAGCGGCCTGCCCGTCGCGGGATCGAACAGCGCGACGGTGGCCTGATGCGGCTCGCCGCCGCGTGCCCGGTTGCCCGGCCAGAACCCGGCGGCCTTGAAGCCGAGCAGATCCTGACCGGCGACGTCGCCCGACTTGATGCCGAACACGCCGCCGGTATGCAGCTTCTCGCGCACCACCGGGAATACGCGTCCGGCCCTTTGACTGTGCAGCACGAAGGCTTCGCGGACGGCCGCCAGCACTTGCCCGGCCTGCAGGGCGGGCTCGACGGCGTCGCGGTCGAGGAGAAGGAGGCGGGCGTCGGTCGGCATGGTCGCGGAGCTGTTCGGCACGAGACGAATCGAGAATGTTTAAATTCTGTCCAGAGTTGGACGAATAGTCAATGCGTGGATGACGCGGCATGGACGCCGGACTTCGCTCACCAGCCGTAGAAGCGCGGCCACGTCTGCGCGTCGCCGTCGTCGCCGATGGCTTGGTATTCGGGATGTTGCGCGCCGGTGGCGCACGCGTGATTCGGCAGGATGCGCAGGCGCGTGCCGATCGGAAACCGCTGCGCGATACCGGTATCCGGCGTGCCCGCGCGCGACACGATCCCGTGTTCCTGGTTGGCGGCGCTCATCAGGTAGTCGCCGAGCACTTCGCCGGCTTCGGTGCAGATCTGCCCGTAGCCGAAATCGCGCGCCTGGCGTTGCGTGCCTCGGTCGCGGCTCATCGCCATCCAGCCCGCGTCGACGATCGCCCAGCCTTTCTCTTCCTGGTGGCCAATGACGGTGGTCAGCACCGACAGCGCGATGTCCGACAGTTCGCACACGCCGATGTTGTGCATCACGAGGTCGAACATCACGTACACGCCGGCGCGCACTTCGGTCACGCCGTCGAGCCGTTGCGCCGCCAGCGCGGTGGGCGTCGATCCGATACTCACGACCGGGCACGGCAAGCCGGCCGCCCTCAGGCGCTCCGCGGCCCGCACGGTGCGGCTGCGCTCCTGCTCTGCGATCGCGACCAGCGCATCGTGCGTGTCGTATTCGTAGCTGGAGCCCGCGTGCGCGAGCACGCCGCCGAGCAGCATGCCGCCGTCGGTCAGCGCGCGGCCGACGTCGATCAGCAGGTCGGCTTCGGGCGGGATGCCCGAGCGGTGGCCGTCGACGTCGACCTCGATCCACACGTCGAAACGTTCGCCGTGCTCGCGCCCGAAGGCGGCGATCGCATGCGCGGCCGGCAGGCTGTCGGCGACGATCTTCAGGTCGCAGCCCTGCCGGCGCAGCGCAAGCGCCTGGCCGAGCCTGGCGGGCACCATGCCGACCGCATAGACGATGTCGCGGATGCCGTCGGCGAAGAACTGCTCGGCTTCCTTGAGCGTCGACACCGTGATGCCTTGCGCGCCCGCCGCGATCTGCGCGTCGACGACGTGCCGGCATTTGGTGGTTTTGACGTGCGGTCGGAACCGGACGCCGAGTGCGTCCAGATGCGCCTGCATGCGCGCGATGTTGCGACGCATGCGGCCGACATCGATCAATGCGGCCGGGGTATTGAGCGTGTGAAGGTCCACGGTGGGTCCGATTGCGAGGTTGCCGAAGCGGACACTGTAGGGCAGTTGGCTCGCATCGTGCTTAATGCAGGACTAATCCGTCATTAAGCCGGATTTAATGGATCGAATCTCGCGGATCGCGCCCCCGGCTCACGCCTTGCCGCGCCACGGCGGCGGATCGAGAAACCGCCGCGCGGCGTCGAGAAACACGCGCTGCCGCGCGGAGCGGCCGGTGCGCGACGGCAACAGCGCCGTCACCGGCGCGGGCGGCAAGCGCCAGCCGGGCAGCAACCGGACGAGCTTGCCGTTCGCGAGCAGCGGGGCGACGTCCCACTCGGAGCGTTCGACGATGCCGAGCCCGGCGAGCGCCCATTCGGTGATGACGGTGCCGTCGTTCGACGACAGCGCGCCGGTGACGCGGATGACGGCGGACCGCCGCGATTCGCCCTTGACGCTGCTGCCGGGCGAGAAGCGCCAGCGCGGGATGTCTTCGTCGTTCTCGCGCAGGCACAGGCAGTCGTATCGTGCCAGGTCGGACGGATGGTTCAGGTCCTCGATGCGGCGCGCGTACGCGGGGCTCGCACACAGAAAGCGCTCGTTGGGCGCGAGCGGATAGCCGATCCACGACGACGACTTGAGGCTGCCGACATGAACGACCACGTCGGCCCCCGCCGCGCTGGTCAACGGGCTTTCCGACAGGTGGAGCGAGATGTCGAGTTTCGGATGCGCACGGTGCAGGTCGCGCACGATCCGGGCGACGTACTTGCGGCCGAAGCCGAGCGGGGCGACGACGCGCAGCGTGCCCTGCACGTCGCCGTGGTCGCCCGTGATGCCGACCGGCAGCGCCTCCACGCGCTCGAGAATGCCGACGGCTTCCTGGTACAGCCGCTGCCCTTCGTCGGTCAGTGCGATGCCTTTCGGCTGCCGCACGGCGAGCCTGGCGGACAGGCGTGCCTCCATCCGCTGCAGGCGAATCGTGACCGCGGGCGGCGTGAGATCGAGCAACCGGGCGGCGGCGGCGAGGGAGCGCGACATGCCGATCGCGCGGACGAGTCGAAGGTCGTCGAGGTCGAGCATTTCATGGCTCTTAATGCGGATGATGGCGAGCATTAAACCGCACATCGTGCGGCGAAGCCATCGACGTGGCGCCGGGCGGCGCCTACGAGGATGGCGGGAACGCGTCGCTGCCAGCCTGTGGTGGCTCAACTGGCGCGAGACGCGGCGGATCTCGCTGGAGGAGTGCAGTGTGGAGGGCGATGCGCAGCCGGCTGCGGACGCCGCGCCGCGCGCGGCGTGACGCCTGCTGCCCACCCATCTACGCGTCCAGCCCGAAAATCAGCGACCGGTGTACGCCCACGCCGGCCGCCACGCCCGATGCCGATGCGAACGTCGCATTGGTCATCAGGCTCGACGCGTCGCCGGCCGCATACACGCCGGCGATGCTCGTCTGCTTCCACGTATCGACGCGGATCGCGGGGCCGAGCGGCCCTTCGTCGAACGCGCAGCCGAGCTGCTGTGCGAGGTCGCTCGCCATGGTTGTGCGCGCGCCGATGAACAGCGCGTCGATCGGCACGACCTGACCGTCGGCGAGCCGCAGCGCGTCGATACGCGGCGCATCGCCGAGGATCTCGACGACCGGCGAGCGCTCGATGCGCACGCCGCGCGCAGCGAGCAACGCGGCTTCTGCTTCATTCGCTTCGACCACGCCCTGCGTGAACCATGTCGTCGGGCCCCAGTCCGGAATCAGGATCGCCTGATGGACCGACAGCGGATGCGAGGCGAGCACGCCGAGCCGCTGGCCGCCGACCTCGTACCCGTGGCAGTACGGACAGTGCAGCACGCTGATGCCCCAGCGTTCGGCGAGCCCGGGCAGCGCCGGCAGTTCGTCGCGGATGCCGGTCGCGAGAATCAGCCGGTCGGCGCTCGCGTGGCGGCCATCGGCCAGCGTCACGTCGAAGCGCCCGTCCGTGTTGCGTTCGGCGGTGCGGACCTCGCCGTCGATACGCTGCACGGTTGGATACGCGGCGAGTTGCGCGCTCGCTTCGGCGACGATCTGCGCGGGCGGCTTGCCGTCCTGCCCGAAGAAGCCATGCGCGTGTTCGGCAAAGCGGTTGCGCGGCCGGCCGGCGTCGATCACGAGCACGCGGCGGCGTGCCCGCGCCAGTTGCATCGCGGCCGACAACCCGGCAAAGCTGCCGCCGATCACGATCACTTCATGATGGGAATGCATGCATCGACTCCTTTCTGAACCTGCGTGAATGATCACGTGCTCCGCTGGCGGACAACTCATGAAACACGAGAAGTTGCATGATAGGGCGATGGTATCATTCATGCAACTTCAGAAGTTTCGAGAAAAGGGAGTCCCGCCCGTGAGGACCGACAGCCGTTTGTCGCGCATGCTGCATGCGCTGATCCACATGGACCAGGCCGACGGTCCGCTGACGTCGGAGACGATCGCGACGATGCTGTGCACGAACCCGGTCGTCGTGCGGCGGCTGCTCGGCGGGCTGCGCGATTGCGGGTACGTGCAGTCGGAGAAGGGGCACGGCGGCGGCTGGGCGCTGAGCGTCGCGCTCGACGACATCACGCTGCTCGACGTCTATCGCGCGGTGGGCGAACCGCCGCTGTTTTCCGACCTGGTGTCCGAGGATGCGCCCGAGTGCCTGGTCGAGCAGGCCGTCAACGCGCATCTGTCGGCGACGCTGAAGGAGGCCGAAGCCTCGCTGCTTGCGCGCTTCGGCGAAGTCACGCTCGGCATGCTGTCGCGCGATTTCGAAGCGAAGGCGGCCCGGCGGCGCAAGCCGCGCTGACGCGTCGCAGCATCGCGCTCGGGCGCACCCGACCGGCGATCCGGCGCGGCCGAAACCGCCGCGCCGCGGTGTTCTGTCCCCTGACTTCTGCCCGGTTCGTCCGCCACAGGGCAAAATACGGGTTTTCCGCACCCGCGAGGGCGCGTTCGAATCACGCGCCGGGCGGCGGCAGTGCGCATTCCGCACGCTGCGGCCGGGCGCCCAGGCAAGATCGCTCGCCGTGCTGCGAGCCCACAGGAGTCCAGACCCCATGCCCGAATCCAACCTGTCCTTCTTTGGCCGGCTGTCGCTGGCCGTCGGCACGTTCTTCTCCGTGCTCGGCAACCGCGAGTTCGCGGCTGAAGTGCTGCGCGTGCGCGACGGCGTCCCGGCGGCGCCGGTTGCCCAGGCCCCGGCAGCGCCGGCACCGGCCGCGGCGCCCGTGAAGGCGCCGGCCCCCGAGCTGCGCGAAGCGAGCCCGCAGGCTGCCCTACAACTGCTCGGCCTGCTGCAACGCGATGCACGCTTCATCGATTTCGTCGAGGAAGACATCGCCGGCTATGCGGACGCCGACATCGGCGCCGCCGCGCGCCTCGTGCACGACGGCTGCCGCGCCGCGCTGCGCGAACACTTCACGATCGTGCCGGTGCGCGACGAAGCCGAAGGCAGCCGCGTGACGCTGCCGGCCGGCTTCGACGCGACGGCCGTACGCGTGACCGGCAACGTGGTCGGCTCCGCGCCGTTCACCGGCACCGTCAGCCATCGCGGCTGGCGCGTGTCGGACGTGCGCCTGCCGAAGCTGACGGGCAGCCACGACGCATCGGTGATCGCACCGGCGGAGGTGGAACTGTGAGCGATCCGCGCTATTCGATCGGTATCGACCTCGGGACGACCCATTGCGCGCTGTCGTACGTCGACAGCAGCACGAGCGACGGCGAAAAGATCGTGCAGCAGGTGCTGCCGATCGCGCAGCTCACCGCGCCCGGCGCGCTGGAATCGCGCGACCTGCTGCCGTCGTTCCTCTACCTGCCGCATGAAAGCGAACTGACGCAGGGCGACCTGACGCTGCCGTGGACGGCCTCGCGCGGCTTCGCGGTCGGCGAAATGGCGCGCACGCGCGGCGCCGGCACGCCGATCCGCCTCGTGTCGAGCGCGAAGAGCTGGCTGTGCCACCCGGGCGTCGACCGTCGCGCGGCGATCCTGCCGAGCGATGCGCCGCCGGAAGTCGCGCGCGTATCGCCGCTGGAAAGCTCGATCCGCTACCTGACGCACCTGCGCGAAGCGTGGGACCACGCACACCCCGACGCGCCGTTCGCCGACCAGGACGTGACGGTCACGATCCCCGCATCGTTCGATCCGGCCGCGCGCGAACTGACGGCGGAAGCCGCGCGGGCCGCCGGCTATTCGCGGATGACGCTGCTGGAAGAGCCGCAAGCGGCGCTCTACAGCTGGATCCAGAAGAGCGAGGGCGGCTGGCGCAAGCAGGTGCAGGTCGGCGACCTGATCCTGTGCGTCGACGTCGGCGGCGGCACGACCGACCTGTCGCTGATCGCGGTAGTCGAGCGCGACGGCAACCTCGAACTGCATCGCGTGGCCGTCGGTGAGCACATTCTGCTCGGCGGCGACAACATGGATCTCGCGCTCGCGCACGTGGTCGCGCGCAAGCTCGCGCAGCAGGGCACGCAGGCCGATCCGTGGCAACTGCGCGCGCTGACCTACGCGTGCCGCTCGGCCAAGGAAACGCTGCTGTCCGACCCGACCACCGATGCGGTGCCGCTCGTCGTGCCGAGCCGCGGCTCGAAGCTGATCGGCGGCTCGATCCGCACCGAGCTGACGCGCGCGGAACTCACGCAGACGATCCTCGAAGGCTTCTTCCCGCAAGTCGATGCCGCCGCGCGCCCGGTGAGCCGCGCGCGCGTCGGCCTGACGCAGCTCGGCCTGCCGTATGCGCAGGACGCCGGCATCACGCGCCATCTCGCGGCGTTCCTCGGCCGCCAGGTCGCGGCGCTCGACACGCTCGAAGGCGTGCAGCGCACGCTGCCGCCCGGCGCGACGTTCCTGCATCCGACCGCCGTGCTGTTCAACGGCGGCGTGTTCAAGTCGACGCTGCTCACGCAGCGCGTGCTCGACACGCTCAACGGCTGGCTCGCCGCCGAAGGCGCGCCGCCCGCGCGCCTGCTCGAAGGCGCCGATCTCGATCTCGCGGTTGCGCGCGGCGCGGCGTATTACGGCTACGTGAAGCGCGGCCGTGGCGTGCGCATTCGCGGCGGCACGGCGCGCGCGTACTACGTCGCGATCGAATCGGCGATGCCCGCGGTGCCGGGGCTCGAACCGCCGGTGCAGGCGCTGTGCGTCGCGCCGTTCGGGATGGAGGAAGGCTCGGACGCGGCGCTGCCGCCGCAGGAGTTCGGCCTCGTCGTCGGCGAACCGGTGCAATTCCGCTTCTTCGGTTCGTCGGTGCGCCGCCAGGATCAGGTCGGCACGCTGCTCGACTACTGGTCGCCGGAAGAGCTGCAGGAACTGGAAGAAATCCAGGCGACGCTGCCCGCCGAAGGGCGTACGGTCGGCGAAGTCGTGCCGGTGAAGCTGCATGCGCGCGTGACCGAAGCCGGCACGCTCGAACTCGAGGCGATCCCGAGCGGCACGAACGAGCGCTGGAAGGTCGAGTTCGACGTGCGCGGCGCCGCCTGAGCGCGATGAAGCGTTATACGGTCGGCATCGACCTCGGCACGAGCAACACCGTCGTCGCATACGTCGAGGCCGGTTCCGACGCGATCCGCGTGTTCGACGTCGAGCAACTGGTCGGGCCGGGCGCGGTGGCCGCGCAGCCGCTGTTGCCGTCGGTGCGCTATCACCCGGCGGCGGGCGAGTTGCCGCCGGACGCGCTGCGCTTGCCGTGGCAGGCGGCTGGCGTGCGCGGCGCGCTCGCCCATTCGGGCGGCGGCCGTGACGGCGGGGCGGACGACGCGCCGCCGGCCGTGATCGGCCGCTACGCGCGCACGCTCGGCGCGCAGGTGCCGGGCCGGCTCGTGTCGAGCGCGAAGAGCTGGCTGTCGCACGCGGCGGTCGACCGGCTCGCGGCGATCCTGCCGTGGGGCGCGGCCGACGGCGTCGACAAGGTGTCGCCGGTCGATGCGAGCGCGAGCTATCTCGCGCATGTGCGCGACGCGTGGGACGCGCACTTTCCCGATGCGCCGCTCGCGGAGCAGGACGTGATCCTGACGGTGCCCGCGTCGTTCGACGACGGCGCGCGCGCGTTGACCGTCGAGGCCGCGCGACGCGCGAAGCTGCCGGCGCTGCGATTGCTGGAAGAGCCGCAGGCCGCGTTCTACGACTGGCTGTACGGTCAGCGCGACACGTTGCGCGAGACGTTCGCCGCCGCGCGGCGCGTGCTGATCTGTGACGTCGGCGGCGGCACGACCGACCTCACGCTCGTCGACGTCGCGCCGGGCGGCGACGGAGAGCCGACCTTCACGCGCGTCGGCGTCGGCAACCATCTGATGCTCGGCGGCGACAACATGGACCTCGCGCTCGCGCGCCTGGTCGAGACGCGGCTGACCGAGCCCGGTACGCGGCTGTCGGCCGCGAGCCTGTCGCAACTCGTCGAGCGCTGCCGCGCGGCCAAGGAGCGGCTACTCGGCGACGACGCGCCGGCGTCCGTCACCGTCACGCTGCTCGGCGCGGGCAGCAAGCTCGTCGGCGGCGCGCGCTCGGCCGAGCTGACACGGCAGGAAGTCGAGCAGATCGTCGTCGACGGGTTCTTTCCGCAGGTCGATGCCGGCGAACTGCCGCGCCGTGCGCGCGCTGCGATCGTCGAATTCGGCTTGCCGTATGCGAGCGACGCGGCCGTCACGCGCCACGTCGCCGCGTTCCTGAAGCGTCATGCGCAAGGCCCGCTGCCGGACACGCTGCTGCTCAACGGCGGCGTGTTCCGTGCGCGCGCGCTCGCCGGCCGTCTCGCGCAGACACTCGGCGCGTGGCGCGGCGCGCCGCTCGACGTACTGCACAACGCGCATCCCGATGTGGCCGTCGCGCGCGGCGCGGTGGCCTACGGACTCGCGCGTGCCGGCCATGCGCCGCGTATCGGCGGCGGCTCCGCGCGCAGCTATTTCCTCGTGCTCGACGATGGTGCGGACGATTCGGCCGCACGCGGCGTCTGCCTGTTGCCGCGCGGCGCGGAGGAGGGCCGCGAGATCCGGCTCGACGATCGCACGTTCGCGCTGCAACTCGGGCAGCCGGTGCGTTTTCACCTCGTGTCGACGGTGGCCGACACGCAATATCGACCCGGCGATCTCGTCGATCTCGACGGCGGCGATTTCGTGCGGCTGCCGCCGATCGCGACGGTCGTCGATGCGAAGGCGGGCAGCGACGCGCGCGAGACGCCGGTGAAGCTCACCGCGTCGCTGACCGAGGTCGGCACGCTCGAAATGCATTGCATCGCGACTGACGACGCGGCGCGCCGCTGGCGGCTCGAATTCCAGTTGCGCGGCGATGCGCCGGTTCACGGCGACGATGCCGCGGCCACGCGGCATCCGCGTCTCGACCAGGCGATCGCGCTGATCGAGCGCTCGTTCGGCAGCAAGGCCGCAGGCGTGACGCCGAAGGACACGCGCCGGTTGCGCACGCAACTCGAACAGGTGCTCGGCGCGCGCGAAGACTGGGACGTCGCGCTCGCACGCGAACTGTTCGACGCTTTGCTTGCGCGGGCGCGGCGGCGTCGTCGCTCGGCCGATCACGAGCGCGCCTGGCTGAATCTTGCCGGGTATTGCCTGCGTCCGGGTTTCGGCCATCCGCTCGATGCGTGGCGCATCGAGCAGCTGTGGCCGTTGTTCGACGACGGCATTCAATACGTGACCGACGCCCAGGTGTGGTCCGAGTGGTGGACGCTGTGGCGGCGCGTGGCCGGCGGCCTCGACGACGATGCGCAAGCGCAGGTGCGCGACGCGATCGCGTTCCTCGAACCGTCCGACGACAAGCGGCGCAAGCTGCCGTTCGATCCGGCCAAGGTCGGGCCGGCCGACATGACGCGGCTGTCCGCGTCGCTCGAACGGCTGCCCGTCGAGCGCAAGGTCGAGCTCGCCGAGCGCCTGATCGCGCAATTGCAGAAGCCGGCCGAACGGGCGTTGTGTGCGTGGGCGCTCGGGCGGATCGGAGCAAGGCGGCCGTTCTACGGCAGCGCGCATGGCGTCGTGCCGCCGGAAATCGTCATCGGCTGGCTCGATGCGCTGTTCGCGCTCGACTGGAAGCAGGTCGAGCCCGTGGCGTTCGCAGCGGCACAGATTGCGCGGATGACGGGCGACCGCTCGCGCGACCTGCCGGACGACACGCGCGAAGCCGTCATCAAGCGCCTGTCGGCCGCGAATGCGTCGGCGGCGTGGATCGACATGGTTCGTGAAGCGATCGCGTTCGACGAAGCCGATACGGTGCGCGTGTTCGGCGAGACGCTGCCGGCGGGGTTGAAGCTGCTGGCCGATTGAAAACAGGACAGGATGCTTCGATCTCGTTCGGAGATCGAAGTATACTGCCGAGCGTCGAGCGTCGACCGCGAGCTCATCGCGCTGCTGCGCGACAACGCGCGACAACGCGCGACTGCCCGTCGTCGCGTTGGCGAAGGCATTGCGCGTGGCGCGCGCGACCGTGCAGAACCGGCTCACGCGGCTGGAGAAGAACGGCGTGATCGTCGGCTATACGGTGCGGCTCAAGCCGGCGGCCGAACGGCACCGGATCCGCGCGCTGATGTCGATCGCGGTGCAGGGCAATCGCGGCGCGGAAGTGGTGAAGGTGCTGCGCGGGCATCCGAACGTCGCGTCGATCCACAGCACCAACGGCCGCTGGGATCTCGTCGCCGAACTGCATGCCGATTCGCTCGAGCACTTCGATCGCGTGCTCGGCGCGATCCGGTTGATCGACGGGATCGCGAATACCGAGACGAGCATTTTGTTGTCGACGCACAAGGCGTGACGCGGCCCTGGCCCGCGCCACGTCCTTCCGTGCGCTCAAGCATCGGCCTCCGGTGCCGGGAACACCGGCTCGCCGAGCGTAAGCATCAACCGGTTCGCCCACGCGAAGATCGCGATGGCGTGCGACAGGTCGAGAATCTCCTCGTGCGTCAACCCTTCGGCTTCGAGCGCCGCGATGTCGTGCTCGCCGATCGCGTCGGGCCGTTCGGTCAACGCGATCGCATAGCGGACGATCGCGCGTTCGCGCGCCGTCGTGCCGGCCGTCGCCGGATCGTCGAACACCTGTTCGATCGCATCGGTGCGTTTCGCGAGCTGCGCGAAGCGCTGCGCATGCACCGACGCGCAGTACACGCAGCCGTTCACGCGCGATACGGCCGTGCTCGCCAGTTCGCGCTCCGCGCGCGACAGCCCGCCGGAGCCGTACATGATCGCGTTGAACACGCCCGAGCGGTGCCGCAGGATGTCGGGAAGATGGACGAGCAACAGGTAATAGTCGGACGTTTTCGCTTGCGGGTGGCTCGCTTCGAGCACCGCGAGCTGATCGGGCGTCGCCGCGTCGAGCGGCACCGTGTCGAGCCAGGCGCGCCAGCCGAGCGTATCGGACGTGAAGCCGTGGGCGGCAGTCGTCATGCGGCCTCCTTCGCGGCACGTGCCTGAAGTGCCTGCGCGGCAGCAGCGACGCGCAACTGATACGCGACGAACGCGACGAGTTGCGACAGCGCGACGATCGCGGGCGTCGTGAGTCCGGCCGACTTCAACGTGTCGAGATCGGATGCGCGCGCGTTGGCCGGGGCGTGCGTCAGGCGTTTCGCGTGCAAGAGGGTTGCGCCGAGGCGTCGAGGTAGCGCGTCGAACGCATCGGCATCCGCCCGGTCGATGTCGTCGAGCGTACCGCCCGCGTCGAGCAGCCGCGTGCGATAGAGGTCGGCCAGCGCGTGCGCATTCGACTGCCGCGCGACATACCGTGCCGCATGCAGCCGCTCGATCAGCGAAAGATCGGGCAACGCGGGATCGAACAGCGCGGCTTCGCTCAGTTGCGTCGGCAGCAGCACCTTGTCGCGGGCGCGGCGTAGCGTGGCGACGGCGTCGTTTTCCCGCAGGCCGGCTGCCGCGTCGATCGTATCCGGCACGGCGGCCGGCGTGATGGAGTCAGTCATCGTTTCGGTTTTCCTTCGTCGTCAAAGTGATCGAGGGCGTCGGCGTCGCGCCATTCGTCGCCCTGCAACTCCGCATTCGCGTAGGCGACGAGCGCGTCGTAGTGGCGGTCGCGATCGGCATCGAACAACTGACTCGCGATGCCGCGTGCCAGCCGCTGCGCGCCCGCGCTGATGGCCGGGATATCGCCGGACAGCTTGCCGTGGCTCAGGCTCGCCGCATGGTTGAAGCAATGGATTCGCGTGACGGCCGGGCAGGCACCGCGCTCGCGCTCCTGGAACGCGAACGCGGGGCCGAGATCGGGCGACTCGGCGAGCTCGTCGAGCCACAGCGCCGGTTCCGGTCGATAGCGATCCTTCCAGCGCCGCACGTGTGCGCCGAACGACGCGAATTCCTCGCGCGTCGTCCAGTCCGAATGAAAGCCCGTCGCGAAGATCAGGAAGTCGACCGTGTAGCGGCCGCGCGATGTCGTCACTTCCAGCCCGTCCGCATGGTCGGCGAGCGTTTCGATCGGGCTGCCCGCATGGAAATGCGCATGGCCGTGGCGCGACACGCGCAGCACGCTGTCGCGCGGCGGCGGCGTTTGCGACGTCAGCGCGTAGTGCATGAAGCGCCACTTCGTCGCGTCGTCGAGATCCGCGTAGCCGTGCACGAGCCCCGGGCTGCCGATGCCCGTCAGCTTGTTGATGCGCGGAATTTCCGCGCGGCGGAAGAACAGGTCGACGCGGGCGGCGCCGGCTTCGAGCGCGGTGCCCGCGTTGTCGAACGCGGACGCGCCCGCGCCGACCACGCCGACGCGCTTGCCCGCGAGCGCGGCGAAGTCGATCGGCTCGGACGAATGGGCCCAGCGCGTGCGCGGCACGCGTTGCGCGACGGGCGGCACGTACGGACCGCCGAGCCCGTCGCGGCCGGTCGCGAGCACGACGTGCCGCGCGAGCAGCGTCTGCGCTTCGCCGTTGCCGCGCACGTCGAGCGCGAGCAGCCCGTCGTCGCGCGGGCGCAGCGCGACGAGCGTCGTGTCGTTGCGTACTTGCAGGTCGAGCACGCGCCGATACCAGCGCAGGTAGTCCATCCATTGCGGGCGCGGGATCTTGTAGAGCGCGTCCCATGCGTCGCGGCCGTATTGCGCTTCGTACCATGCGCGGAACGTCAGCGCTGGCAGGCCGAGCGCGGGGCCCGCGAGCTGCTTCGGCGAACGCAGCGTCTCCATCCGCGCGAAGGTCAGCCATGGGCCTTCGTAACCGGCCGGCGCGCGGTCGATCACGCACTGGTTGTCGATGCCGAGCAGGCGCAGCTCGGCGGAGGCCGCAAGCCCGGCCATGCCGCCGCCGACGATTGCGACGTCGAGCACGCGCGCGCCGTCCGCTTCGCGCGGCGGCACCCACGACGGCGCGGGCAGGTCGAGCCAGCGCAGGTCCTGCGCGAGCCGCGCTTCGAGTGCGTCGAGCTGGGTCGTCATGCGGCCTCCGGGCGCACGCGGCGGGTACGTGTCGGGCGAGGCGGGCGCGTTGCGCGATCGGTGCGCAGCCGGTCGCCGCGCAGCAGCGCGTCATGCGCGGCGGCGTCGTGAAAGATCACGTCGTCGAGCAGCGCGCGCGTCGTGCGATGCAGCGCGTCGAGCAGCGCATCGACGGCCGCCGTGCGCGCCTTGCCGGCCGGTGTTGCGACGCCGAATGCGAACGGGATGTCGACGTCGAGCGGGCGCGCGACGACGCCGTCGACCGGCAGCGCGACGCCCGTGGCCGGATCGACGATGCCGATCCCGATGCCCGCGCGCGCGGCCATGACCGCATTCAGCGACGCATTGGTTTCGATGAATACGCGCGCATCGACGCGCGCGGCGGCGAACGCCGCGTCGATCCGCTGGCGCAACCGGTGGCGATTCGCGACCGTCACGATGCGGCGCCGCGCGAGGTCGCGCAGCATGACGCGCGGCTTTGCCGCGAGCGGGTCGCCGGCGGGCAGCACGGCAACGCACGGTGTCTGCGCGATCCACTGCACGTCGAGCCCGGCATGCGCCATCGGCAGCGTGAGCACGCCGACATCGGCCGTGCCGGCCAGCACCTCGTGCACGACATGCTCGGCCGATTCGCTGCGCAACTGATAGTGCGGCGCATGCGCACTGTCGGGCAGCGCGGCGAGCGCGGCCGGGACGAGCGTGGCCGCGAGCGACGGCGTGGCCGCGATGCGTACGGGTTCGGCGGTTTCGTCGCCGAGCGCGCGCGCCCGCGCCTCGATCGCGCGCAGGCCGACCAGCGAGCGTTCGACTTCCTCGTACAGCAGGAACGCGCGTCGCGTCGGCGTGACGCGCGGGCCATGCCGGTCGAACAGCGCGTAGCCGAGATCGGCTTCGAGTTCCTGGATCTGCCGCGTGACGGCCGGTTGCGAGCGACCGAGTAGTTCGCCCGCGCCGGTCACGCTGCCGGCCGACATGACCGCGGAAAAGGCTTCGAGTTGATGCAGCTCCATGTCGCGTTCCGATGATGCAATTTGCGCATTGTAGGAGTGCGAGCATGCGCGATTCATATAATGATTTTTGCTATCGACAGCGGGAAAACTGCGAAGCGCGCGACTGTCGCGGCGGCCGGTCGTATGCGCATGCGCGCCGGTTGCACGGGGGTGACGAGAACGAAACGTCAATCGAATCAACGCGATGCGGTGGGTGTCTGCACGTCGCTCGACGCACGACGGATAGACGGCCGTTCACGAGCGTCGCCTGCTTCGCGCCGCGTGCGATATCGATATGCGCAAAACTTCGTTGGATCGTCCTGAACCGGATGGTTACATGCCCTCACTCTTTTCGACGGACTGAAGCTGGGGGACGCATGAATGTTTCGGGGAACGACGCGCGCGGCGCATGGCGACGCGTGCTGGGCACGGTGGCGGCGCTCGCTGCGGCATGGGGCTTGTCGACGGGCGGCGCGCTCGCGGCCGGCGTATCGGGCGAGCCGGTGGTGATCGGCGTGAGCGGCCCGCTCACGGGCCAGGACGCGCAATACGGCGAGCAGTGGAAGCGCGGTTTCGATCTCGCGCTCGACGAGATCAACGGCAGCGGCGGCATTCACGGCCGGCCGCTCGCGATCGACTTCCAGGACAGTCGCAGCGACCCGCGCCAGGCGGTGGCGATCGCGCAGAAGTTCGTCGCCGATCCGCGCATCGCGGTCGAGCTCGGCGATTTCTCGAGCGCGACGTCGATGGCTGCGTCGCCGATCTACCAGCGCGGCCAGTTGGTGCAGTTCGGCTTCACGAATTCGCATCCGGATTTCACGAAGGGCGGCGATTATCTGTGGAGCACCGCGTTGAGCCAGGCCGAGGAGCAGCCGCTGCTCGCGCGCTACGCGGTGAAGGAGCTCGGTTTCAAGCGGATCGCGGTGCTGTACCTGAATACCGACTGGGGCCGCACCAGCAAGGACATCTTTGCGAAGGCGGTGACCGGGCTCGGCGCGCAGGTCGTCGCGGCCGAAGGCTACCAGCCGGCGGAGAAGGATTTCCGCTCGACGCTCGTGCGGATCGGCGCCTCGAAGCCCGATTCGATCGTGCTGATCTCGTACTACGCGGACGGCGCGCAGATCGTGCGCCAGGCGCGCACGTCGGGCATCGTGCTGCCGATCGCGGCGGTGGGCTCCGTGTATTCGCCGAAGTTCCTCGAACTGGGCGGCACGGCCGTCGACGGCGTCTATACGGAATCGAACTTCTTTCCGGCCGAACCGCGCCCCGAGGTGCAGGCATTCGTGCAGCGCTATCGTGCGAAATTCCACGCGGATCCCGATTCGTTCGTGGCGCGTGCCTACGATGCGCTGATCCTGTCGGCGGAAGTGCTGCGCCGCTACGGTACGACGCGCCAGGCCGCGCACGACGGCTTCGCGAAGGTCAGCGACGTGCCGAGCGTGATCTTCGGCAAGGTGCGCTTCGATCCGCAGACGCGCCGCGTCGCGGGCGCGCGCACCGTGTATCTGGTCGTGAAGCAGGGGCAGTGGGCGCTGTGGGACGGCGCGAAGCCGCAGCTCGCGGCGCGCTGAACCCGACATGAACCGCCTGCACCTGACGGACGCATCGTGATGGCTTCCTGGCTCGACTACACGCTCAACGGCCTCATCGTCGGCAACATCTACGCGCTGCTCGCGGTCGGGCTCGCGCTGATCTTCGGCGTGTCGCACCTGATCAACTTCGCGCACGGCTCGGTGTACATGGTCGGCGCATTCATCGGCTGGCTGTGCCTGACGCGCTTCGGGTTGCCGCTGCCGCTTGCGCTCGCGGCGGTGATCGTCGGCTGCGGTGCACTCGGCATCGCGATCGAGCGAATCGGGCTGCGGCCGCTGCGCCATGCCGCGCGCATCGCGCCGCTGCTCGCGACGATCGGCATCAGCTTCATCCTCGACCAGCTCGCGCAACTCGCGTTCAGCGCGGACCCGCGCGCGGTGCCGACACCGCTGCCCGACTGGCACGTACGGATCGCCGGCGCGACCCTCGGCTCGCTCGACCTGCTGATCGCGGGCATCGGCATCGCGGCGGCTGCGCTGCTGTACGGCTTCCTGCGCTTCACGCGGCTCGGCTGGGCCGTGCGTGCGACCGCGCAGGATCGCGACGCGGCGCTGCAAATGGGCGTCGACGTCGACCGCGTGAACCAGACCGTGTTCGCGATCGCGTGCGCGCTCGGCGGCGTGAGCGGGCTGCTGGTCGGCATGTACTACAACAGCATCGATCCGGCGATGGGCTTCCAGGCGACGCTGAAGGGCGTCGTCGCGCTGCTGATCGGCGGGCTCGGCAACGTGCCCGGCGCGATCGCCGGCAGCCTGCTGCTCGGTCTCGTCGAAAGCTACGGCGTCGCGCTGTTCGGCACCAGCTATCGCGACCTGTTCGCGTTCGGACTGCTGATCGTGTTCCTCGTGTGGCGGCCGAACGGCTTGTTCAGCGCGAACCGCGCGCTGCCGCCGGAGCCGATGACGGGCACCTTCCTCGCCGCCGCGAAAGCCGTGCGCGTGCCGCGCCCGGTGCTCGTCGTGCTGATCGCGGCGGCGGCCGTGCTGCCATGGCTCGGCGCATCGCCTTACGTGCTGCAGACGCTGACCAACGCGTGGCTGTACGGGTTGCTCGCGCTGAGCCTCACGCTCGTCGCGGGCACGGTCGGGCAGATCTCGCTCGGCCACGCCGCGCTGCTTGTGATCGGCGCGTATGCGTCGGCGCTGCTGTCGTCGGATCTCGGCTGGCCGCCGGCCGTGACGATTCCGTGCGCGGGCGCGATCGCGGCCGTGCTCGGCACGCTGCTCGTCTATCCGGCATTCCGGCTGCGCGGGCATTACGTGTCGATCGCGACGCTCGGCATCGGCGAAGTGGTGAGCCTCGTGATCCTGAACTGGGACGGCTTGACGCGCGGCCCGCTCGGCATCACCGGCATCGCGCCGTTGCCGTGGGCGACGACCGCGCGCGCCGCGTACTGGTTCACGTTCGCGGTACTCGTCGTGTTTGCGCTCGTGCAGGTGCGGCTGCTGCATTCGCATCTGGGCCGCACGCTGCGCGCGGTGCGCGAGGACGACGTCGCCGCGCGGGCGCACGGCATCGCGCCGAACCGCTACAAGGCGATCGCGTTCGCGGTCGGCGGCGTCGCGGCGGGCGTGAGCGGCGGGATCGCCGCGCACCTGTACAGCTACATCAATCACCAGACCTTCGATTCGCAGGTGTCGATCCTCGCGTTGACGATGGTGATCCTCGGCGGGCTTGGCAACGTGCTTGGCGGCATCGTCGGCGCGATCGCGCTGATCGGGCTGCCCGAGCTGTTCCGTTGGGCGGCCGACTACCGGATGCTGATCTACGGCCTCGTGCTGCTGCTGCTCGTCCGGTTCCGGCCGCAGGGCCTGCTCGGCACGGTGTGAGGAGCAATGCGATGACGACCACTCGACCCCTGCTCGACGTGCAAGGCCTCACACGCCGTTTCGACGGCGTGACCGCGCTCGACGGCGCGAGCCTGACGCTCTCGGACGGCGAGTTGTTGAGCGTGATCGGCCCGAACGGCGCGGGCAAGTCGACGCTGTTCAACCTGATCGCGGGCGCCGACCGGCCCGATGTCGGCCGCGTGACGTTCGACGGCCGAGACATCACCGGTATCGCGCCCGAACGGCTCGCGGCGCTCGGTATCGCGCGCACGTTCCAGCATGGCCGCGTGTTCGGCAACCTGAGCGTGCTGGACAACGTGCTGATCGGCGCGCATGCGAGGCTGCGTGCGGCGCGGCCCGGCTGGCCAGTGTTCGGTGCGGCCGCCGAAGTGCTGCGCGCGCTCGTGCGGCCGGCTTCGGTGCGGCGCGAGGAGGCCGAGCTGCGCGAGGAGGCGCGCGCGATCGTCGCCGGGTTCGGTGAACGGCTCACGCCGCGCATCGATCATCCGGCACACAGCCTGTCGTATGCGAACCGGCGGCGCGTGGAGATCGGCCGCGCGCTCGCGCTGCATCCGCGCCTACTGCTGCTCGACGAGCCGACGGCCGGGATGAACGAGACGGAGACCGCCGAGATGCTGCAACTGATCCGGTCGCTGAAGGCGCGCGGCCTGACGATCCTGCTGATCGAGCACAAGCTCGAACTCGTGATGCGCGTGTCCGACCGTGTGATGGTGCTCGACAACGGCGTGAAGATCGCCGAAGGCGTGCCGCGCGACGTACGACACGATCCGCGCGTGATCGAGGCCTATCTCGGCCGCCGTCATGCGGGCGGCCCGTCGGCCGATCGTGCCGTGCAGGCGGCTGCATGAGCGTACTTTCTTCGAGACCCGATACGACCATGACGGACGCGCTGCTGAAACTCGAACACCTCGACACGTTCTATGGGCCCGTGCAGGTGCATTTCGACGTGAACGTCGAAGTCGGCCGCGGGCAGATCGTCAGCCTGCTCGGCGGCAACGCGAGCGGCAAGTCGACGACGATGAAGCTGATTCTCGGGCTGATGCGGCCGAAACGCGGCGTCGTGCGTTTCGACGGCGACGACGTGACGGCGCTCGCGACGCCGCAGCGCGTGCGGCGCGGGATCGCAGCCGTGCCGGAGGCGCGGCGGCTGTTCGGCGACATGAGCGTGCGCGAGAACCTGCTGATGGGCGCTTACACGCGTGGCGATCGCGCGGCGGTGACCGACGACTACGAACGCGTGCTCGAGCTGTTTCCGCGTGTGCGCGAGCGGCTCGCGCAGCGCGCGGGCACGCTGTCGGGCGGGGAGCAGCAGATGCTCGCGATGGCACGCGCACTGATGGCGCGGCCGAAACTGATCTGCATGGACGAACCGACGATGGGGTTGTCGCCGCTCTACGTCGACAAAGTGCTCGAACTGATCGACGCGATCAACCGGCAGGGCGTGACGGTGTTCATGGTCGAGCAGAACGCGAGCCTCGCGCTGGAGATCGCGCACTACGGATACGTGCTGCAGACGGGGCGCGTCGTGCTGGAAGGGCCGGCGAAGGCGTTGCTCGACGATGAGCGCGTGCGCGATGCGTATCTCGGTGGGGAGGCGGTGGCGGTGTAGGGAAGGCGAACCCCACGCGTCCGCCGTGCGGTTTCATCGCTTCCTGTACGACCGCGGGGCGAACCCGACCCGGTGCGCCGTTCCTTGCCGTCCGGTGCGATCCGTACGAACGGCTGCAAAGCGGCGTCCCAATGCTCGCGCGGAATGCCTGGGCCGTCGTCGGTGGCGGTCAGCGTCACGGTATCGTCGACGTTGCCCGAGATCGCTATCGACATGGCGATGTCGTCCGCGTGCCCGTGCGGCCGCGCGTTCGGCTGCGTTTCGTATTCCCGGGCAGCCGTACTCACCACGCGAACGACAGCAGGGTCAGAAGTTCGACGGAGGGCAGCGTGACGACGAGAAACAAAACGATCATCGATCGGTTCCGCTTGTCGGATACGGCGAATGCGATTGCGAGTACTACCGTTGCGAGCCATCCTGCAAGGCAGTAGAAGGATAATCGTATGATGAGCGACCAATCCCCGGGGCCGTCGAGAAAGTCGATGTCTGGCCAAGCCAGGCGCCTGAGCCAGCCTGCGGTTGCAATCAACAGCATTTGCACGAGCCCGAGGGTGATGTAGCGGACGGTCATTGATCTGTGCGCTTCGGATAGTGATTTTTCTTCGCCAGCCGCTTTGATTTTTCGAGCGCTGCCAGTAATTCGGCTGGTGTCACAGGTGTCGGCAGCCAGCGTGGGTCATGGGCGAGAATGCCGATCGATTCAAGCACGTCGGCGACGTTGGATGAGCAACTGTTGTCGAAGACACTATAAGTGCTGGAATGGGGGTGTGTGCTTTTGAACGCTCGATCAACGGCGACACGTCGTTCGAGTTCCTTCCGGACCTTCTCTTTTTCAACGGGCGAAAGTCTCACGATCAGACCAAGGTTATCCCGCCATAAATTTCCACCGGTTCTTATCGAGCCGTTTGCCAGCGACACGATTCCACCATGCAAGTAGGTACGCTTGTCGATCTTGACGTATTCTTCATGCGCGCGGCTATACACGATTCCGTCAATTTCGATTGCCACGTGACCCCATTGAGAACCTCGACTGCGCAGGCGTGAATCGCTGACGATGACTTCGACGCTTGTCGTGTCGGCGATCACCTTTTTGATGGCTTTGTCCGTGGTAGGCGTAGTCTCCTCGATTGCGATCAGCCGATATTTCACGCCATCCGGAGATATGTGTGTGCGATTCCCCATGGTTATCCTGCTACGTACAGTTTGATTCGTTCTGGCTGCGGTCCGGATTCGATTTGCTGGGTACGTCCAGAGTGATCCGTCGTGCCGTACACGAGGCTGCCGTTTTCGAACTGCATGGCATACGCGGTATGAGACAGAATTACTCCGGTCGGATCGCATAACACGAATCGCTCATTGAACGATTCGGCGCCCCCGAACGACGAACTTGCCTCCCTGAAGGCCGCCGTGTCTGGGAGATCCGATGAGCGTCGGCTCGATCGCAGAAAAATGCCGGGATTGCTTCCGACAAGGACACGGTTATCCCCACAAGGGCACATCACGATGTCTCCATCGACGGCGACATTGCGTCCTTTATCCGAGATACCCTTCCCGGTGGCGACTATCTTGAATGCTCCCTTGCAAGTGCCGCAGGTTGCTTTTTCTCCGTCCAATGCGACCTTTTTCCTACCATCATAGATGGAGGACGCGTGAGCGATCACCGATCCGCGAGTCGTAGTCGGATCGCCGTCACGTACGGCTGCTTTACGCATAATCAGAACCTATGTGTCACCAATGTAGAGACGGTGGCGCTATGTTTGAGCGTTTATCACGCACTCGTCTGGCAGCGCGAATTGGTAACGGCATCATGTCAGTTCGAAACGGCTACACGCAATAAGACGAATTCGAATATTTGATTCAGATCGCGATGATTTCATACTCGTTTAGCGAATCATCGAGAGCAGTGAAAAAATTGGATGTCGCATTGCAGTACGGCTGGATAACTTCAGACGTGTGTACGTCAGGGCAATTCGCCCGCATGTCCGTCGCCATCCGTTCCGGTACCACGCGGAAACGTCAACACCACCGCGAACCCGCCCGTATCGGGAAACGCGAACCCCACGCGCCCGCCGTGCGCCTTCATCACTTCCTGCACGATCGCGAGCCCGAGCCCCGACCCCGTGCGGCGCTCGCTGCCGTCCGGCGCGATCCGCACGAACGGTTGCAGGGCCGCGTCCCAGTGCTCGCGCGGCATCCCGCGCCCGTTGTCGGTGACGGTCAGCGTCACCGCCCGATCCGCGTTGCCGATGGTCGCGACCGACACGACGATGTCGTCCGCATGGCCGTGCAGCAGCGCGTTGTGCAGCACGTTCGACAGCGCTTCCTGAAGACTGATCGCATCGCCGTCGATCCATGCATGCGGCGCATCGCTCGCGAACGCAACGGCCACGTCGCGCTCGCCGGCGAGCGGAATCGTACGGCCCAGCACCTCTTTCGCGAGCGCGACGAGTTCGACGGGTTGCAGCGGCACGGCCTCGGTGCGATGAATCACCATCGCATGATTGAGCAACTGACCGGTGAGCCGGCCGACGTCCGAACAGGTCGCGCGCAGCGCATCGAGTCGCGCCGCACGGCGCACGGGATCGGCTTCGCCGTCGAGCAGCTCGATCTGTGCATCGAGCCGCGCGAGCGGCGTGCGCATCTGGTGGGCGGCGTCGGCGATGAAGCGCTGCATCGCGTTGATCCGCTCCGCGAGCCGTCGCATCAGCCCGTTGATCGACCCGATGATCGCGTCGATCTCGCTCGGCGTATCGACGGCCACGGGCCGCAGGTCGGCCGGGTCGCGCGCGGCGATGATCGTGCCGATCCGCGCGAGTGGGCGCAGGCCGCGCCGGATCGCGAGGCCGCTCGCACCGATCGCGAGCACGCTCATCAGCAGGATCAGCGTCCACACCTTGATGCTCATGTCGTTCGTCAACTGCTGGCGCGCGTTGGTTGTCTGCGCAACCGTCACGAGCGCCCAGCCCGGCGTGCTTTCCTCGGGCATGTAGCGGGCGATCGTCGCGGTGCGGATCGGGTGCCCCTGGTAGACGGCATTCGCGAACGCGGGGCCCTGCTTCGCGGCGGCGAGCGTCGCGGCGCTCGCGAGATCGTTGTAGCCGGCCACGACCACGCCGCGCGAATCGACGACCTTGTAGTAGACGAGGTCGTAGCGCGACAGCGTCGACAGCGCGGCGACCGGCGGATTCAGCGCGAGCACGCCGCCTTGTACATAGAGGTTTTCCGCGACCTGGATCGACGCGCCCGCCAGCAACTGGTCGTACGCGCGTTCGGCCGCGACGCCCGCGTAGTAGCGCGCGATCGCCGCGAGCGCGAGCGCGCCGGTCGCGACGACGAGCGCGATGAACAGCAGCGTGCGCCCGAACAGCGTCTTCGGGAACCAGTCAATGCGCGGCAATCTGATACCCCATCCCGCGCGCGGTGCGGATCTCGACGGAGCTGCCCTGCAGCTTCCGGCGCACGCGCGTCACGTATTGCTCGACCGCGTTCGCGGTCGGTTCGTTGCCGAAGCTGAACAACTGATTCAGCAGTTCTTCCTTCGAGAAGATGCGTTGCGGTCGGCTCGCGAGGATTTCGAGCAGCGCGAATTCCTGGCGCGACAGCGACAGCGGCTGCCCGTCGAGTTCCGCGAGGCGGCTGCTGCGGTCGATCACGAGGCCGCCGAGCGTCAGCACGTCGTTTGCGTGACCGCTGTTGCGGCGCAGGAGCGCTTGCACGCGCGCGTCGAGTTCGCGATAGTCGAACGGCTTCACGAGGTAGTCGTCGGCGCCGAGGCCGAGGCCGCTCACGCGGTCGTCGATCGCCGAGCGGGCGGTGACGAGCAGCACGGGCGTCGTGCTGCCCGACGCGCGCAGGTTGCGCAGCACGGTGAAGCCATCCATGCCGGGCAGGTTCGCATCGAGCACGACGAGATCGAAGCGCTCGACGCGTAGCAGCCCGTTCGCGGTCGCGCCGTCGGTTTCGAGATCGACGGCGTGGCCGAGCCGGGCCAGGCGGCTGCGGATCGCCGCGCCGATTTCGGCATCGTCCTCCACGACGAGAATGCGCATGGTGCCGTTTGCAGGTAGGTGGATTAGGGGTTTTCCCGGGGCCGGGATGTCAGCATTTTCTCAGACTCGGTCGATAACCTGTGTCGAGCCGGAAGCAGGATGCAAGGACGGCATTAATACCAGAAATATTCAAGGAGACGGCAACATGCAGCATGTCACGGGCACGACGAACGCGCGCCGCGGCGCCACGCCGGCCTGCGCGTGGCCGCTGGCCGCGCGCCGCACGGCGGCGCGCGCATGACGGCGTCGCCGCGCCGCCGCGCACTGATCGCCGCCGGGTTCGGCGTGCTCGCCGCGCCGGCGCTGGTGCGCGCGAAGCCGCGCACGGTGCGGATCTCGAAAGGCTATGGCGTGCTGTACCTGCCGCTGCTCGTGATGGAAAAGCAGCGGCTGTTCGAGCGGCATGCGGCGCGCCACGGCGTGCGCGACGTCGCGGTCGAATGGGTGCTGCTCGACGGCGGCAATTCCGTCAACGACGCAATGATGGCCGGCACGCTCGATTTCGCGGGCGCCGGCGCGCCGGGGTTCATCGAACTGTGGGCGCGGGCGCGCGGCATTCCGAACGTCGAGGTGATTGGCATCAGCGGGCTGTCGACTACGTCGCTGTCGCTGAACGCGAACCGGCCGGGCCTCGTGTCGCTTCGCGACTTCACGCCGTCGGACCGGATCGCGGTGCCGGGCATCCGCACGTCGCTGTCGGCGGTCGTGCTGCAGATGGTCGCGAGCCGGCAGCTTGGCGCCAGGCATTTCGCGCAGCTCGATTCGATCACCGTGAACCTGCCGCATCCGCAGGCGATGCAGGCGCTGATCCGCCGCGAGAACGGCGTGACCGCGCATTTCACGTCGCCGCCGTTCTCGACGCTCGAATTGCGGCAGCCGGGCATTCATCGCGTCGTGAGTTCGGTCGACGTGCTCGGCCCGCTGACGCTCGACGTCGTGTTCGCGCCGAAGCGGCTCGTCGATGCGCAGCCTGCGCTGGCCGTCGCGTTTCTCGGCGCGCTCGACGAAGCGAACCGCCTGATCGCGCAGGACCCGCGCGCGGCGGCCGCGCTCTACGCGGCGTCGTCGGGCGTCGGCGTGTCGCACGACGACGTGATGCGAATGCTCGCCGCGCCCGACACGCGGTTCTCGGTGCTGCCGAACCAGCTGATGGACTACGTCGAATTCCTGTACCTGGCCGGTACGATCAAGGCGAAGCCGCGCGCGTGGCACGAGATGTTCGCGCCGATGCTCGACGACTACCGGTCGGGTTGAGCCGCGTTTGCCGCGATCCGATGCCATGCATCGAACCACCCGACGCCAGCGCGTTCGTCGCGCGCGACGCCGTTTCAACCGATATACAACCGATACGCAACCGATTCACGCAAGGAGCCTGAAGTGAACGCTACCGATACCCTGGACCCCGCGTCCGCCGAAGAACGGCGCATCATGTCGAAGATGGCGCGGCGCCTGATGCCTATCCTCGTCGTGATGTTCCTGATCGCGTTCATCGATCGGCAGAACGTCGGGTTCGCGAAACTGCAGATGGTGCACAGCCTCGGCATGACGGAAGCCGCGTTCGGGCTCGCGTCGTCGCTGTTCTTCATCGGCTACCTGCTGTTCGAGGTACCGAGCACGCTCGCGCTGCATCGCTACGGCGCACGCGTGTGGCTCGCGCGGATCATGCTGACGTGGGGGCTCATCACGGTGCTGATGGGCTTCACGACGTCGATGCCCGTGTTCTGCTCGCTGCGCTTCCTGCTCGGCATCGCCGAGGCCGGCTTCTATCCGGGCGTGATCTATTACCTGACGCTGTGGTTCCCGCAGAGCTACCGCGCGAAGGTGCTCGGCATCTTCACGCTCGGCAGCGCGCTCGCGAACATGCTCGGCTCGCTGGTCGGCGGCGCGCTGCTGAGCCTGAACGGCGTGTGGGGGCTGGCGGGCTGGCAGTGGGTGTTCGTCGCGACGGGCATTCCGGCGGTGATCGTCGCGATCGTCGTGTTTCGCGTGCTGCCCGCGTCGTTCCGCGAAGCGCCGTTCCTCGACGAGCGCGAGAAGCAGATCGTCGCGGCCGCGCTGGAGCGTGAGAAGCCGGCACAGGCCGAGCACGGTCAGCCGTGGAAGGCGCTGCTCGATCCGCGCGTGATGCTGTTCGCGGCGACCTACATGCTGATGTCGACGTCGCTGTACGGCGTCACGTACTGGCTGCCGACGCTCGTGAAATCGTTCGGCGTGTCGAGCACGACGAACGGGTTCCTGAGCATGCTGCCGTGGGCGCTCGCGGTGTTGCTGCTGCTGTGGCTGCCGGCGAAGCTGCGTCGCGCGAAGAGCATCCTGCGTACGATCGCGATCGTCGCGGCGCTGGGCGCGCTCGGCTTCCTGTTGAGCCTCGTGCTGCCGTCGACACCGCTGCGCTTCATCGCGCTCGTGCTCGGCGGCGCGTGCATTCCGCTGTTGTACCCGTGCTTCTGGTCGATGCCGCCGCGCTATTTCACCGGCGCGCGGGCGGCTGCGAGCGTCGCGGCGATCAACTCGATCGGCAACCTCGGCGGCTTCTTCAGCCAGAACCTGATGCCGTTCGCGGGCAAGATGACGGGCACCGCGTTCGGGCCGATGATCGTGCCGATCGTGTGCCTCGCACTGCTCGGCATCGGCGCGCTGGTCGCGTGGACGCGGTCGGAGCGCGGGATGGTGGCGGCGCAGGCTTGATGGGGCCGGGTCGATCAGCCATTCGAGATCGTTCTTCAGCGTCGCGAGCGTCTGCGCCAGTTCGTCGTGCAGTTCGCGCGCGATGCGGCGCTGCTCGGCTTCGCGCGCGCTGGCGCTGATCGCGGCGATCCCGCGCAGCTCGTCGCGCGACGCCTGCAGCGCCCGTTCCGCGCGCACGCGCTCCTCGACTTCGCGCCGCAGGTCGCGGTTCGACGCGCTCAGTTGCGCAGTGCACGCGGCAGCGCGCTGTTCGAGCCGTTCGTTCGCATCGTTCAACTGCGCGCTTTTCTGGATGTGACGCAGTCCGTCCCGCATGACCACGTGATCGTCAGCCAGAATTACCTTGATCATCTTCCAGCGACCCTCTTCGGGATGACGCGCGTTGCCGTCCGGTTGTCGCCGCGGCCGTTCTTCTGACCAATATGTGCCTCCGAACCCGAAAACGGTACGCGTTCGCGAAATCCCCGGGAAAGGGTACGGTGCGACGCGCATCCGAACAGGGTATTCCGTGGTGATCGCTGTACCAGATCGCGGCCGGCGCGGCATCACGGGAGCCGTCCCCCGACCCGTTCCGATTCGGGACTAAACTGGTGCCCGATGCCACCCGCGCGAACCGAGGAGCCCCGCAATGATCGACCTTGCCGATATCCTGCCGTCCGCACTGCCCGCCGCCGTCGCATGGGCCGAAGCGGAGGCGGCGCGCGGGCTCGCGCTGGGTGCGCCGCTGACGCCGGCCCAAGCTGACGACGCGCGCACGGTGGGCGTCGTGCAACCGGACCGGATCCGCGTGGTGGCGGTCGATCGCATGCCGTTTCCCGACACGCAGACGCTCGCTGCGATCGCCCGCGACACGGGGCTGCTGTCGCCCGGGACGATCGGCCTCACGCTCGGTCACGCGGTGTACGTGCTGCGCGGGCACGACACGCGCCGCCTGCTGACGCACGAATTCCGGCACGTGCATCAATACGAGGCCGCCGGCTCGATCGGCGCGTTTCTTGCGCGCTATCTGCACGAGATCGCGACGGTCGGCTACCACGACGCACCGCTCGAGGCCGACGCGCGGCAACACGAGTTCGATTGATCCCTGACCCCGCCACCGGCGCGAGCGTGCGCATGTCGCGATGAACGTCTCCAATCCCCCTGCCGGCCCGCCGTTCGCGCACCGGGCCGCCCCGTCCGGGAGTATGCGATGAGCGACACGATCCACGCGTGGATCGGCGCGATCGGCGCGCATCCGCTGCTCGTGCTGGCGATCGTGTTCGTGGCTGCCTGTGCCGAGGCGATCGCGCTGATCGGCACGATCGTGCCGGCCGGCGCCGTGATGTTCGCGGCCGGTGCGTTGATCGGCGCGGGCGCGCTCGACGCATGGGCGACGATCGGCGTCGCGGCCGTCGGCGCGGTGATCGGCGACGGGATCAGCTACGAACTCGGGCGACGTTACCGCGGGATGATCCGCAACGCGTGGGCGCGCTTCGGCTACGCGAGCGCCTACGCGCGCGGCGAGGAGTTCGTGCTGCGTCACGGGACGAAGAGCATCGTGCTCGCGCGCTTTCTCGCGCCGGTGCGTGCGGTCGTGCCGGTCGTCGTCGGCTGCGCGACGCTGCCGCGCCGGTCGTTCTATCCGGTCAACGTGATCTCGGCGCTCGTGTGGGCGCCTGTCCACATCGCACCCGGCATCCTGTTCGGCGCGTCGGCCGCGCTCGCCGCGGCGATCAGCGTGCGGGTCGCCGCGATCCTGCTGGTCGTGGCTGCGCTGGTCGCGCTCGTGTGGATCGGCGTGCGCGTCGCGCTGCGGCGCGGATGGCCGTTGTTGTGCCGCGCGCTCGCCGACGCCGTGCATGCATGCGCGCGCCGCTGGCCGCGGTTCGGCGCGCGGCTGCACGACGGCATCGCGTACCTGCGCGGGTTGCCGGGCGCGGTGCCCGTGCTTGCGCTGTTGTTCATCGGCTGCGTGTGGCTGTTCGCGGGGATCGTGCAGGACGTCGTCGCGAACGATCCGCTGATGCATACGGACATCGCGCTGTATGCGTTCCTGCAGAACCTGCGCACGCCGCCCGCGGACGCCGCGATGAGTGCGCTCGCCATCCTGCATGGGCACGACACGGGGCTGATCGTCGCGGCCGCGTTGCTCGTCTGGCTGATGATCCATCGCTGCTGGCTGACGGCCGCATGGTGGCTCGCGACGGTCGGCGTCGCCGTCGTGCTCGTGCCGGTGTTCGGCCCGGGCGTGCCCGGCGCGACGCCCGCGAGCCTGCCGCCCGGTGCGCTGCACGTGCCGCTGCCCGATGCCGACGCCGCCTTCGCGATCCTCGCGAGCAGCGGCCTCGGCTGGCTGATCGCGCGCGACCGGCCCGCGCTGTGGCGCATTCCGGTCGTGACGGCGGTCGTGCTGTGGATCGTGCTCGGCGGCTTCGCGCGGCTGTACGTCGGCGATACCTGGCTGTCGGGCCTGCTGGGTGGATGGAGCCTCGGGCTCGCGTGGTTCGCGTTGCTCGCCGGCGCCCATGCGTACTGGCGCGTGCGCGAGCACGTGCAGCCGCGAGGCGCGCTCGTCGCAGTCGTCGTCGTGCTCGCGACGGCCGGCGTATGGACGGTGCCCGCGCAATGGCAGCGCGATCGCGCGGCGCGTCCGCATGTCGGCGATGTGGTCGCGATGACCGTCGACCAGTGGCTGCGCGGCGGGTGGCAGCGCGTGCCGACGCGGCGCACCGAGATCGGCGGCGACCGCGAGGAATATCTGCCGCTGCAATGGAGCGCGACGTCGGACACGCTCGTCCGTCATCTCGCGCAGGCCGGCTGGCAGCGCGCGACGCCGTGGTCGCCGGCCACCGCGCTGCGCTGGCTGGCGCCGCAGGCGCCCGTCGACACGCTGCCCGTACTGCCGCGCTATACCCATGGCGAAAGCACGCGGCGCGTGTTCGTCCGCGTCGATCCGGCCCACCCGGAAAGCCGCTTCGTGCTGCGGTTGTGGCGTTATCCGTACGTGTTGCAGGATGCGCTCGGCATGCGGCCGCTGTGGTACGGCGCGCTGTATCGCGAAACGCTGCGCCGGCCGGCGCGGCTGATGACGCTCGTGCACACGACGACGATCGACGATGCGGCAGCGATTGCGCACGCGTTGGCGGTCGAGCCTAGGATCGAGCATCCGCCGGCGGGGACGACGGCCGGGCCGGACGAGATATTGCTGGTCTGGATGGTGAAGCCGTGAATGGGCAGGGCGTGACGTGCGGCCCTCAAGCGTGCGACGGCTGCGCGGGAACGACGGACAGGCGCAGGCCGACGGTCTTGAGCACCGCGAGCAGGGTTTTCAGCGTCGGGTTGCCGCTCGGGGACAGCGTGCGATACAGCGATTCGCGGCTGATGCCGGCCTCGGCCGCGACGGCGCCGAGCCCGCCATACGCTTCCGCGACCGTGCGCAGCGCGAGCAGCCCGGCCGCGCGGTTCTCCGGATCGTCGAGCGATTCCATCGCGACGCGCAGATAGGCGACCGCGAGCTCGCGATCGGCGCCGAGTTCGGCGACTTCCGCGTCGTGGTGCGATACCGCGCCTTTGAGCTTGTTCATGTTTGCCTCCGTTTCCAGTTCGACCAGTGTTCCTTGGCGCGCCTGATGTCGTCGGACTGACTGGCCTTGTCGCCGCCGGACAGCAGCAACACCAAGGCGCTGCCGTGCCGACCGAAATACACGCGGTAGCCGGCGCCGACATGGACGCGCAGTTCGATCACGCCTTCGCCGACCGGCTCGCAGTCGCCGAAATTGCCGGCCTGCACACGGCGCAGGCGTTCGCGGATTCGTGCCTGCGCGAGCTTGTCACGCACGGCGTTCAGCCATTCGGTGAAAGGCTCGCGACCGTCGTCGCGCTGATAGCGAAGCAGTTCGAACCTGGAAGGCATTGTAACTTATAAACTACAAATAAGTAAATGGAGTGAGACGTCGCATCGCAATGGCTGGGTGGCCGACGCGCATGCGGCGTCTCCATGGCTCGGGATGTCAGGGCATGGCGCTCGCTTCCCGGCCGACGATCATTTTTTCATCCGGTGTGGCGCGTGACGATTCGGCCAAACGGCCGGTATCGATGGTGCGATGAAGGGGCGCGCGCCGCGGCCGAGCGGCTCGGCTTCGGCGATCCGTCCAGCTTTTCGCAGGCGTCCACGCGCTGACACGGCGTGCCGCCGGGCGCGTATCGCGGTGCGGCGCAGCGCGGCGCTGAGAGCACGCGACCCGCGATGAATCGCGGTACGATCGCTCGTTTGCCGTCTTGCCCGTCTACATCACCCTCACGAGAGCCCCCGCATGATCACCATCCGCCCGATGACTGACGACGATTTCGCGCGTTTCTTGCCGACCTACCGCGCCATCGTCGCTGCTCAGGAAACCTACGCATTCGATCCCGACCCGACACCGGAAGCGGCACGCGCATTGTGGCTCGACGCGCCGCTCTGCACGTGGATCGCCGAGGAGGACGGCGTGGTGCTCGGCTCGTATTACCTGAAGGCGAACGCGGCCGGCCCCGGCAAGCACGTGAGCAACTGCGGCTACATGGTGAGCGAGGCCGCGCGCGGACGCGGCGTCGCGCGCCTGATGTGCGAGCACTCGCAGCAGGTGGCGCGCGAGCGTGGTTTTCTCGCGATGCAGTTCAATTCGGTGGTTGCGACGAACGAGGTCGCGGTCGCGCTGTGGCAGAAGCTGGGATTCGAGATCGTCGGCCGGTTGCCGCGCGCATATCGTCACGCGCGGCTCGGCTTCGTCGACTGCTTCGTGATGTTCAAGTGGCTCGGCGACGCGGCGGCCGCCGAAGCCTGAGCAATCCGCCGCTGAGTCAGACGGCGAACGTGCCGTCGAACACGATCCGTTCGTCGAACGCGAGCGTGCCGCGTGCGAAGATCAGGTCGAGATGGTGGCTGCCGTTTTCGCCGCCGCCAAGCCCCAGATGCAGCCCCGGGTGGCGTTCCTCGAACCCCGCGTTGCGGCCGTACAGGCCGCGTATGCCGAGGTTCGTGCCGATGCCGAATTCCTCGATCCGCCGGTGATTCGCGTGCCGATCGAGATAGGTCGAGAAATCGCGCCGGAAGCCCGCATCGTCGGTGTCGAAATCGACGATCATGCTGTGTTCGACATGCAGCGTGGCGAGCCGCTCGGCCACCTTGTACTTGATCGCGAACGGCACGGTGCCGAGAAACGTGCCGCTGAATACGACCGAGCCGTTGAGGTCGGTCACGTGCGTCGCGATCTCGCCGGGCACGACGTCGAGGTTGCCCATGCCGTCCACGCTCGTCCATTTCTGGTCGGGCGCGAGCGAGCCCGTCAGCGCGTTGCCGGCTTCGTCGACGAAGCGGATCTGCGATGCGCGCGCGGCGGCCTCGATCAGCCGGCCGTTGCGTGCGGCGATGTCGTCGAGCGATTCGGCGAACGCCTCGTCGAGATGCGGGCCGTAATCCTTGAACAAAACCGACTTGCTCCAGTGCTCGACGATCGCGGGGCGGATCGCGGCGAGGAACGGCGGCCCGCTCGGCGACGGCGTCGGCAGGCACGACGAGTCGTACAGCAGCACGAACAGGTCGGCGTCGACGAGCGCGGCGGCGATGTCGGCGGGCGGGGTGCTTTCGAGGCAGAGGGTGGTCGCGGCGAGTGAGTCGGGCAGGGCGGAAAAGGCGCGCAACGCGACGTCGCGATTGCGGGTGTCGTAGCCGACCAGCAGTTTTCCCGATTCGCCGCGTGCCAGCTTGTCGCGCAGCGCCGGGTGAAAGCCGAGCGCGCGGTGCAGGTTCAGCATGCGTATCTCCGGAAGCGGCGGAAGGGCCGCGGCCCTTCCGCGAGAACGGGTGGCCCGCTCAGACCGGCCAGAGCGCGGTGCCGAACGGCACCACGGCGTCCTCGACCATCATGTCGACGGCCTCGGGGTGCGTGTCTTCCTGCATCCAGTCAAGCAATTCGATCTGCTGAGTTTCCTGCATGTCAATTCTCCTGTGGTGAACATGAGTGATTCAACATGAAAGCGCGGCAAAAAATATTGCCGCTCCTCGTTCGGGATTTCGTGAATGCCGGACGAGTGGCGTCGATATTAGTCTGATGATTTTTCGAATGCAATGCGTTGCAATGTTTTTAGCCGTGACGTGCTAAACATGAGTCATTTGCGGTTCAAATATTGGAAAAACCGGATAAAACGAGCGACAGATCGCGCATCATTTTTTTATTTGAAGAAATCCGGATCGACGAAATCAATTCGGTTATTTTTAATTTGAATTCAATTGCCCGGATTGCTGCGCTTTATGTCATTCGCGAAAATCGCGTGCGCGATCGCCTGACGCTCGAACCGGTCCGCCGATTCATGTGTCACGCAGCCTATCCGCACGTCATCCCAGCAACGCCTTTCCGATCGCTTTGGTCGGTTCGGAGCGCAGCACCAGCGAAGTCGTGACCGCGCCGAAGCGGGCAATCGCGTCGATGAGGGTTTCGAGCTGGCCCGGTGTCGGCACCAGCACCTTCAGCAGAAAGCAGTCGTCGCCGGTCATGCGGTGGACTTCGATGACATGCGGCATCTCGGCGAACGTGCGCAGCGCCGGTTTGATGTGCTCGTGAGTCGTTTTGAGCCGGATGATGGCCATCATGCCCAACCCCAGCGCCGCCGGATCGATCCGTGCGCCGTAGCCGGCGATGATGCCGCGTTCTTCCAGCCGCTTGACGCGCTCCGAGGTCGCGGGCTGCGACAGCCCGATGCGCCTGCCAACCTCCGATAGCGGCGTTCGCGCGTTCTCCTGCAGCGCTTCGAGGATCGCAAGATCCAGGCGATCCAGTACTTCATCCGGCATGACGGTCCTCCGGTACCGTTGATTCATCGGCATTTTGTCTCAATAACCGATGACTTGCCATTCCGTGCCGGCCGGCGCGTGGTCACACTCTGGCTTTTCGTTGACGGAGGGTGTGATGGATCAGGCGATCGTGATCGTGCCGGGTATCGGCAATTCGGGAGCGGATCATTGGCAGAGTCATTGGGAGACGATGTTTCCCGGCGCCGCGCGTA
The DNA here is from genome assembly GCF_001523445.1 of Burkholderia sp. ABCPW 11. Lineage (NCBI taxonomy): Bacteria > Pseudomonadati > Pseudomonadota > Betaproteobacteria > Burkholderiales > Burkholderiaceae > Burkholderia > Burkholderia sp. ABCPW 11. Next base: position 96,940 of record NZ_LOVM01000073.1, on the reverse strand, counting down.
TCGCGCCGGCTTCGTGGGATGCGCCCGACCTGGCCGACTGGACAGCGGCGCTGGACGCGGCCGTGGCGAGCGCGGCGGCGCCCCCGCTCGTGATTGGTCATTCGCTGGGCTGCTTGTTGTTCGCGTATTGGCATGCGGTTTCGGCGCGCCCGGTGCGCGGCGCGTTTCTCGTGGCCGTGCCCGATCCGGCAGGGCCGCGCTTTCCGGTTGCCGCCGCCGCGTTCGCGAACCTGCCGAGCGGTCGGTTCGGGCGCATGCCGGTGCTGGCGATCGCGAGCACGGACGATCCGTACGATCCGTCGGGGCGCGCGCTGGAATGGGTCGCGGAACGGGGCGCGACGCCGCTTCTGCTTGGCGCACGCGGCCATCTGAACGCGGCGTCGGGGTTGGGCGGGTGGCCCGAAGGGCGCGCGCTGTTCGAGGCATTCGTGGCCGGACTCGGGCGGTAGTGCGTGCCAGCGTCGGCTGACGGGTTTTTGCCGGCAGCGCATGCCGGCTTCACGGCGGCTCAAGTATGATCGACCGACGGCGGCGAAAGCCCCGGAATCGAACAACGATGGAGACACTCCCGATGCCCGCAGTGCCGCAACCGGAGCGTGCCGGCCGCTCGCGGCCGGACGCCGGCGCAACCGATCCCGGCCGCATGGCCGCGTGGCGGCTCGCAATCCGTCTGTCGCTCGGCAGCGCGATCGCGCTCGGCCTCGCGCGCTTTTCGTATGCGCTGCTGCTGCCGCCGATGAAGGCCGATCTCGGCTGGACGTTCGCGCAGGCCGGCGCGCTGAACACGGCGAATGCGGCCGGCTACCTGATCGGTGCGCTTGCCTTTCCGCTGCTGTCGCGCCGCTGGCGCGCGGGCACGCTGCTCGCGGCCGGCTGTGTGTTGACCGCCGTGCTGATGGCCGCGGGCGGGCTCACGTCGGACATGCACGCGCTGCTCGCGCAGCGGCTGGCGACGGGTATCGGCAGCGCGTCGATCTTCATCAGCGGCGGCGTGCTGGCCGCGCGGCTCGCATCCGCAGCGCCGCGCGACGCAGGGCTGCTGCTCGGCCTCTATTACGGCGGCACCGGATGGGGCATCGTCGCGTCGTCGCTGCTCGTGCCGGCGACGCTCGTGCACCGTGTACACGGCTGGCAGCCGGCGTGGTTCGCACTCGCGGTCGCGTGCGTGCTGTTCTCGGCGGTGGCCGTGTCGGCCGCGCGCCGCATCGAGCATGGACATGCGGCGCCGGGCGGGCAGGGCGACGGCGCGAAACCGGCAGCGACCGCGAGCCCCGCCCGCTTCTCACTCGCGCTGGCCGGCTACGGCCTGTTCGGCGTCGGCTATATCGGCTACATGACGTTCATCGTCGCGCTGCTGCGTGGTGCGGGGATGAGCGGCACGGTCGTCGCCGCGTTCTACGTGATGCTCGGCGTCGCGACCGTCGTGTCGGCGCGGCTGTGGTCGGGGCTGCTCGACCGGATGCGCGGCGGCCAGGCGCTCGCCGTGCTCAACGCGCTGCTCGGCGTCGCGACGCTGATGCCCGCGCTGTTCGTGCATCCGGCGGCCGCATTCGCGTCGGGCTTGCTGTTCGGCGCGACGTTCCTGTCGGCGGTTGCCTCCACGACGGCCTTCGTGCGGCACAACCTGCCGCCCGACGGCTGGGCGAAGGGCATCAGCGCATTCACGACGGTCTTCGCGTTCGGGCAGATCGCGGGGCCGGTCGCGATCGGTTGGGTGTCGGACAGTGCGGGGCTCGCACGCGGGCTCGTGTATTCCGCGCTGACGCTATTCGCGGGCGCTGCATTCGCGGCAGGGCAGCGCGCGCTGCGGGCGTCCGCGTAGTCCGCTCGAACGCGCATGCCGTGCCGCGTGCCGCCATCGACGTACCGCGAACGATGTCGTCCGGTGTGTCGCGCCCGTTTGCACCGAATGGCGTTTTTTGAGGGTTATACGACCTTTGCGCCATCGGCCTCCCGTTCCATACTTCACCTGGACGATCAAGCCGGAACCAGCCTGCAAACGCCATCGCGCGTCGCGTATTCGGCCCGATCGATCACGGACATGAAAAGGAACGGAAGATGAGGCTCGAGAACAAGTCGGCGTTGATCACCGGTGGCACCAGCGGCATCGGTCTCGCCACCGCGAAGCTGTTCATTGCGGAAGGTGCGCGCGTCGCGGTGACGGGGCGCGACGAGACCGTATTCGAACGCGTGAAGGCGGAGCTCGGCAAGCATGCGGTCGTGCTCAAGGGCGACGTGCGGTCGCTCGACGACATGCGCGCGATTGCTGCCGAGGCCAACGAGACGTTCGGCGGTCTCGATGTCGTGTTCGCCAATGCCGGCTGGGCCTTCCCGTCCGCAGTCGACGACATCGACGACACGCTCTATGACGACATCATGGACGTCAACGTCAAGGGCGTGGTGTACACGCTTCGAGCAGCGCTGCCTTACCTGCGCGAAAGTTCATCGGTAATCCTAAATACATCGTTCGTCGCGCAGACCGGCAAGCACGGCATCTCGCTGACCGCGGCGGCGAAGGCTGCCGTGCGATCGTTGGCTCGCAGTTGGTCGTACGAATTTCTCGACCGGAAAATCCGTTTCAACGCAATCGCGCCCGGCCCGATCGATACGCCGCTGCTCTCGAAGTGGGGCAAGCCTGACGAATGGGTGCGCGACCGCAAGACCGAATTCGCGGAAGCGAATCCGGCGGGCCGAATGGGCAAGGCCGACGATATCGCATACGCGGCGCTCTATCTCGCCAGCGACGAATCGTCGTACGTCGTCGGCACGGAGCTGGTCGTCGATGGCGGCGCGTCGCAGCTTTGAGTTTGCGCTTCGCGCTTCCCGGGCCCGGCACGCCATCCCGGCTCATCCCCATCCCGATTTCACGTTCGCCGCGCCGTTCGCCGTGGCGGTTATTTCATCCGGCCCGGCGAGGTTGCGCTCGCCGATGGGCCGAAGTGCAAGGAGCAATCATCTTGACCGACAGTAGCGATAACCATGCCTCTGCCAGGCAACTCACGCGGGCAGGCCGTTCGCGCCGCGATGTCCTGAAGTTCGGCAGCGCCGCCACCCTCGGCGCCGCACTGGGCGGCGGCGCGTTGCTCGGGCACGCCACGCCTGCGCTGGCGCAGACGGGCAGCGCAGGGCTGCTCGCGCCGAACGAGCCGTTCGATATCCTGATCGTCAATTATGACGGCGGCACGCTGCTCGACTTCGCGGGCCCCAGCGAGATTTTCCACCGGTTACCGAATACGAACGTGCGCTATGCGAGCCTCGATGGCGGCGACGTGACGCTCGAATTCGGCGTCGTGTACGGCAAGACCGAACGGCTGGCCGACATCGACAAGACCGACATGATTCTCGTGCCCGGCGGGTCCAATTTGTCGGCGCCGATGCGGCCGGCGTATCAGGCGCAGATCCGGCGCCTGGCGGAAAGTGCCAGACATGTGACGTCGGTGTGCAACGGCTCGCTCGTGCTCGCCGCGACGGGTGTGCTCGACGGCAAGCGCAGCGCCTGCCACTGGGCCTTCCTCAACAAGCTGTCCGAGTATGGCGCGATTCCCGTGCCCGATCGCTTCGTCGAGGACGACGACGGCCGCTTCATGAGCGGCGGCGGCGTGACGGCGGGCATCGATTTCGCGCTGCGCGTGGCGGCGAAGCTGCGCGGCCGGCAGGCGGCCGAATACACGCAACTCGTCGTCGAATACGATCCCGATCCGCCGTTCCACTCCGGTCATCCGAGAGATGCGCGGCCCGAACTCGTCGCGATGGTCGACAAGAAGCTGCCCGGCGCATCGAAGGGACTCGCACGCGTTCCCGGCGTTCGTTGACGCGCTTGCGGGCCATGCGTGCGAATCACCTCCTCTTCAATTCAAACCCGATTCGGAACTCACTCGATGCGACAGATTCATCTTCGTACTGCTGCGTTTGCAGCGTGCATGTCCTTCTTTGCATTCACGGCGCCGGCTATCGCCGGTGGCGCGCAACGCCCGCCCGAAGCGGCCATCAAGGCCGAGAACACGCGCTGGGCGGATGCCTTTGCGCGAGGGGACTACGACGCGATAAGCCGCCTCTATACCGACGACGGTACGCTCTTGCCGCCGGGAGGCGACAAAGTCACGGGCCGCCGCGCGATCGCCGAGTACTTCACCAACGGGTATGCCGGATCGAAACCCGGCACCGTATCGTTCAGCAACGACGAGTTCTACGGTGACGACCGGGTCGTGACGGAGGTATCGGACGTGGAGGTTCGAGACGGTGAGGGAAAGCTCAAGATCCGCGCCAAGCAGACGCTCGTCTTCCTGAAGCAGGGCGGCACGTGGAAACTGCATCGCGACATGTGGAACGCTTACCCGCCGGTCAAGGACTGACTATCGCTGACGGCCGGCGAATTGGCGCGCTACGTGCTCACGCGCCCATAGCCGGTTAGCGGGAAGTGGGCCATGCAGCGCGCCGATCGGCAGGCGACCGATCAGCGCGCTGCGTTCGACCTGCTCTCGCGACGAACCGCTTGCGGCGGGTGTCCAAGCAGCTTGACGAACGCTCGGCGCATCCGTTCCGGATCGGTGAATCCCACCGCCAGCGCAATCTGTTCGATCGGTTCGCTGCCGCCCTGAAGGCGCAGCCTCGCTGCTTCGACGCGCAAACGCTCGACGGCCCTCGCCGGCGTTTCGCCGGTTTCCCGGCGAAACGCACGCCCGAACTGCCGCACACTCAAGCTGGCGGTATCGGCGAGCCGCTCGACCGGCAACGCTTCGGCCAGATGTTCCCGGGCGAAATTCAGCGCGATGCGGATGCGATCCGATTCCGGCTCCATCCGCGACATCGCGGAGAATTGCGACTGCCCGCCGGGCCGCCGATACGGAACGACCAGCAGCCGCGAGACCTCGCGCGCGATCTCCGCGCTCATGTCCCGTTCGATCATGCCGAGCGCGAGGTCGATGCCGGACGCGATGCCCGCCGACGTCCAGACATGACCATCGACGACGTAGATACTGTCGCCGTCCACCCGCGTGCGCGGGAAGCGTGCCTGCAATTGCGCGGCGTAGCGCCAGTGCGTCGCCGCTCTCAAGCCGTCCAGCGAACCGGTTTCCGCCAGCAGAAATGCGCCCGTGCACACGCTGGCCACCCGCGACGCGTTGGCGGCCAGCTTGCTGGCGGCGGCGATATTTTCCGGTGTCTGCATCGGGGCGATATCGCCGCCGACGAACACGACGGTGTCGAACGCGCGCCTGCCGATCGGTTTCGTGTCGATCGAAAGGCCGGTATTGCCGGGAATCGGGCCGCCGGAGGGCGAGACGACGTGAAGATCGTAGGGCGTGTGGCCGGCGGCCGTGGCCACCTGATTGAAGGCCGACAGCGGCCCGCCGAGATCGAGCGCGTCGTAGCCGCGGCAAACGAAGAATCCAATTCGATGCATGACGAAGCAATGAGTCGATAGCGCCGGAGTGGCGGATTTTACCGGGAACCCTCGAATCGTGCCATTTGGCTCGAAACGACGGCAGGGCGTCGCTTACGCCGTCGTCGATCGACTGTATCGGTTTGCGCCGCGTTCACGCGATGCCGACAGGAAGCGCTGTCAGCGACGATAGATGAATTCGAGATCGGTCGATTCGCCGACCTTGAAATCGTACGTGCCGACACGCTTGAAGCCTGCCTTTTCGTAGAACGCGATGGCCTTCGCGTTGCCCGACCACACGCCCAGCCATACCGGGCCGGGGCGCGTCGCGGCGAGATACTGGAGCGCGGCGTCGAACAACGCCCGTCCGGCGCCGGTTCCCTGCGTGCTGCGGCGCAGATAGATCTGATGGATCTCGCCCGCACCGTCCGCCACGTCCGGGTGGGGAAGCTTGCACGGCCCGGCATGCGCGTATCCGACCAGCGAGCCGTCGTCGCCTTCCGCGACCCACGTCCGGCACTGCGGGTCGCCGAGCTGCTCGGCGATCGCCGCAACCGAGTACGTCCGGGCTTCGTACTCGGCCAGATCGTCCGGCGGATAGTCGATGCCGAACCCGTCCTGCAGAAAGGTTTCGCGAAACGTATCGCGCTTCAATTCGGCGAGCGGGACGGCATCGGCCAGTGTCGCAACGCGGATCAACATCGAGCATCTCCAGGTTCGGTGTCGGGCCGACAGTTTATCCCGGGCGACCTCGGGCAGACGCGTCGTCCGCTAGCCCGCGACCGTCGCGGTCGGACGCACGACGATCTCGTTCACGTCGACATCGGCTGGCTGCGCGATCGCATACGCGATGGCCGCCGCGATCGCGTCGGGTTCGAGCGCGATGCTGCGGTATCGCGTCATCGCTTCGGCGGCGACCGGGTCGGTAATCGTGTCGGCCAGCTCGGACGTGACGACACCCGGGCAGATGCACGTGACGCGCAGCTTGTCGTTCTCCTGCCGCAAGCCTTCGGAGATCGCGCGTACCGCGTATTTCGTCGCGCAATAGACGGCGGCCGTCGGCGATACCCGCAATCCGCCGATCGACGACACGTTGACGATCTGGCCGAAGCCCTGCCGATTCATCACCGGCAGGGCGGCCGCGATGCCGTACAGCACACCCTTGATGTTCACGTCGACCATGCGGTCCCACTCGTCGACCTTCAGCGACGCCATCGGAGACAGCGGCATGACGCCCGCGTTGTTGACGATGACGTCGATCTGCCCGTACTCGGCGAGCGCGGCGTCGACGAAGGCGACGCTGTCGCTGCGCTGCGTGACGTCGAGCGCGCGCCAGGCCGCGGTGCCGCCGTCGGCGCGAATGTCGTCGGCGAGCGCGGCCAGGCGTTCGGTGCGGCGCGCACCGAGCATCAGGCGCGCACCGCGCGCGCCCAGATAGCGGGCGGTGGCTTCGCCGATGCCGCTGCTCGCGCCGGTGATCAGGATTACTTTCTGTTCGATGTCGTGGCGGGTCATGTCCGTTCCTCGGTGGGAGATGAAGAACCGACAGCATCGCGCGGAAGCATGCGTGACCGTTATTCCGCAAGTCCGCATTTCTTGCACGATTCTCCGAGAATGCGTGGGGCACGATCCGGCGCGCGGTCGCGCCTGCTACTTCCCGATCCGGGAAACATGCCGATTTTGCAGTGCAGCGGAAGGCGGCGACGCTCCCGCGGCCGGGCCTCCGTAACCCGCCGAAACCCCGGCGCGGCAATCATGCGGATGCCGATGGTTGACCGCCCGCGGACATGCTAGGATTTCCGACAAACAACTCCGGAGACTGCGATGCCGTTCATCTGCGAAAACGTCGAATGTCGTGCCGTGCTGGCTCGCGGGCAGGTCAGGCACCATCAGGAGGACGCAGGCTGGTGCTTCTACTGCCCCGACTGCAACGCCAGGAACGAGTTGATGAATATCGGCACGGCCAGCGGCCCTGTCGAGCTGGTTCAGCCGGAGCGGGCCAGCCCGCCGCACAAGGTCGTCGCGAAGGCCCGGCCGCTGGACGATGGCCGGTACGCGGCGCAATTGAGCGTCCAGCGGGCGCTCGCCGTGAAAGGCACCTACGCGGCCGAAGAGCACTGGGATCAGCTCGGCGTATTCGGCGACGCGCAGGAAGCCGTCGCGCATGCGAAGTCTTTCGCCACGGACCTGCTGCAGCGCGCGGCATAGTCGGTACTTTTCCGTGAATGAACCAGGGGCGTCGCGCATCCGCGCGCGACGCCCCTTTGCGTTTTCCGCGCGCGTTCGTCAGTGGTCGATATCGAACGGCACATACTACTTCGCGATCCGTCGATCCGTGTCGTGCGGAATCAAGCCCCCGGGAAAGCAGTGCGCGGTCACACGGCCGGCGCTTGCACCGTGCTGCGTGCCCGTTCGCGGGCCGTGACGAGCGCCCGGATCCGCGCGCGGTCGTCCTGCGTCGCCGGCGTGAAGATCACGAGGCTCAGATCCGGGCGGCCGGTGACCGTGAACGCCGAATATTCGAACGCGATCCGGCCGGCCTGCGGATGGCGGATCTCCTTCGTGCCTTCGTGCTGCGAATGGATTGCGTGGTCGCGCCACATCGCGTCGAATTCGGCGCTCGTCGCGCGCATCTCATCGACGAACGCCTGCACGGCCTGCGTCGCGCCGCTGCGCGCGACGTCCGCACGAAACGCACCGACCGCGAACCGCGCGATGCGCTCCCAGTTCGGCTGCACGGCGCGCACGCGCGCGTCGACGAAGATCAGCCGCAGGATATTGCGTGCGGCCGGCGGCAGTGTCGCGTAGTCGGTCAGCGTCGCGGCCGCTGCGTCGTTCCACGCGACGACGTCCCAGGTCGCCGTGCGGATGATCGCCGGGCTCGCGTCGAGCGAATCGAGCACGTGCTGCAGGCGCGGCGTCACGCTGGCCGGCGCGTGATAGCGCACCTCGGGCGGGTGGCCGACGCCGAGCAGGAACAGGTGCTCGCGCTCGGCCTCGTTGAGCATCAGCGCGCGGGCGAGCCGGTCGAGCACGTCGGCCGACGGCGCGCCGCCGCGCCCCTGTTCGAGCCAGGTGTACCACGCGGCGCTCACATGCGCGCGCTGCGCGACTTCCTCGCGCCGCAGGCCCGGCGTGCGGCGGCGCGTGGCCGGCAGCCCGAGCGCGGCCGGGTCGAGTTTCTCGCGGCGGTCCCGCAGGTACGCGCCGAGCAGGTTGTCGGGGGCGTCAGCCATATCCTGTTAGTTCGTTTACCGGTAAACCGTCACGGCTTCACCGCGAGCGGCCATCGGCACATAGTAAGCCTCCATTTCATCCGGAGGTGCTGAACATGCGTGTCTTTGTTACGGGAGCATCGGGATTCGTCGGCTCGGCCGTCGTGGCCGAACTCGTGGCGGCCGGGCACTCGGTGCTCGGGCTGGCGCGGTCCGATGCGGCCGCGGCGTCGGTTGCCGCGGCCGGCGCCGACGTCCATCGCGGGTCGCTGGAGGATCTCGACAGCCTGACGCGCGGCGCCGAGGCCGCCGATGCGGTGATCCATACGGGATTCAATCACGACTTCTCGCGTTTCGCGCAGAACTGCGAACTCGATCGCCGCGCGATCGAGACGATCGGCGCGGTGCTCGCCGGCTCGGCGCGGCCGCTGGTCGTCACGTCGGGCCTCGCGCTCGTCGCGCCCGGCCGGGCGGCGACGGAGGACGATCCGCACGTGCCGGTGTCGGCGAGCTATCCGCGTGCGTCCGAAGCGACCGCGGTCGCGTTGGAAGCGCGCGGCGTGCATGCGTCGGTCGTCCGCCTGCCGCCGTCCGTGCATGGCGACGGCGATCACGCGTTCGTGCCGCGCCTGATCGCGTTCGCGCGGGAGAAGGGCGTATCGGCGTTCATCGGCGACGGTGCGAACCGCTGGCCGGCCGTGCACCGGCTCGACGCGGCGCGCGTGTACCGGCTCGCGATCGAACGCGGCGCGGCCGGTGCGCGCTATCACGCGGTCGACGATACGGGCGTGCCGTTCCGCGAGATCGCCGAGGTGATCGGCCGCCGGCTGAACGTGCCGGTCGTCGCGAAGTCGGCGGCGGAAGCCGGCGAGCACTTCGGCTGGTTCGCGATGTTTGCGGGGATGGATGCGCCCGCAACCAGCGAGCGCACGCGGGCATCGCTCGGCTGGGCGCCGACGCAGCCGCGGCTGCTGGCCGATATCGACCGGCCGCGGTATTTCGAAAGCTGACGAGCGGCTCAGACCGTGACGACGATCTTGCCGACCTGCGCGCCGGCTTCCATGTAGCGGTGCGCGTCCACGATGTCGTCGAACGCGAACGTGCGATCGATTCGCGGCTTCAGCGTGCCGGCCGCGAGCCCGTCGACGATGAAGCGCTTCGCGCGTTCGAGCCGTTGCGCGCTGCCGGTGATCTCGAACAGCTCGTAGCCGCGCAGCGTCAGGTGGCGCGCGAGCAGGTCCATTACCGGCACCGGGATGTCGCGCGTGTCGAGCGCGCCGTACTGGAAGAACGTGCCGCCGGTGGCCAGCGCACGCAGCAGGTTCGCCGCGTCGGGGCCGCCGACCGGGTCGAACACGAGACGCGCGCCGATGCCGCCCGTGATTTCGGCCACCTGTTGCGGCAGGTCGGCGGGGCTGCCGACGATCACGTGCTTCGCGCCTGCATCGAGCAGCGCCCGACGCTTCGATTCGCCGCGCGTCAGCGCGATCGGCACCGCGCCGATCTGGTTCGCGACCTGGATCGCGGCCTGCCCGACGCTGCTCGACGCGGCGCCGACCAGCACCGCATCGCCGCGCTGGAGCCCGCCGAGTTCGATCAGCGCGCCGTAGGCCGTCACGAACATCATCCACGTCGCGGCCGCTTCCTCGAACGACAGGCTCTCCGGATGCCTGACCACCGCATGCGCGGGCACGTTGACCACCTCGCCGTACATCCCGTAGTCGGCGAACGAGAACGCCGGCACCACGCTCACCGCGTCGCCTTCGGCGAACGCCGTCACGTTGCGGCCGACCGCCGCGACCACTCCCGACGCCTCGTAGCCGAGCGACGCCGGAAAACGCGGCATGAACGTGTATTCGCCGCGGCGGAACATGACTTCCGCACGATTGAGACCGATCGCCTTCACGCGTAGCTGGATGTCGTCGGGGCCCGGCGCGGGCACGTCGACGGTGTCGATCTGCAGTACGTCGGGGCCGCCGGTGCGGTGGAAACGAACGATGCGGGCCATGGAGTGCTCCTTCGATGAACGGGTGTCGATGAAGCAGCATCGTAGGCGGGCGCCCGCGCCGGATAAACGCGCGGCCCGATCATTGATTGTTATTCGACGAATAACAATCGGCGCGAACCCGTGTTATGCCGGATAGCGTCGCGCGAACAGTTCGGTCAGCCAGTCGATGAACGCGCGCACCTTGTCGGGCAGATGCGCGCGGTTCGGGTACAGCACCGACACCGGCTTCGGCACGGCCGGCACGCCGGGCAGCAGCTCGATCAACCGACCCGAATCGATGCTCGGCTGCAGCGCGGGCCGCAACGCATGCACGATGCCGAGGCCGGCGAGCCCGCACGACAGCAGCGCTTCCGAGTTGTCGGTGAGCACGCCGCTCGCGAGTTTCACCGCGACGGTTTCGCCGTGCGGGCGGAACGTCCACTCGAGCACGCGGCGATTGCGGCCGGTGAAGAAGTTGACCGCGCGATGCGTACGCAGCTCGTCGAGCGTGCGCGGCAAACCATGGCGTGCGATATAGGCCGGCGACGCGCACGTGGCCATCTGCACCGCGCCGACGGTGCGCGCCACCATGCTCGAATCCTTCAGCGTCCCGACCCGCACCGCGCAGTCGATGCCTTCGCCGATCAGGTCGGCCGGCTGGTCGCTCGTGCCGAGCACGAGTTCGATCTGCGGATAGCATTGCTGGAAGTCGGGCAGCGCCGGGATCACGACCGTCTTCGCGAGCGCGAGCGCGATGTCGATCCGCAGCCGGCCCTTCGGCACCGCGCGCTGCCTGGGGAACGACGCGAACGCGTCGTCGATGCTGCCGAGCAGCTGTACGCAGCGCGCATGGAACGCCTCGCCCTCGGCCGTCACGCTGACGCGGCGCGTGCTGCGGTTCAGCAGCCGGACGCCGAGCTCCTGTTCGAGCTGCTGCACGGCTTTCGTGACGGCCGGCCGATGCAGTTGCAGCGCGTCGGCGGCCTGCGTGAAGTTGCCGCGTTCGACGATCTGTACGTAGATCTGCATCGCTTGCAGGCGGTCCATGGCATTTCCGGATGACGTGGCGAGCGGCCATCTTCGCATACCGCCGCAGCGCGGTGCGCGGCCGCCCGCCTGCCGTGCGTCATTCGACCGGATGCAGATCCTGCAGCAGCGTCGGCACGAGCTCCGACACGGTCGGGTGGATATGCATCGCACGGCTGATCGTCGTGTACGGCGCGCCGGCGGTCATCACGTCGAGGATCCCGTGCACGACTTCGTCGCCGGTCACGCCGAGGATCGCCGCGCCGAGGATCGCGTGGCTGTCCGCGTCGACGATCACCTTCATGAAGCCCTGGCTTTCGCCTTTCTCGACCGCCCGGCCGACGCGCGTCATCGGGCGCGTGCCGACCAGCAGCCGGCGGCCCGTCTGCTTCGCTTGCGCGAGCGTCATGCCGGCGCGGCCGAGCGGCGGATCGATGTACATCGCGTAGGCCGCGATGCGGTCGGACACCCTGCGCGGATCGTCGTCGAGCAGGTTGGCCGCGACGATCTCGTAGTCGTTGTACGCGGTGTGCGTGAACGCGCCGCGCCCGTTGCAGTCGCCGAGCGCCCAGATGCCGGGCACGTTGGTGCGCAACTGGTCGTCGACGGTGATGTAGCCGCGCGCGTCGGTGTCGACGCCCGCGCGGTCGAGCCCCAGATCGTCGGTGTTCGGCACGCGCCCGACCGCGAGCAGCAGGTGCGAGCCCGCGACCTCGCGGCCGCCGCCCGCGCAGTCGAGGCCGACCACGATGCCGTCGCCGTCGCGGCGCGCGCTCAGGCAGTTCGCGTCGAGCTGCACGTCGATTCCTTCGTTCTCGAGGATCTCGCGCACGGCCTGCGACACGTCTTCGTCCTCGCGCTGGATCAGGCGCGAGCCTTTCTCGACGATCGTGACCCGCGAGCCAAAGCGGCGGTACATCTGGCCGAATTCGAGCCCGACGTAGCTGCCGCCGACGATCACGAGATGGTCGGGCAGGAAGTCGACGTCCATCATCGTCGAGTTGGTCAGGTACGGCACCGAGTCGAGGCCCGGCATCGCGGGCACCTGCGCGCGTCCGCCGACGTTGATGAAGATGCGTCCGGCCTCGAGTACTTCATCGCCCACGCGCACCGCGTTCGCGCGTTCGAATCGGGCATGACCCTGAAAGACGGTCGTGTTGTCGAGGCCGCGCACCCATTGCTCGACGCCGTGGTTCGAGCGGCCGGAGATCTGGTCCTTGCGGGCCTTCACCGCTTTCATGTCGACGGTGACGGGGCCGCCGACCGACACGCCGTATTCGCCGGCGCGCCGGGCGAGCTGCGCGGCGTACGCGCTCGCGATCAGCGTCTTGGTCGGGATGCAGCCGGTGTTCACGCAGGTGCCGCCGAAGCGGCCGCGCTCGACGATCGCGACTTTCATGCCGGCGCCGGCGAGCCGCGCGGCGAGCGGCGGCCCGGCCTGGCCGGTGCCGATGACGATCGCATCGAAGTGTTGCGTCATGACGTCCTCCTGTGCGGGGGCAACGAGGAAAGGGGCAGGCGCAAGCCGCATGCCGTGCCGGCGATCGCCCATGGGCGACGAGCGCCTATGGTAGACCCGTTGGCCGGGCGTCGCGAGCGACGCGCGGGCGACGCGCCGGATTGAAAATCGGCGCCGCCGCGGCGTGGGCGCGTACCGGGAGGCTAGTCCTTGCGTTTCCATTGCCCGAACGGCACCGGACGGTGCGCGTCGGCGCGCGTGACGGTGACGTGGTCGGGCTTGTCGTCGAGCGGAAACGATTCGGTGACGATCTGGCTCGAAAACAGCCAGCCATGCGTGCGCGGGTCGTAGCGGAACGTGACGTAGTCGGTCCAGTGCTGCCCGCACGCGACGACATTCTGCACGGTGAAATAGCGGCCCTTCACCGAAAGGCCGTTGTCGGCCGCGTCTTCAGGATCGAACGGATCGCACTGGCCGCCTTCGTTCGCGCGCAGCACGGCCTGGTCGTTGCGCGTGGCGAGCCGGTAGGTGTGGTCGGCCTCTTCCTCGTAGATCAGCAGCGGGCGCGGCGACGGCTGCTCGCGTGTATCGACCGCGCGATGCACGACGACGAGAAAGCTGTGCCGCCCGGTGTCGAGATCGGGGCCGGCTTGCGCGAGCAGCGGCTGGTAGCCGGGCGGCAGTTGCGCGGCGATCGACTTCGGCAGGCCGCTGGCGCGGGCGCCGAGCGAAAGTGCGGCGAGGAGCGGGAGCAGCAGGGCAGAAAGGCGAAGAGCGCGCATGGCGGGCGGTCCGGTTGAAAGGGGAAAAGGGGGCGGTCGCGCGGCGTTACGAATCGCGCCCGGGAAACGCGGCGCCGGGCGCCGGATTGCCGGGCGCGTCGTCGTCGAATCGGAGGCCGGCCGTCGGCCGCGCGACGTACGCGCGAAAGATCGCTTCGACGGCGGCGGCATCGTCGGGATGGCGGGCGACGCGGGTCTCGATCATGGGCGGCGCGGAATGACGGGAAAGAGGGCCAGCATAGCAGCGCACAGCCGCTTCCGGCCACGCGCGAAGCGTGCCAGAATCGACGGCCCCACCGTCGGAAACGACACGCAGGCGCCGGCGCAGCGGCGTCGCTGACCAAGGAGACGTCGATGACCGCATCGGCTGCCGTACTCGCCATCCTGGCTGCGCTGTTTCTCGGCGCGATGATTCCGGGCCCGAGCTTCGTGCTGGTGGCCCGCAATTCGATCGGGCTGTCGCGTCGCGACGGGCTCGCCACCGCGCTCGGCATGGGCATCGGCGGCATCGTGTTCGGCGGCGTCGCGCTGGCCGGGCTCTATACGCTGCTGCAGGCCGTCGAATGGCTGTATGTGGGCCTCAAGATCGCGGGCGGCGTTTACCTGATCTACATGGCGTCGAAGATCTGGCGCGGCGCCGATCGGCCGATCGCGATGGACGATCCGCGGGCGATGGCCGGCGGCAGCGCGCGCAAGTCGTTCTGGACCGGCCTCACGACCCAGCTCAGCAACCCGAAGACGGCGATCTGGTACGGCAGCATCTTCGCGGCGCTGCTTCCGCAGCATCCGCCGTTGTGGTGTTACCTCGTGCTGCCGCCGCTCGTGTTCGCGGTCGAATTCGGCTGGTACACGCTCGTCGCGCTGTGCTTCTCGACGCGTCGGCCGCGTGAACTCTACCTGCGCGCGAAGAAATGGGTCGACCGCATCGCGGCCGGCGCGATCGCGCTGCTCGGGCTGCGGCTGATCCTGAATGCACCGAAAGCGGGGATCTGAGCGCTGCTTCATCAGCGCATGGCAGCGGCCGGCCATGGCCGTCGCCGGTTAGCAGCGGGAATCGCCCGGGCCGCCCGGGCCACTCGCCCCAGCGCGCGTCGGCGTGTCGCGAACGCGTGGCGTCCCGATGGCGCGGCCGCCCACCGGCCGCAGCCGAGCCTGTGTCCCGCCCGTTGCCGCCGCCCGTCGAGCCTTGCGCGACGGGCGTTGGCGCGGGGCGCACGGCGCGCCGAACCGCGCTGCTTTCCCGATTCTGGCGGTCGACTGCCCGACGACGTGTAAACTGCTGCCTTTTTTGACGGTTTGCAGCATGGTGCAAGCATCTCCGCGCCCGGCGTTGAGCGGTCCGACGCTCGTCCGGCTGCTCGCGCGCCTGGCCGATGCCGACGTCGCGGAATCCCGGCAAACGTTGTCCGACCGGCTGAGCCAGTGGCTCGGCTGGACCGACGCGATCACGCTGTCGTCCGCGCTGAACGCGAGCCCGCCGGGCGTCGCGACCGGCGTGCGCGGCTACGACGCGGAGCGCGACTGCGCGCGCGTGCGCCACGACCTCGCGCAGGCGATCACGGCCAGCCACCGGCCGCGTGCGCGGCGGCGGCCGGGCGACCCGCCGCCGCCGGCCGCCGACACGGCCGATTTCGCGGACTTCCGCCAGCGTTATCTGACCCTGCAGCAGGACATGGAAATGGCGATCGGCCAGTTGCGCGGCCGCCTGCGGGTCGCGCTCGCCGCGCGCTCGTCGGGGATGGCGCGGCTCGCGACGCTCGACACGATCATGGAGCGCGTGCTCGGCGCGCGCGAGCGCAGCCTGTTGTCGGCCGTGCCCGCGCTGCTCGGCACGCGCTTCGCGCGGCTGCGCGACGCGGAGCGGCAGGCGCTGGCCGACGCCGAATCCGCGGCCGCGACGGCCGCCGGTTCTGATACGCCCGACGCATCCGCGCCTGCCGCAGAAGGCACGGCGGCCGACACCGCGACCGTCGCGGCGATCGTGCCCGGCGCCTGGCTCGATACGTTTCGCGACGAGATGCAAAGCATCCTGCTAGCCGAACTCGAAGTCCGGTTTCAAACGGTAGACGGGCTGCTCGCGGCCCTTCGCACCTGCTAATCAACACGCTATGTCCAGAATTCGCCTTGATCTCGTTGTCTTCGTCGCCGGTCTGCTCGCAGTGGGCTGGATCGGCGCCGGCTATGTCGCGTCGAACCCGCTGGCGTCGGCCGTCACGCTGCTGATCGGCGCGTGCTACGTCGCCGGCGCATGGGAGCTGCTGCGCTACCGGCAGGCGACCGCCACGCTGTCGCACGCGGTCGCCGGCCTGACTGCCTCGCCCGCGAAGCTCGACACGTGGCTCGATACGTTGCATCCGGGCCTGCGCGGCGCGGTGCGCGCACGGGTCGAAGGCGCGCGCGTCGCCCTGCCGGGCCCGGCGCTCACGCCTTATCTCGTCGGCCTGCTGGTGCTGCTCGGCATGCTCGGCACGCTGCTCGGGATGGTCGTCACGCTGAAGGGTACGGGCGCCGCGCTCGAGAGCGCGACCGATCTCGATGCGATCCGCGCGTCGCTGATCGCGCCGGTGAAGGGGCTCGGGTTCGCGTTCGGCACGTCGATCGCCGGTGTGGCCACGTCTGCGATGCTCGGGCTGTTGTCCGCGCTCGTGCGCCGCGAGCGGATCGAGGCGGCGCAGCAGCTCGACGCGAAGATCGCGACGACGTTGCGCGTGCATTCGTCCGCGCATCAGCGCGACGAATCGTTCCGGCTGCTGCAGCGCCAGGCCGATGTGATGCCAGCGCTGGTCGACCGGCTGCAGACGATGATGACGACGCTCGAGGCGCGCAGCGTCGCGCTGCACGATCGCCAGCTCGAAAGTCAGCAGGCGTTTTTCGAGCGGACCGAGCGGGCGTACGCGGGCCTTGCGTCGAACGTTGGCGACGCGCTGAAGGAAAGCGCCGCCGAAAGCGCGCGCGTGGCCGGTGCGGCGCTGCAGCCGGTCGTCGCCGCGACGATGACGGGGCTCGCGCAGGAGATGGCCGCGCTGCGCGACACCGTGACGGGCGCGGTGCAGCGTCAGCTAGATGGGCTGACGGACGGCTTCGAGAAGACCGCCGGCAACGTGACGGCCGTGTGGAACCGCGCGATCGACGAACAGCGCCGCGCGAGCGATGCCGTCGCGCAGCGGTTGGAGACGACGCTCGGTCAGTTCGCCGACACGTTCGCGCAGCGTTCGTCGGATTTGCTCGACGGCGTCGCGACGCGCCTCGAATCGACCGAAGGCCGCCTGTCGGACGCATGGCGCGAGGCGTTGTCGCGCCAGGAGCAGGCCGGCGAGACGCTGGCCGGCCAGCATGCGCGCGCGCTGGGCGAAGCCGCCGCGACGTTCGAACGCCATTCGGCCGCGACGCTCGCCGCGATGCGCGAGTCGCACGCGGGTTTGCAGACGCAACTGGCGGCGCGCGACGAAGCACGTCTGTCGGCATGGAATGATTCGCTCGCCGCGATGGCCGCGAAGCTGGGCGACGAATGGCAGCGTGCGGGCGTGCACAGCGCGGGCCGTCAGCAGGAAATTTGCGACGCGCTCGCGCAAACGACGCGCGACCTCGCCGCGCAGGCGTCGACGTTCGAACAACGCTCGAATGATTTGCTGTCGACGATTCGTGATTCGCATACCGGTCTGCAATCGCAACTGGCTGCGCGCGATGAGGAACGTCTGTCGGCGTGGAACGATTCGCTCGCCGCGATGGCCGCGAAGCTCGGCGACGAATGGCAGCGTGCGGGCGTGCACAGCGCGGGCCGTCAGCAGGAAATCTGCGACGCACTCGCGCAAACGACGCGCGACCTGGCCGTGCAGGCCTCGACGTTCGAACAACGCTCGAACGATCTGCTGACGACGGTCCGCGAGTCGCACACCGGCCTGCAATCGCAACTGGCTGCGCGCGATGAGGAACGTCTGTCGGCGTGGAACGATTCGCTCGCCGCGATGGCCGCGAAGCTCGGCGAAGAATGGCAGCGTGCGGGCGTGCACAGCGCGGGCCGTCAGCAGGAAATCTGCGATGCACTCGCGCAAACGACGCGCGACCTGGCCGCACAGGCGTCGACGTTCGAGCAGCGCTCGAACGATCTGCTGGCGACGATTCGCGAATCGCACGCTGGCCTGCAATCGCAACTGGCCGCACGCGACGAAGAGCGCCTCGCTGCCTGGAGCGATTCGCTCGCGGCGATGGCGGCCGCGCTGCGCGACGAATGGGCGCAGACGAGCGCGCAGGCCGCGGCGCGCCAGCAGGACATTTGCGACACGCTGGCCCGCACCGCGAACGACATCACCGCGCAGGCGCAGGTTCACGCGAGCGACACGATCAACGAAATCTCGCGCCTCGTGCAGGCCGCGTCGGAGGCGCCGAAGGCCGCGGCCGACGTCGTCGCCGAGCTGCGCCAGCGCCTGTCCGACAGCATGGTGCGCGACACCGCGACGCTCGAGGAACGCAGCCGCCTGCTCGCGACGCTGGAGACGCTGCTCGGCGCGGTCAACCACGCGTCGACCGAACAGCGCGCCGCGATCGACGCGCTCGTCAGCACGTCGGCCGATCTGCTCGATCGCGTCGGCGCGCGCTTCAACGACACCGTCGACGCCGAGACGCGCAAGCTCGATTCGGTGGCCGCACAGGTCACGGCCGGCGCTGTCGAAGTGGCGAGCCTCGGCGACGCATTCGGGATGGCCGTGCAGGTGTTCGGCGAATCGAACGACAAGTTGCTGACCCATCTGCAGCGCATCGAGGCCGCGCTCGAGAAATCGCTCGCGCGCAGCGACGAACAGCTCGAGTACTACGTCGCGCAGGCGCGCGAGGTGATCGACCTGAGCGTGATGTCGCAGAAGCAGATCGTCGAAGACTTGCAGCAGCTCGCCGGCCGGCGGGCGCCCGTCGGAGCGTAACGCATGCACGACGAAATCGACGGCGGCGCGCAATCGGCGCCGGTGTGGCCCGCGTTCGCCGACCTGATGTCGGTGCTGCTCGGCGCGTTCGTGCTGATCCTCGTCGGCGTGATCGGCATGCAGCTTCAGCTCACGGCGAAGCTCGAGGAAGCGGTGCGTGCACGCCAGCTCGAGGCGCAGCAGCGCAAGTCGCTCGAACAGGCCCTCGCCGGGCCGCTCGCGGCCGGCCGCGTGACGCTCGTGAACGGACGCATCGGCATCAGCGGCAACGTGCTGTTCGCGCTGAACTCCGACCAGTTGCAGCCCGCGGGCCGCGACCTGCTGAAGACGCTGGCCAGCCCGCTGGCCACGTACCTGAAGACGCGCGACGAGATTCTGATGGTCAGCGGCTTCGCGGACGACCAGCAGGTGCACGCCGGCAACCGCCTGTTCGCGGACAACTGGGAACTGTCGGCCAAACGCGCGTTGACGGTCACGCGCGCGCTGATCGATGCCGGCGTGCCGGCCTCGTCGGTGTTCGCGGCCGCGTTCGGTTCCGAACAGCCGGTCAGCTCCAATGCAGACGACGAAGGCCGCGCGAAGAACCGCCGCGTGGAAATCGCGCCGGTGCCGCGCAAGTCGGCGTCGAACGGAGGAAAGGCAAAGTGACGGGCGACGCGACGCACGTGCGCGCGACGCTCGACGCATGGCGCGAGCAGGGCGCCGACCGGCTCGATCCCGTGCGCTTTCACCGGATCGACGCGCTCGAACGGCGCGCGGCCCTGCTCGACGGCGCTGCCCGCACGCTGGTCGATGCGCGGCTGGCGACGCTGATCGAAGGGTTCGCGGAGATCGTCGCGCGCGGCAATGACGCCGGCACCCCGCGCGAGACGGGGGAAGCCGCTGCGGAGGCGCCCGCGCGCGGCGCGCTTGCCGCGCTCGTCGAAGGGCTCGCGCGCGATGCGCAGGCCGACCGGCGCGGGCTCGATCCCGAACTCGTCGACTACTTCCGCGCGACGTGGTCGAAAGTCCGCACGGAACAGCAATACCGCCAGTCGCTCGACCAGGTGCCGCGCAACGCGGGGCCGCTCAATTCGAACAGCCTCGTGCACCGCTCGCTCGCGACGATGCGCGAGCTGTCGCCGGACTACCTGCAGCAGTTCCTGTCGTACGTCGATGCGCTCGCATGGCTCGAGGATCTCGTCGGCGGCGGCGCGCAGCCCGAGAAGGAAGCACCGCGCGCGAAAGCGGCCCGGCCCGCGAAGAAGACGACGCGCGCGAAAGTGCGATAACGCCACGCCGCACGCGTTCGGCGTGCGGATCGCCTACCGGCCGGCGCTCGTGACGTCGATCGCCGTGCGCAGCGCGTGCAATGCGCCGACGAGCGCCGACGCGAACGGCGGATGCGCGGCGATGCCCGCCGCGTCGAGCCGGCTCCCGAGGATCGGCAGCGCGATCGACGCGGGCTCGACGATGCGCGCCGACATCACCGACAGCGTTTCGCGCAGCGCCGCATCCGCATGCGTCGCGCGCGGCGACGCGTTCAATACGGCCACGGACTTGTACACGACGGCCTCGCATCCCACGATCCAGTCCAGCGCGTTCTTCATCACGCCGGTTACGCCGTGCGCGTATTCCGGGCTGGCGATCAGCACGCCGTCGGCCGCGTTCAGGCGGTCGATCAGATCGCGCACCGCGGCGGGCGTCGGATATTCGGCATCGGGATTGAACAGCGGGAATTCGCCGAGACGATCGAAGCGTGCGATGCGCATGCCGGGCGGGGCGACGAGCGCGGCTGCGTCGAGGAGTGCCGCGTTGTACGACTGCGCACGCAGGCTGCCGCACAGCGCGACGATGTCGAGCGGGCGGGTGACGTCGGTTCGGGGATCGGCGGTCATCGAAGGGCGTTTTTCGATTGGCGGGTTGAGCCGGCGCGTCGCGTGGGTTCGACGGATTATCGCATCGGCGGTTGGACCGCATCGTTCATCCCGGCCGCCTGCGCGAATTCGCCGATTCCCCACCCGCGCCCGAGCAACAGCCGCCGCGTATGCAGCGCACCGTGCACGTCGTCGGCAACGGTTTCGCCGAGATAGCGCAGCGCGCGGCCTTCGACATCGACGAAGCCATGCCGGTAATCCTGCGCGAGCGCCGTCCACAGCTGCGCGGCGCCGACCGACTGGCGCGCGCCGCTGATCAGGCACAGGCCTGCATCGAGCCCCCAGCGATACAGCGTCGTCGCGAGGCCCTTGCGTTGCGCCGAGCCGCGCAGCCGCGTATGCGGCGCGCGCAGGTAGCGGTCGGCGCGGCGCGGCAGTTCGGGCAGGCGGTTGAACACCGTATAGCCGGCGAGCTGGCGCGCGGCCGGATCCTCGACATACAGGAAGTATTCGCCGTCCGCTTCGCGGTGGCGGACGATCAGGCCCGAGCGGCCGAGTGCGACGGCCGGCAGCCCGTGCAGGCGATGGCCCGGCTGGTGGAGACGTTCATAAAGGGTGTCGAGTTCGTCGTCGATGTCGTGCTGGGAATGCTGTACGTCGATACGCATGGCAAAAGCCGCCCGTCCCGGGCGGTTCGGGAAAGAGGTTCATCGCAAAAGGGAACGGAAGCGGGTGCGGCCCCCGGGCTCGGCGAAGCGAGCCGGGGCCGCGAATCAGCTGGGGATGTGCTGGAAACCGGCGGCGATCGCGGCGAGGCCCGCGATGCAGAGTGCGAACAGGATCAGGACTTTGTGGATCACGCCTCTTTCCTCATGAACGCGCGGCGCCAGGTGGCGTCGCGGAGACGGTGAGCGGCGGGCACGGCCCGCACGGCCGTCGTGCGGGACGACGGTCGGGTGTCCGGCGACGGATCGTGCGCGGACGGCCAGCACCATACGCGACGCGTCGGAGTCGGGCAATCGGACTGACGGAGAAAGGCGACGAAAAGCGGAGAATCGCGGCGTTTCGCGACAATTGGCCGCATGGGGCGTGCCGACACGTTCGGGAGTTATACGCGAAAGCGCATCGTCGAGCGCTGGAGGGCATGCGTGGAAAAGTGTCGTTGCGGGTGCGAAGCCCGCGACAGGCAGGCCGACGCCCATGCGAGGGACGGGAGCGGCATGGAGGCCGCTCCCGGTCGCCACGTCACACCGCCTGCCGCGCGCCGAACGCTTGCCTGATCCGCGCGAACAGCCCGTGCCGTGCGATCCATTCGGCATACGCGCGATAGTCGGGATCGCGCATGAGGTGACGCTCTTCCGTCTTCGCACGCGTGTAGTAGATCAGGTTGACCGCGACGAGCCCCGCGCAGTGCATGAGCCCGATCTGCCAGCCGAGCGGCTCGACGAACGGCACCGATACCATCCAGTACGACAGGTTCTTCGTGATGTAGGCCGGATGCTTCGTGAAGCGGTACGGGCCCGACGTGATGATCCCGCGGTTGGTGAGGTTCGAGAACCGCAGCCCGAACGAGATCGTGCACAGCGCGTAAGTCAGCAGCAGCAGGATGATCGTCGCGCCCCAGATCACGCGCAGCGTCGGCGCCGACAGCAGCCAGTTGTCCCAGAACACCGAGCCTTCGTAGCGGATGTAGTTGTTCGAGATCAGCGACCAGAACGGCTGATAGCAGATCAGCGCGGCCACCCAGCCGAGCGTCGTCGGCTCGACGGTGCGCACGTGGCTGTCGAGGATGCGGAACGTGCACAGGTAGCCGACGGTGCCGAACATCAGGTCCATCGTGAACGAAAGGTCATACATGAACACGAAGGTCGCGATCGTCATCGGCGCATGCATCGCGTTCGCGAGCGACGCGCTCAGGTGATCGGCGTCCTTCGACAGGTAGACGGTCATCAGCGGCAGGAAGAACGCCTTCACGCCCCAGCCGGCCAGCATCTCGCGCACCGGCTTCCAGCTCGCGGGCTGCTCGCGGCGGAACAGGAAGCGGCCCCACAGCAGGTACGCGTCGTCGGTCTCGCGCTGGTGGCGGTCCATCCACGCGAAGTAGAACGGCGCGGCGACGATCACGTACGGCGCGAGCGAGCGCAGCAGCGACCAGAACGGCAGGTAGAACGCGCCGTGGTATTCGGGCAGCAGCCAGTAGATCGCGCCGATGCCCGCGTAGACCGACGCGAGCGCGCCGAGCCGCGTCGCCACGCGCGCGATGCCGAGCGGCCGGACGGCCTGCCGCGACAGCCCCGCGCTCGGACGCAGGTAGACGCGCGAGACGAAGAGTTCGTGCAGCGCGATCGTGCCGATGATCGCGAGGCTCGCGATGACCGCGCGGGTGGCCGCGTCGAGGGCCGGGTGGTCGCGCGTGATCCACAGCGCGAAGAGTCCGGCCGTGATGCCGAGGAGGCCGGCACGCAACGGCGTGGCGGAGCGGGGTGGGTGGTCCGGAGCAGCGACGACGCCGTCGAGCGTGGAGTTCATGATCGGATCCTCGTGGGGATGAGGGCCGGCGCCCCCGCTGGGCGGGTGACGCCGGCCGTCGGCCGGGCTGTTTATGGATGCGCGCCCGGCCATTGGCCTGTCGTTCTGATACGTGATGCGTTGACGCTTACTTCTTGGTGCCGCCGCCCAGCAGACCGCCGAGCAGGTTGGTCACCGGCGACAGCAGGTTGCCGGTGCCGGCGGCGGCGCCGCCGCTCGTGCTGCCGGTCAGGCCGGTCACCACGGAGCCGCTGCCGCCCGGCGTCGTCACGGTGCCGGCTGCGCCGCCGGAGCCGACCGTGCCGGTGGCGCCGGCCGAACCGGTCGGCGTTCCCAGCGCACCCGTGAGCGTGCCGACCGGGCCGCTCGTCAGCACCCCGCCGAGCGTGCCGGACAGGT
Organism: Burkholderia sp. ABCPW 11; assembly: GCF_001523445.1. Lineage (NCBI taxonomy): Bacteria > Pseudomonadati > Pseudomonadota > Betaproteobacteria > Burkholderiales > Burkholderiaceae > Burkholderia > Burkholderia sp. ABCPW 11. Next base: position 73,391 of record NZ_LOVM01000073.1, on the reverse strand, counting down.
TGCCGCCCGGCGTCGTGACGGTGCCGGTGAGGCTCGCGCCGAGCGGCGTCAGCGCGTTGACGAGATTGGTGACCGGCGCCAGCAGGCCGCCGAGGCCTGCGCCACCGGTGCCGCTGGTGCCGCCGGTCCCGCTCGTCCCGCCCGTGCCGCTGGTGCCGCTCGAACCGATGCCGCCGAGCGCGCCCGTCACCGTCCCGAGCAGGCCGGTGATCGGCGCGAGCGGGCCGCCGCTGGTGCCGCTCGTTCCGCTGGTGCCGCCCGAACCGCTCGAGCTGCCGCCGCCGAGGCCGCCCGTCAACGTGCCGAGCAGGCCCGTGATCGGGGCGAGCGGATTGCTGCCGCCCGTGCCGCTGCTGGAACTGCCCGCGTTGCCGGCGTTGACGAGGCCGCCCGTCGCCGTCACCGTGTTGCCGAGTTGCCCCAGCGCGCCGCCGAGACTCGTGCCGACCGGGTTGTCGGTCGCGCCGCCGACCTTCGTGCCGGCGAGCGCGATGCCGTTGCCGAGCGTGCTCAGCAGGCCGTTGAGCGGCGTGCCGAGCAGCGTCACGCCACCGAGCGTCTGCGTGACGCCCGGCGTCGTGACGCCGCCGGTCAGCGTATTCGTGATCGGGTTGATCACCTTGCCGAGCTGCGTTTCGAGCTGCTGGACCGGCGAGCTGTTCAGCGCCGTGTTCAGCGCCGATGCCGTCGAATTGACCGCGGTGCCGACCGTGTTGACGAGACTGCCGACCAGGGTCGTCGCCGGCGCGAGCGGCGACAGCGGGCCGGTGCCGAGGCTCGTCACCGCATTGCCGAGGTTGTTGACCGCACCGCCGGCGCCGGTCAGCAGGCCGGTGGTCGACGTCAGCGTCGGTCCGAGCGGGTTCGCCGACACGCCGATCGAACCGAGGCCGGCCGCGACGCCGTTGCCGAGCGATTGCACGCCGTTGCCGAGGCTGCCGACTGCGTTGCCGATGCTGGTGGCCGTCGTCGGGTTCGTGCCGGGAATCTGCACGCCGCCGATCTGAGCGCCGCCGTTCACGACCGTCGTGCCGAGCGCCGTCACGAGATTGCCGGATTTCTGCAGGACGTTGCCGAGGGGAGTGACGCCGGTGCCGGAGGTGCCCGACGTACCGGAGGTGCCCGAGGTGCCGGAAGTACCGGAGGTGCCGGAGGTGCCGGAGGTGCCGGAGGTGCCGGAAGTACCTGAGGTGCCGGAAGTACCTGAGGTGCCGGAAGTACCTGAGGTGCCGGACGTACCCGAGGTGCCCGACGTACCCGAGGTGCCCGAGGTACCGGAAGTGCCCGACGTACCGGAAGTGCCCGACGTACCGGAAGTGCCCGACGTACCGGAAGTGCCCGATGTACCGGAAGTGCCCGAGGTACCGGACGTACCCGAGGTACCGGACGTACCCGAGGTACCGGACGTACCCGAGGTACCGGACGTACCCGAGGTACCGGAAGTACCCGAGGTACCGGAAGTACCTGAGGTGCCGGACGTGCCTGACGTACCGGAGGTGCCCGAGGTGCCGGAAGTGCCTGACGTACCCGAAGTGCCCGAGGTACCGGAAGTACCCGAAGTACCGGAAGTACCCGAAGTACCGGAAGTACCCGAAGTACCGGAAGTGCCCGAAGTACCGGACGTGCCCGAAGTACCGGACGTGCCCGAAGTACCGGACGTGCCCGAGGTACCGGACGTACCCGAGGTACCGGACGTACCCGAAGTACCGGAAGTGCCCGAGGTACCGGACGTACCCGAGGTACCGGACGTACCCGAAGTACCGGAAGTGCCCGAGGTACCGGAAGTACCCGAAGTACCGGACGTGCCCGAGGTACCGGAAGTGCCCGAGGTACCGGAAGTGCCCGAAGTACCGGAAGTCCCCGAAGTACCGGAAGTCCCCGACGTACCAGAAGTCCCCGACGACCCCGAGCTACCGCCACCCGACGTCCCTGACGAACCGCCGCCCGACGTGCCGGAAGTCCCCGACGTGCCGCTCGTCCCGGACGTGCTCGGCTTGATCGTCGGCGGGGTCGTCGGTCCGTCGACCGAGCCGCAGCCGTACAGCGCGAGCAGTGACGAGACGGCCATCGTTACCGTCGTCTTCTTGAAAAGAGTGTGCATGTTGGCCTCGACATTGGAAGTGTGTCGAGGTCTTCACTGCAAATTCCGCGCCATGACAGGCTTCGCGAAATGGTGTCGCGATTTGTTGCGAGAATCGGGAATATCGATGCGATTTAAACGGAGGAATGACGGTTTCGCGCGACAGGCACGCGCGGTGCGCAAACGTCGCGGCTGCGATGTTCCCGTAAGGCGCCGTAACGCGCGGCCGGATGTTACGTAGCGTTCGGGCCGTCCGCGACGCGAGCGGCCGCGAACCGAGCGCCGCGTCTTTGACGAAACCCCGCCGCGCGCACGAACATGGCAGGACATCTCCCGGCTGCCGGCGACGCCGCAGCGGCCCCGACTCCAACCAGGACACGGACATGAGCGAACAGGACAGGGAATACGGCAAGGCGCGGCGGATCGACGTGATGGGCGAGGCGTTCGTCGAGCGCGCGATGCGCGACCTCGACGGATTTTCGCGTCCGCTGCAGGACTGGCTGAACGAACATGCGTGGGGCAGCACGTGGCAGCGGGGCGGGATCGACCTGAAGACGCGCAGCCTGTGCACGTGCGCGATGCTGGCGGCGCTCGGCCGCGGCACGGAGCTGAAGGGGCATATTCGCGGTGCGCTCAACAACGGCGCGAGCCTCGTCGAGATCCGCGAGGTATTGCTGCACAGCGCGCTGTACGCCGGCGCGCCGGCCGCGGTCGAGGCGTTCCGCAGCGCGCGCGAGGTGCTCTCGGATCTCGGGTTGTCGATACCCGACGACGAAGCCTGATTCCGTCGCGGCGCCGGCTCCGACTGCCCGGCACGGAATCCGGCCCGCTTCGTTGCCGCGATCTACGCGATGCGTACTGGCTGCGCGGCGGCATCGACCGACGCGGCGGCCACTTCGAGCAGCCAGTCGGCCGTCGCGTCGGGAAGCGTGACCGGCAGCATATGCCCGCCCTCCACGACCTTCAGCCGCACGCGTGCCGATTTCCTCGCGAGCGCTTCGCCGTGCGCGCGCCAGTTCAGGATCGGATCGGCGCGGCCGTACAGCACGTCGACCGGCAGCGCGAGCTCCGCATAGCGACGCTCCATCGCGGGCAGGTCGACGGGCGCCGACAGCAGGTCCGTCGCCGTCGCGTAGAACACGTGCGGGCGCATCCCGAGCAGGCCGCCGCCCTTGACCGGGAAGTCGCGCGGCACGTCCTCCGGCGCGAACACCTGACGCACGGCGTTGCGACCCGTCAGGATCGTCAGCGGGATCGCGAAGGTCCACGACACGAAACGGCGCACGAGCGGCGACGGCAGCATCAGCGGCTTGAACGGCGCAGGCGGCTCGGTCTGCTCGTGCGACAGCGGCGCGATCAGCGCGAGCCGGCTCACGCGGTCCGCATGATTGAGGCCGACCGCGAGCGCGATCGCGCCGCCGAGCGAGTGGCCGACCAGCACCGGCTTGTCGAGCTTCAGCGCGTCGATGAACGCGGCGACCGTGCGAGCCTGCGCGAACACGTTCGCCTGCGAGGCCGCGCCGCGCAGCGAGCGGCCGGCGCCCGGCCGGTCGATCAGGATCACGCGATGCCGCTGCGCGAGCCGCGTGAGCGGCAGGTACGCGAAATTGCGCCATTGCCCCGCCAGCCCGTGGACGAACACGATCGGCGGGCCGTTGCCGTATTCGACGTAGTGGATGCGGTCGCCGTCGATGTCGACGAAGCGGCCTTCGGGCGGAAACGCGCGCGTCACGCGACGGGCCACGTAACCGGTAAACAGCGCGAGCGCGGCAAGCACCGCGACGACGCCGAGCAGCACGTTCTGGATCAGATGGAGCGTAGGGGTCATGTCGGCCTCAGCGGGTTTCGAGTGCGGGTTCGGCAGCCGGTGCGGCGGCTGCCTGGCCGGTTTGGGCGCGGCGTTCGAAATGCATCGCGGAATCGGCGAGCGGGCTGAACTTCAGCGACGCGAGATCGAGCACGTAGTTCTGGTGGAATTTCCACGGCTTGCGGTGCCCCTGCTTCGGCAGGATGCCGGCCGCACGCTGGATGTAACCCGAGCTCAGGTTGACGGCCGGCACGTCGCCGAGATCGCCTGCGCCGAGCCGCGGCACGCACGTGTCGTACCCGTTCGCGCGCATGTGATTGAGCAGCCGGCACACGTAGCGCGCGATCAGCTCGGCCTTCAGCGTCCACGACGCATTCGTGTAGCCGAACGACGACGCGAGGTTCGGCACGTCGCTGTACATCATCCCCTTGTACGACACCGTCTCCGGCAAATCGACCGCGCGGCCGTCGACCGTGATCCGCGCACCGCCGAGCATCTTCACCTTCAGCCCGGTCGCGGTGACGATCACGTCCGCGTCGAGTTGCTGGCCGCTCTTCAGCTCGAGGCCGGTCGGCGTGAAGCGCTCGATCTCGTCGGTGACGATCGATGCTCGGCCCGCGCGAATCGCCTTGAACAGGTCGCCGTTCGGCACGAGGCACACGCGCTGGTCCCACGGCATGTAGCGCGGCGTCAGGTGCTTCGCGACGTCGAAGTCGGGGCCGAGCTGCTTGCTCGCCGCGCGGATGATGAACCGTTTCGTCCGGTCGGGCTTGCGGCGCGACACGTTGTACAGGTACATCGTCAGCAGGACGTTCTTCACGCGCACGAGCCGGTGCGCGAGCCGCGACGGCAGCACGCGGCGCAGCGCGTTCGCGATCCTGTCGCGCGCGGGCAGCGACACGATGTAGGTCGGCGAGCGCTGCAGCATCGTCACGTGTCGCGCATCGGCCGCCATCGACGGTACGAGCGTGACGGCCGTCGCGCCGCTGCCGATCACGACCACGCGCCGGTTCGCGTACGACAGATCCTTCGGCCAGTGCTGCGGATGCACGAGCGTGCCCTCGAACGTGTCCATGCCTGCCCAGTCGGGCAGGTAGCCGGCGTCGTAGTCGTAGTAGCCGCTGCACATGAACAGGAAGCGGCAGGTATGGACGAGCGTGTCCGTTGCGCCGTCCCGCGTGCGTTCGATGCGCACCGTCCAGCGCGCGCGGTTCGAATCCCAGTCGGCCGCGACGACCTTCTGGCCGTAGCGGATCGTCTCGTCGATGCCATACGTGCGCGCGGTGTCGCGAATGTAATCGAGGATCGTCTGCCCGTCGGAGATCGCCTTGTCGCTGTGCCACGGGCGGAAGCTGTAGCCGAGCGTGAACATGTCGGAATCCGAACGAACGCCCGGATAGCGGAACAAGTCCCAGGTGCCGCCGATCGCGTCGCGCGCCTCGACGATCGCCACGCTCGCATGCGGGCAGCGCTGCTTCAGGTGATAGGCGACGCCGATGCCGGACAGGCCGGCGCCGACGATCAGCACGTCGAGGTCGTTGCCGTTACGCCGGTCGCGGCGGGCGTCGGGAGCAGGCGGCGCGGCGCGCCGGTCGGTCGTCGTCGAGCTCATGCGGGGTCCTTCGTCGGTGTGGTGGGGCGCGCGGCCGGCGCGTAGGCGCACTCTCCCGCGGAGGCTTCCTTCGGGCGGAGATTGCGTGCGCGGGCACGGCGCACGTGGCGCAGCATCAGCCACTGATAACCGGCGCCGAGCAGCCGCGCGATCCTGTCGAGCCGGCGCGCGTCGGCGCCGACCAGCACGCGGCGCGCATTGCGCTCGACGCCCGCGAGGATCTGCCGCGCGGCCTCGTCGGCCGTCGTCGCGTTGATCAGGCGATTGGCCTGGCGGCGATGGGTCGCTTCGTCCTGCCCCGTCAGCGCGTGGATGCTGGCATCGACGCGGCCCGCGTCGACGATGCTCGTCGCGACGCCGCCCGGATGCACGCAGGTCGCGCTCACCGGCGCGCCGTCGAGTTCGAGTTCCATCCGCAGCGCCTCGGTGAAGCCGCGCACCGCGAACTTGGTCGCGTTGTACGCGCTTTGCGTCGGCATCGCGACGAGCCCGAACAGGCTCGAGGTGTTGACGACGTGCCCGTCGCCCGATGCGCGCAGATGCGGCAGGAACGCCTGCGTGCCGTGCACGACACCCCAGAAATTGATGCCGACGATCCATTCGAGATCGGCGAGGCGGGCGGTTTCGGCGCTGGCGGCCAGCGATACGCCCGCGTTGTTGAAGATCAGATTGACCTTGCCGTGCTCGGCGCGCACGAAATCGGCCCACGCGAACATCGCGTCGCGGTCGGCGACGTCGACCCGGCGCGTGCTCACGCGCACGCCGTGCCACGCGCACGCGGCCGCCGTGCCGGCGAGCCCGGCTTCGTCGACGTCGGCGAGCGCCACCTCGCAGCCGCGCCGCGCGAGCTCGATCGCGAGGCTGCGGCCCATGCCCGAACCGGCGCCCGTGATCGCGGCGACCTTGCCGGAAAACCCCTTCATCCGTCGTTCCTCCCGTTCCGCTTGCGCTGCATCGGCGGCGCGTCTATTGTGGTGTTGGTCGTCACCACTTTAGTTTTCGGGTGTCCTGATGTCAAATAGCGGAATGGAGAAAGCACTCGAAACGGAAAAAAGAGGCCGGTCGTATGGCGGCGTGGCGCCCGAGGTACGGGCCGCCGAGCGGCGCGATGCGTTGATCCGCGCGGCGACGCGCGTGTTCGGCACGGTGGGGTTTCGCAAGGCGACCGTGCGGTCGATCTGCCAGGAAGCGAAGCTGAACGATCGCTATTTCTATGCGGCGTTCGACAGCACCGAGGATCTGTTGCGCTGCACCTATCTGCATCACGCGCAGCAGTTGCATGACGCGGTCGCGCAGGCGGTCGCCGCGCGCGGCGGCGATCTGCGCGAGCGCGTCGACGCGGGGCTCGCCGCGTTCTTCGCGTTCCTGCGCGACCCGTGCGCGGCGCGCGTGCTGCTGCTCGAGGTGATGGGCGTGAGTGCGGATACCGACATGACGTATCAGCGCATGCTGATCGACTTCGGCAAGCTGATCATGGCGATCGGCGTGCCGCGCGAAGCCGTGACGCCGGCGGAGCGCACCGAGCAGCGGCTGATCGGGCTTGCGCTGGTGGGCGCGATGACGAACGTCGGCGCCGCATGGCTGCTCACCGGCTATCGCGATCCGGAGGCGCAGATGATCGCGAGTTGCAGGAAGGTGTTGCTGGGGACGTTGGGGGCGGCGGGATAGGTGCGCGGGACTGGGGCCGGTCGCCCGCGATACGGGATGGTTGTCGATCAATAACAAGGAACTCATGCAAGTACGGAACCGATGGTGGCGCCGCGCGACGTCGGCGGGAGCGGTTGTTTCCGTCCTGATGCTGACGGGCTGCGGCTGCTGGCCGTTGAGCGAAACCACGCGCTACGAAACCGAGTGGAAATCGCAAACGGTCGCGGCGCTGTTCAGGGATGCGGACCGGGCAGGCGACGTCTGCCGCGATGCCCTCTATACACAGCACCTGAAGGACACAGTGGCGGCCTGCAAGGACGGGGCGTATGAAAAAATCCGCAATCGCATCAGCGGGGAACCCGTCACGCTCTCCTTCGCGAAGGCGACCTGCGCGGAAGCGCAAGCCCAACTGGACCAGGGTATCCCCGCCAGCATCCAGGACAGGATCTTCAATCTGAATCCGTTTCCGGACGAGTTTGCTTCGTGCATGAGCGATAAAGGATTCAAGCGCGAGGAGGTCGCCAAGAAACAGTGCTACCTGAAATTCATGTGACGGACGGCTAACCGCTCAGTCCTCCGCGCGCTTCGGTCGCGGCGCACGCGCGGGCGGCGCGACCGGCGTTTGCCCGAACCGCGCCTTCATCGCATCGATGAACGCCCGCACCTTCGGCGACGGCAGCCGCGTGGACGGATACACCGCATGAATCCCGGCCGGCGCCGTGCGCCAACCTGGCAGCAGCCGCACGAGCCGGCCGGCCGCGACGTCGTCCGCGGTCGAGAAATCCGTCAGCAGCCCGAAACCGCCGCCCGCGAGCACGATCGCGCGGCACGCGGTCGCGGTGTTCGACACCACCGGCGCGACGCAGCGCACCGACGCGCGGCCGCCGCGCGCGTCGTCGAGTTCGAGCGTTTGCGGGCGCGGCAGCGACGACAACATCACGAACGGCAGCGCGGCGAGCGCATCCGGATCGCGCGGCAGCCCGTGGCGGGCAACGAACGCCGGGCTCGCGACCAGCCATTTCTCGTAGGTGCCGAGCTGTACCGCGCGATGGTTCGAATCGGCGAGGCGGCCGATGCGGATCGCGACGTCGAGGTTGTCCGCGACGAGATCGACGACGCGGTCGTTCGCGACGAGTTCGACGGCGAGCGCCGGATGCCGGTCGCGCAGCGCGACGACGGCCGGCGCGACGACCATCGCACCATAATCGATCGGCACGCTCACGCGCAGCGTGCCGCGCAGCGGCCCGGCGTCGGACGACACCGCGTCGAGCGCGGCTTCGGCGGCGCGCACGATGTCGCGGCACGCGTCGTAGAACACGCGCCCGGCATCGGTCACGCTCAGCCGCCGCGTCGTGCGCACCAGCAGGTTCGCGCCGACCTCGGATTCGAGGCGCTGCATGTGCGTGCTGACGACCGTCTTCGCGAGGCCGAGCCGCTCGGCCGCGGCCGTCAGCGAGCCGGCCTCGACCACTGCGACGAAGATCGCCAGCCGGTTCAGGTTCACGTCGCGCAAATCGGCCATCGTCGATTGTCCTATGGAAGCGGATAATGTTTCAGCAATTATCCGTCTTCTGGCGACGAACCGCGAGCGCTACGCTGGGGCCGTTCGTCGCCGATCCCCGGCGGCGCGAGATTCCGGAGTGTTTCCATGTCTGCCGCCAGCAAGCCTGCTTCGCCGATCCGCGTTTATTCGTTCCTGTTGTCCGGGCACGCGCACCGTGTCCGGTTGTTCCTGTCGCTGCTCGGGCTGCCGTCCACGACCATCGACGTCGATCTCGCGGCCGGCGCGCAGCGCGAACCGGCGTTTCTCGCGCTCAATCCGCTCGGGCAGGTGCCGGTGATCGACGACGGCGGCACCGTGATCGCCGATTCGAACGCGATCCTCGTGTACCTCGCGAAGCGCTACGGCGACGCGCACTGGCTGCCCGACGATCCGGTCGGCGCGGCCGTCGTGCAGCGCTGGCTGTCGTACGCGGCCGGCCCGATCGCGTCGGGGCCGGCCGCCGCGCGGCTCGTGACCGTGTTCGGCGCGCAGATCGACCCGGAAGCGGCCAAGCGCACGGCCGCGAAGGTGCTCGACGTGATCGATCGCGAGCTGGCCGGCAAGCCGTTCGCGGCCGGCGCGCAGCCGACGATCGCGGACATCGCCGCGTACACGTACATCGCGCACGCACCGGAAGGCGGCGTGTCGCTCGAACCGTATCCGCACGTGCGCGCGTGGCTGGCGCGTATCGAGGCGTTGCCGGGCTTCGTCGCGATGCCGACGACGCGCGCGGGCCTGCTCGCCGCTTGACGCTCGCGGCCACCGTGCCTGTTCAGGAGAACGCAATGAATACGCCGAGCGCCGTCGTACCGGGCTGGGAACTCGAGGTCACGCCGTTTCACGCGGGCGAGCTTGCCGTGCAGCGGCGCGCGGGCGTGACGGACGCGGCGGGCGCGGCCGGCCGGCGCGGCATCCGGCGATTCATGCCGGACCAGCACCGGACCTTTTTCGCGCAACTGCCGTTCTTCGTGCTCGGCGGCGTCGATGCGCAGGGCCAGCCATGGGCGACGCTGCGGGTCGGCGCACCGGGTTTCGTCACGTCGCCGGACGCCCGCACGCTGCGCATCGCGGCGCGCGCGCTGCCGGGCGACCCGCTGGCCAGTGCGTGGCGGGCGGGCGCGCCGCTCGGCGGGCTCGGGATCGAATTCGATACGCGGCGGCGCAATCGCGTGAACGGCGTCGTGCGCGCGGCGGACGGCGATGTGCTGACGATCGCGGTCGAGCAGAGCTTCGGCAATTGCGCGAAGTACATCCAGGGCCGCAAGCCGACCTTCATTGCGCGGGACGTCGACGCATCCGTCGCGCCCGACGTGTCGGACGCGCTGAGCGATGCGGACCGCGCGCTGCTCGCGCAGGCCGACACGTTCTTCGTCGCGAGCGCGAACACGTCTCCCGACGCGGGCGCGGCGCGCGGCGCGGACGTGTCGCATCGCGGCGGGATGCCGGGCTTCGTGCGCGTCGACGATGCACGCACGCTGACGACCCCCGATTTCAGCGGCAACCGGTTCTTCAACACGCTCGGCAACCTGCAGCACGATCCGCGCGCGGGGCTGCTGTTCGTCGATTTCGACGGCGGCGACGTGCTGTATGTCGCCGCGCACGCGGAGATCGTGTGGGACGGGCCGGTCGTCGCGTCGTTCGACGGTGCGCAACGCGTCGTGCGCTTCCATGTGCGGGAAGTGCGACGCATGCGCGCGGTACTGCCGTTCCGGTGGTCGGCGGTCGAGCGCGCGCCGCAGTTCGCGGCGATGGCGTCGGCGGCGGGCGGCGCGGCAGCACCGGCCGCGCCCGCGCCCGCGCCGTCCGCGCCCGCGCCGGCCTCGGCGCCCGCATGGCGGCCGCTGCGCATCGCGAAGATCGTCGACGAGGCGCGCGCGATCCGGTCGTTCCATTTCGAGCCGGCGGATGGCGGCGCATTGCCTGCGTACGAAGCCGGTCAACACCTGACGCTACGCGTCGCGCTGCCGGGCAGCGACGCGCCGTCGATGCGCAGTTACACGCTGTCCGATGCACCGGGCGGCACGCATTACCGGATCACCGTGAAGCGCGAGGGGCGCGTATCGGCATGGCTGCACGATCATGCGCGGGTAGGCATGACGCTCGACGCGCAGATGCCGCGCGGCCGCTTCGCGTTCGATCTCGCGAGCCCGCGCCCGGCCGTGCTCGTGTCGGCCGGCATCGGCATCACGCCGATGGTCGCGATGCTGCGCCGGGCGCTGGCTGACGACGCGCCGTCGCGCCGCGTCGTGTTCGTGCACGGCGCACGCGAAGCGGCCGACCGGCCGTTTGCCGCGGAACTGGCGCGCATCGCGGCCGCCGATGCGCGCGTGTCGCTTCACTGGTTCGACAGTCGTCCTCACGAAGGGGCGGCCGCGCGGGCAGGCCGCATCGACGTCGGGCAACTGAAGCGGGTCCTGTCGTTCGACGACTACGATTTCTACCTGTGCGGGCCGTCGGCATTCATGCGCGACCTGTACGACGGCCTGCGCGCACTGAACGTGCCGGACGAGCGCATCCGTTTCGAGGCGTTCGGGCCGTCGAGCGTTTCGCGCAGTGCGACCCGCACGGCTGCTGCGCCCATGGCGGCAAGCGTGCCGGTGGTGTTCCGGCGCACGGGGCGCGAAGCCGCGTGGACGCCTGCCGACGGCACGCTGCTCGAATTCGCGGAAGGGCAGCGCGTGGCCGTGCCGTCCGAATGCCGCGCCGGTTCGTGCGGCACGTGCGCGACGCGCGTGCTGTCGGGCGCGGTCGACTACGCGCAGACGCCCGATGCGCCGGTCGCACCCGGCTGCGCGCTGCCGTGCGTCGCGCGGCCCGCGCGAGGGGCCACGGAGCCGCTCGTGCTCGATTGCTGACGCGCTTGCGACATGTGACCGCGGACGGCTTGCCGCGCAAAAAGCGCGCGCAACTGCTGCTTTTTTTCGGATGCCGTCCGGGTCGACGAGAGCGTCGACCGATTTGATGAACGAGCCCGTCGTGAAACTGCCCGGCATGGAGGTGACGATGCGGGGGGGGGGCTAAAGCGAACGGGCTAACGAACCGGTAGCAGGCGCCCATTCCCGCGCCGGTTCCAGGCACGTTCTGCCCGGCGCACGACGACGCGGCGTCGGGGCCGGCACGCGCGACGCGAATCGCGCCCGCATCTTCGCCGCCGTCGTGCCGCCCGAACCGCGATTCCGGTTGCCGCCTTCTCCGTTTCCCGTTCCGTCCGATTCCTCGGCCCTGTGCCCCGCCCGGGGTAAAATGCGCGCCACGCCGCGATGTCGCGCGCCGGGCAGGCCGCCGTTCCGACGAACGGCCGGCGCGAGTGCCCGCCGCCCGCACCGGGGCGTTCGAAGCGTCCCCCGCATGACACGATCGCGCGAGGCGCCGGCCGGCCGACAGGCACCCGACGGACCCGTTGGCCGCTGCATCGTTTCCGGCGCGTCATCCGAATCCGATGCCCCATCCTGCGCTGTTCCGACCGGCCGGCCCGCTCGCGCGCCGCATGGTCCGGTTCGTCCGATGAATACCGCGTCGACGCACGCGTCCGGCGACGGCGCGGCGGCGGGTGCACGCTTCGCAGCTTCCAACGGGTTTCGACAGGGTCGAGTGGCGAGTTTTCCATCCAGAACAATGACGGTGAATAGAACAACAGCGGCGCCCGAACGGCGGCGGCGCACGAAGGTCGGGCTCGGTGTCGGTCTCGGCGTCACGCTTTTCGCGGTGCAGGCTGCCGCGGCACCGGGCGACCCGCCCGCGCCGGGCGCCGACGCGACCGGCAGCGCGACGCTGCCCGCGATCACGGTGAGCGGCGAGCGCGGCCACCCGCTGCGGGCGCGCGAAGCGTCGGTCGCGGGGTTCGACGACGCGCCGCTGCGCGACACGCCGGCGTCGGTGAGCGTCGTCACGCGCGCGCTGATCGACGATCAGCAGGCGAAGCGCTTGAGCGACGTCGTGCGCAACGATGCGTCGGTCGTCAACGACTATGCGCCGGTTGGCTATTTCGAAGGCTTCGCGATCCGCGGCTTTCCGGTCGATCTCGCGAGCGCGATCCGGATCGACGGGCTGACGGTGTCCGGCGAGCAGAACGTGCCGCTCGAGAACAAGGAGCGCGTCGAGATCCTGAAAGGGCTCGCGGGCATCGACGGCGGCGTCGTCGCGCCGGGCGGCGTGATCAACTTCGTGACCAAGCGCTCCGCGAACGTCGCGAGCGTGACGGGCGGCGTCGACAGCCGCGGCTCGACGTCGGCGGCCGTCGATCTCGGCCGCCGCTTCGGCCCCGACCATCAGTTCGGGTTCCGGATCAATGCGGCGAAGGAGAACATGCACTCCTATATCGACGGCACGAACGGGCGGCGCACGTTCGGCTCGATCGCCGCCGACTGGGACATCGGCCCGCGCGCGAGCCTGCAGTTCAACGCCGAATTCCAGCAGTGGATCCAGCGCTCCGCGCCCGGCTACCAGTTGCTCGGCGGCACCGTCGTGCCGTCGGTCAAGACGACGTCGAAGGCGCTCGGCACGCAGCCGTGGGCGAAACCGGTGACGACCGATGCGCTGAACCTGAACGCACGCTTCGACTATCGGTTCAACGACGACTGGAAGGCCTACGTCGCCGCCGGCCGTAGCCGCACGATGATCGACGACAACAGCGCGTTCGCGTACGGCTGCTCGTACGCGGCAAGCTGCGCGGCCGGCGCGACGTCGCCGTTCTTCTTCGGCGCGAACGGCGACTACGACGTATACGACTTCCGCAGCCCCGGCGAATACCGGCGCAACGACGATCTGCGCGCGGTCACGACGGGCAGGTTCGCGACGGGGCCGCTGCGGCACGAGCTGACGCTCGGCGTGAGCGTGCAGCGCCGCGTCGTGCACATGGCCGACGCCGTGTACGACTACGTGGGCAGCGAGAACGTCTACGGGCCGGACCTGACCTTCTCGCCGTCGCCGAATTCGCCCGGGCCGTCGTATCCGCGCCTCGATGCGTGGCAGTACGGCGTGTTCGGGCTCGACCGCATCGGCATCGGCGAACACTGGCAGGTGCTCGCGGGCGGCAAGGAAGTGCTGCTGCGCCAGCGCAGCTGGAGCAGCCTCGACGGCGATACGACACATACCGACCGCTCGGTGTTCCTGCCGCAGGTCGCGCTCGTCTACAAGCCGGTGGACGTGCTGTCGCTGTATGCGTCGTACAGCAAGGCGCTGTCGCTCGGCGATCAGGCGCCCGTGCGCGCGACCAACGCGTATGCGTTCCTGCCGCCCGTCGAATCGCATCAGTTCGAGGTCGGCGCGAAATACGACTGGCTCGACCGGCTGAGCCTCACGGCCGCCGTGTTCTCGATCAGCAAGCCGTTCCAGTTCGCCGATCCCGACGCATCGGGCACGACCTACACGTTCGTGCAGCGCGGCACGCAGCGGCACCAGGGAATCGAGCTCGGCGCGGCCGGGCGCGTGACCGAGCGGCTGGGGCTGACGGCCAGCGTCGCGGCGATTCGCGCCCGCGCGGTCGATTCGGGGTCGCCGGCCTACGAAGGACACCAGATCATCAACGTGCCCGCGCTGCGCGCGTCGCTGTATGCGGACTACGCGGTGCCGGGCATCGCGGGCCTGAACGTGCTCGGCGGCGTGGAATACAGCGCGGCGCGCAACGCGAACGAGGAAGGCACCGCGCGCGTGCCGTCGTGGTTCGTGTTCAATCTCGGCGCGCGTTATACGACGAAGATCGGCGGCCATCGCACGGTGTTGCGCGTATCGGTGGACAATCTGTTCAACAAGTTCTACTGGCGCGACGCAGGCGAGCAGCAGGGCGATGCGTACCTGTTCCCGGGTGCGCCGCGCACCGCGCGCGTGTCGTTGACCTATGATTTCTGACCGACCGGAATCGGCCGCGTGACGCGCGGCCCCGGCAGCCCACCAGGAGAGCACAGACGATGTCCCCACTCGAAATCGCCGGCGTGATCGTCAGCGCGCTCGCGATCTGGCTGACCGCGAAACGGCGCATGCTGTGCTGGCCGGTCGGCCTCGCATCGGTCGCGCTGTACGGCTGGATCTTCTTCGACGCGAAGCTGTATTCCGACATGCTGCTGCAGGGCGCGTTCGCGGTGCTGCAGGTGTACGGCTGGCAGCGCTGGCTCGCGCAGCGCGCGAGCGAGGCCGCCGGCGGTGCCGACGGCGAGGCGGCGCCGGCCGGCGATGTCGCACCCGTGACCGGCGTGCGGCCCCGGCAGATGCTGCCCGACCTGATCGCGGCCGTCGTCGGCAGCGCGCTGCTCGGCGGGATGATGGCGCGCTGGACCGATGCGGCGCTGCCGTTCGTCGATGCGTCGCTGACCGCGTTCAGCCTCGTCGCGCAATACTGGACCGCACGGCGCTACATCGCGTCGTGGGGACTGTGGATCGTCGTGAACGTCGTGTACGTCGGGATGTTCGTGTTCAAGGAACTGTATCTGACGGCCGGACTCTATGCGCTGTTCATCGGGCTGGCCGTCGTCGGCTGGCGCGACTGGAGCCGGACGGCCGCCGCATTGCGTGCAGCCGCCGGCGGCCCGCTCGCATCGGGCGGCGGCGCGCGCTGATTCGCGCACGGATTCAACTACGGAGCAACGCCGTTCATGTCATTCCCCCTCGAGCCGGACGGCCCCCTGTCGCGCGACGTCGCGCCGCCGCAATTCGGCGTCGATGGCGAGCAGGCCGAACGCGACTGGCCGCTGATCACGCACGACGAAGTGGCGGCCGTGCTCGCGCGGATCGACGGCGCGGGCGAACCGGTGCGGCTGACGTGGCACAGCCCGCGGCAGTTCGCGGCCGCCGTGCTGGTGCGGATGGCCGACGGGCGCGGGTTGTTCGTCAAGCGTCATCACGCGAGCCTGCGCGATGTCGCCGGGCTCGAGGAAGAGCATCGCTTCATCGCGCATCTGCGCGCGCGCGGGATGCCGGTGGTGGACGTGCTGGCCGATCGCAACGGTGCGACCGCGTTCGCGTCCGGCGAATGGACGTACGAGGTGCACGTGCTCGCACCCGGCGTCGATCCGTATCGCGGCGTGATGTCGTGGCAGCCGTTCACGCATCCATCGCATGCGTATGCGGCCGGCCGCGCGCTGGCCGAGCTGCATCGCGCGTCGGCCGGCTACGATGCGCCCGCGCGGCCCGTGCGCACGCTGCTGTCGAGCTTTCGCGTGCTGTCGTGCGCCGATCTGGCGGGCGCGCTCGAACGCTGGGTCGACGCGCAGCCGCTGCTCGTGCGTGCGCTCGGCTCGCGCGACTGGCGTGGCGACGTGGCCGACGCGATCGGCCCGTATCACGCGCGCCTCGTGCCGCTGCTGCCGGCGTTGCCGCCGCTGTGGACGCACGGCGACTGGCACGCGTCGAACCTGTTGTGGACGGAGGCGGGGCCCGGCGCGCAGGTCCGGACCGTGCTCGATTTCGGCTTGTCTGACCGCACCTGCGCGGTCATGGACCTCGCGCTCGCGATCGAGCGCAATACGGTCGACTGGATGGCGCCGGCCGATGCGCGGCGCGTCGAATACGACCAGATCGACGCGCTGCTCGACGGCTACGAATCGCTCGAACCGTTGAGCGACGACGCGTATGCGGCGCTGGTCGCGCTGCTGCCGATCGTGCATACGGAGTTCGCGCTGTCGGAAGTCGCGTATTTCGGCTGCATCATCGATGCGCCGGCGATCGTCGACATCGCGTACGACGGCTACCTGATCGGGCACGCGCGCTGGTTCGGCGAACGCGACGGGCAGCAACTGCTCGACTGGCTCGTGCAGCGGCGGCGCGCGAAGCAAGGGCTCGCCTGATCCGAGTGCGCGGGCCTGCCGCGCACGCGTACCGATTCCTCGACAACCTGCAATCTTCCGTGCGCGCGTCGCGCGGTACGTTCAACCCGTCCTCCCGATCTTCGACGCGGCATGCCGTTCCCGCAGGGCGGTCGCACGCCTGCGTGCCGCTGCACCCGACATGACGGAAATATCATCTTCGCCTCATGTTCGCACTGCGGCCGGTCCGTAGCATCGGTCGCGAACCGTTACCGCAGAACCGAACATGCTCAAGCTCAACCTCGCCGCGGCCATCGTCTTCGCGATGGCCGCGACGGCTCATGCACAGCCGTCGCCGACGCCGGGGCCGGCCACGACCGCAGCCGGCAGCGCGACGCCGATCGGCGCACCGCCATCCGGCGCGCTTCCTGCGCCGTCATTGACGCTGTCCGATGCGCTCGCGGTCGCGGCGCGGAACAATCCGGCGCTGCGCGGCGCGCGCGCGGACGTCGATGCATCGGCCGGCGCGTTGATGCAGGCCGGCGCGCGCCCGAATCCCGAAGTGTCGTTCCTGCAGGAAGGCTTCAGCCGCGCCGAACGCACGTCCACCGCGATGATCGGCCAGGCCATCGAACTGGGCGGCAAGCGCCGCGCACGGCTCGATGTCGCGTCGTACGGCCGCGAGGCGGCGAGCGCCTCGCTCGACGAGCAGGGCGCCGCGGTGCGCGCCGACGTGATCGCCGCGTTCTACGGGCTGCTCGCCGCACAGCGCCAGCTACAGGTGACCGAGGAATCGGCCGCGATCGCCGCGCGCTCCGCGGATCTCGCGGCGCGCCGCGCGCAGGCCGGCAAGGTGTCGCCGGTCGAGGCGACCAAGGCGCAGGTCGCGGCGGCCGGCGTGCAGATCGAAGCGGTGACCGCGCGCGGCCGTGTCGAGGTTGCGCGCGAGAAGCTGAACGCCGTGATGGGCGAAGCGCGCAGCGACCGGCTCGCGGTGCGCGGCGACCTGGAAAACGTGCCGCCGGTCGAGCCGCTGTCCGCGTTGACCGCGCAGCTCGACGACGCACCGCTCGCGCGGGTCGCGCGCGCCGAGCTGCTGCGCGCGAATGCGGCCGTGTCGCTCGAACGCGCGCGCCGCGTTCCGGACGTGACGGTTAGCGCGGGCGTGAAGCGCGTGACCACAGGCGGCGTGCCCGACAACCAGGCCGTGGTCGGCATATCGATCCCGATTCCGCTGTTCAACACGAACCGGGGTGCGCTGCTCGAGGCGACGCACAAGGCCGAGCGCGCGAACGCCGATCTCGATCGCGAACGCACGCGCCTGCGGCTGGAGCTCGCGCAGGCGTACGCGAATTTCGAGGCCGCCGAGCAGGAAGCGCAGCGGCTGAAATCCGACATCCTGCCGGCCGCGCGTCTTGCGCTCGACGCGATGTCGCGCGGCTACGAGCTCGGGAAGTTCAGCTTCCTCGACGTGCTCGACGCGCAGCGCACGCTGTTCCTGGGGCAGTCGCAATACGTCCGTGCGCTCGCCGGCGCCCATGCGGCTCGCGCCGATATCGGCCGGCTCGTCGGCACGCCGCTCGCGGCCGTCGCGCGCTAAGCGCCGCTCTCACCGGAAGGATCATCATGTCACGCAGCAGAATCTTCGTTATGGCGGCCGCCGTGCTCGGTGGCGCAGGGATCGTGATCGGCGCGCTCGCCGTCGCGCGGGGCGGCAGCAGCGCATCGGCGCCGACGGCCGCCGAAGCCACGCAGCCGGCCGAGGGCGCCGGCGCGCGCGGCGGTGTCGTGCTCGAGCGCGGCAAGCTGTCGGTCGAGATCGTGATGACGGAAAAGCCCGGCGACGCGCGGCTCGTCGTCTATCCATTCGTCGACGGCAAGCCTGCGATCGACGGCGTGACCGTGTCCGGCACGCTGGTGCGGTACGACCGTACGCGCGAACCGTTGCGGTTCGACGCGGCCGGCCGGAAGTTCGTGTCGGCGCAGTCGATCGCGAAGCCGCACGTGTTCGATGCGACGATCGACGTGAAGGCTGGCAACGATGCGGCATCGTTCCCGTTCGCGCGCACCGACGGTGCGATCGCGCTGAGCGACGCGCAACTCGCGACGTCGAGGATCGCGCTTGCGAAGGCCGGCCCCGCGCAGATCGCGACGCCGTTCCAGTTGCCGGGCGAAATCAAGTTCAACGAGGATCGCACCGCGCACGTGGTGCCGCGCGTGGCCGGCATCGTCGAGCAGGTGTCGGTGTCGCTCGGGCAGAACGTCGCGAAGGGGCAGGTGCTCGCGGTGATCGCGAGCACCGATCTGGCCGACCGCCGCAGCGAGTTGCTGACGGCCGAGCGCCGTCTGGCAGGGGCGCGCGCGACCTACGAGCGCGAACGCACGTTGTGGCAGGAACGGATTTCGGCCGAACAGGATTACCAGCAGGCCCAGGTGCAGTTGCGCGAGGCCGAGATCGCCGTGCAGAACGCGCGGCAGAAGCTCGCCGCGCTGAACGCGCCAGTCGGCGCGGGCGCGCTGAACCGTTACGAACTGCGCGCGCCGTTCGCGGGCACGATCGTCGAGAAACATGCGACGCCCGGCGAGGCGATCGCCGCCGACGCGAGCATGTTCGTGATTTCCGACCTGTCCACCGTGTGGGCCGAGATGGCGGTGCCCGCGCAGCGGCTCGGCGACGTACGCGTCGGCCGCGACGCGACGGTGATCGCGACCGCGTTCGAATCGCGTTCGAGCGGCCCGATCGCGTACGTGGGGTCGCTGCTCGGCGAGCAGACGCGCACCGCGCCGGCGCGCGTCGTGCTGCCGAATCCGGACCGCGTGTGGCGCCCGGGGATGTTCGTGAACGTGTCGGTCGATGCGGGTGCGCAGGGCGTGCTGCTCGCGGTCGCGAGCGACGCGCTGCAGGACGTCGACGGTGTGCCGTCGGTGTTCGTGCGCTCGCCGAAAGGCTTCGTCGCGCAGGCCGTCGAGACGGGGCGGCGCGACGAACGCGCGACGGAAGTGCTGAAGGGGCTCCAGCCCGGCCAGGAATACGCGGCGTCGAACAGCTTCGTGCTGAAGGCGGAACTCGGCAAGGGGAGCGCGGAACATGAATGAGCGGCAATACGCATGCGCCGTGGCGAGGCTGGCGGCTCTTCATGCGGCTTGCTTTCCGAGCGGCCGGTCGACCGGCCGCTCGGCCCGTCCGGTGCGGGCCACCGTGCTCCGCTTCAAGGAATCCCGACATGTTTGAGCGTCTGATCCGCTTTGCGATTGCGCACCGCTGGCTCGTGATGCTGGCGATCGCGGCCGTGGCCGCGCTGGGCGTGTTCAGCTACCAGCGCCTGCCGATCGACGCGGTGCCCGACATCACCAACGTGCAGGTGCAGATCAACACGTCCGCGCCCGGCTACTCGCCGCTCGAGGCCGAGCAGCGCATCACCTATCCGGTCGAGACCGCGATGGCCGGGCTGCCGGGGCTGGAGCAGACGCGCTCGATCTCGCGCTACGGGCTGTCGCAGGTCACCGTGATCTTCAAGGACGGCACCGACATCTACTTCGCGCGGCAGCTCGTCAACGAGCGCATTCAGGAAGCGAAGGACAAGCTGCCGGCCGGCATCGCGCCCGCGATGGGGCCGACGTCGACGGGCCTCGGCGAGATCTACCTGTGGACCGTCGAGGCCGACGCCAACGCGCGCAAGCCCGACGGCACGCGCTATACGGCGGCCGACCTGCGCGAGCTGCAGGACTGGGTCGTGCGGCCGCAGTTGCGCAACGTGCGCGGCGTGACCGAGGTCAACTCGATCGGTGGCTACGTGAAGGAGTACCGCGTCGCGCCGAATCCGGCGAAGCTGATGTCGTACGGGCTGACGCTCGCCGACGTCGTGCGCGCGCTGGAGCGCAACAACGACAACGTCGGCGCCGGCTACATCGAAAAGCGCGGCGAGCAGTATCTCGTGCGCGTGCCGGGCCAGGCGCGCACCGTCGACGACATCGCGAACATCGTGCTGACCAACGTCGGCGGCGTGCCGGTGCGGATGAAGGACGTCGGCGCGGTCGACATCGGCCGCGAACTGCGCACCGGCGCCGCGACGTCGAACGGCGAGGAAGTCGTGCTCGGCACGGTGTTCATGCTGATGGGCGAGAACAGCCGGACGGTGTCGAAGGCCGTCGCTGCGAAGATGGAGGACGTGAACCGCACGCTGCCGGCCGGCGTGAGAGCGATTCCGGTGTACGACCGCACGGTGCTCGTCGAGAAGGCCGTCGCGACGGTGAAGAAGAACCTGCTCGAAGGCGCGGTGCTCGTGATAGCTGTGCTGTTCCTGTTCCTCGGCAACATCCGCGCGGCGCTGATCACCGCGCTCGTGATTCCGCTGTCGATGCTGATGACCTTCACCGGGATGGTCAACGCGAAGGTGAGCGCCAACCTGATGAGCCTCGGCGCGCTCGATTTCGGGATCATCGTAGACGGCGCGGTGGTGATCGTCGAGAACTGCGTGCGGCGGCTCGCGCATGCGCAGGCGGCGGCCGGGCGGCCGCTCACGCGCGCCGAGCGTTTTGCCGAAGTGTTCGGCGCCTCGCAGGAGGCGCGCCGCGCGCTGATCTTCGGGCAACTGATCATCATGGTGGTGTACCTGCCGATCTTCGCGCTGACCGGCGTTGAAGGCAAGATGTTCCACCCGATGGCGACGACCGTCGTGATGGCGCTCGCCGCCGCGATGGTGCTGACCGTCACGTTCATTCCGGCGGCCGTCGCATTGTTCATCGGCGAGCGGGTCGAGGAGAAGGAAAACCGGCTGATGGGCTGGGCGCGGCGCGCGTACGAACCGGTGCTCGCCGCGTTCATGACGCGCCCGGCGCGCGTGATGACCGGGGCGGGTGCGATCGTGCTGGTCACGCTGGGGCTGGCGACGCGCCTCGGCAGCGAGTTCATCCCGAGCCTGAACGAGGGCGATCTGGCCGTGTCCGCGCTGCGGATTCCCGGCACGAGCCTGTCGCAGTCGGTCGAGATGCAGAAGTCGATCGAGAAGACGCTGAAGGCACGCTTCCCCGAGATCGAGCGCGTGTTCGCACGCACCGGCACGGCCGAGATCGCGGCCGACCCGATGCCGCCGAACCTGTCGGACGGCTACATCATGCTGAAGCCGGCCGACACGTGGCCCGATCCGAAGAAGCCGCGCGACCGGCTCGTGCGCGAGATCGAGGACGCGCTCGCCGAGCTGCCGGGCAACGCGTACGAGTTCTCGCAGCCGATCCAGCTGCGCTTCAACGAGCTGATCTCGGGTGTGCGCAGCGACGTCGCCGTGAAGCTCTTCGGCGACGACATGGCCGTGTTGAACCGGACGGGCGAGCAGATCGCGGCTGCACTGCAGAAGGTGCCGGGCGCGTCGGAGGTGAAGGTCGAGCAGACCACGGGCCTGGCGGTGCTGACCGTCAACCTCGACCGCGACAAGCTCGCGCGCTACGGCGTGAGCGTCGCCGACCTGCAGGATTCGGTGGCCGCGGCCGTCGGCGGGCGGAAGGCCGGCACGCTGTTCCAGGGCGACCGCCGCTTCGACATCGTCGTGCGGTTGCCCGACGAGCTGCGCTCCGACATCGAGGCGATCAAGCGGCTGCCGATCGCGCTGCCCGCGCCGGCCGCGGGCGCCAGCGCGCCGCTCGCGGCGGCGCCGTACGTGCCGCTCGCGGAGCTCGCGACGATCGACGTGGCGCCGGGCCCGAACCAGATCAGCCGCGAGGACGGCAAGCGGCGGGTGGTGGTCAGCGCGAACGTGCGCGGCCGCGACGTCGGCTCGTTCGTCGCCGATGCGCGCGAGCAGTTGCAGCAGGATGTGCGTGTGCCGGCCGGGTACTGGGTGTCGTGGGGCGGGCAATTCGAGCAGCTGCAAAGCGCGAGCGAGCGCCTGAAGCTCGTCGTGCCGCTCGCGCTGTTCATGGTGTTCGTGTTGCTGTTCGTGATGTTCAACAACGTGAAGGACGGGCTGCTGGTGTTCACCGGCATTCCGTTCGCGCTGAGCGGGGGCGTCGTGTCGCTGTGGCTGCGCGGGATTCCGCTGTCGATCACGGCGGCGGTCGGTTTCATCGCGCTGTCCGGCGTGGCCGTGCTCAACGGGCTCGTGATGATCTCGTTCATCCGCAACCTGCGCGACGAAGGGATGCCGCTCGACGCAGCCGTGCGCGACGGCGCGCTCACGCGGCTGCGGCCCGTGCTGATGACCGCGCTGGTCGCATCGCTCGGCTTCTTGCCGATGGCGTTCGCGACCGGCACCGGCGCCGAGGTGCAGCGCCCGCTCGCGACGGTCGTGATCGGCGGTATCCTGTCGTCCACGGCGTTGACGCTGCTGGTGCTGCCGGTGCTGTACCGTGTCAGCCATGCGGTGTCGTGGCGCACGGCGTTGCGCGGCGGCGTCTGTGCCCGCGTGCTGAGCCGGCTGGGTTTCTTCAAGGGTAATGCGTGATGCGAATTCTGATTGTCGAGGATGAACCGAAGACGGGCGCATATCTGCGCAAGGGCCTGACCGAGGCCGGCTACGTCGTCGACTGGGTCGAGGACGGCATCACGGGCCAGCACCAGGCCGAAACGGAGGAGTACGACCTGCTCGTACTCGACGTGATGCTGCCCGGGCAGGACGGCTGGACGCTGCTGCAGAACCTGCGGCGCAGCAAGTCGACGCCCGTGCTGTTCCTCACCGCGCGCGACGACGTCGGCGATCGCGTGAAGGGGCTCGAACTCGGCGCGGACGACTATCTCGCGAAGCCGTTCGATTTCGTCGAGCTGACCGCGCGCATCAAGTCGATCCTGCGGCGCGGCCAGCCGCGCGACTCGAACACGCTGCGCGTGGCCGATCTCGAACTCGACCTGACGCGCCGCAAGGCCACGCGGCAGGGCGACACGATCCTGCTGACCGCGAAGGAGTTCGCGCTGCTGTGGCTGCTGATGCGCCGCGAAGGCGAGATCCTGCCGCGCGCGACCATCGCATCGCAGGTGTGGGACATGAACTTCAACAGCGACACGAACGTCGTCGATTCGGCGATTCGCCGGCTGCGCTCGAAGATCGACGACGCGTACGAACCGAAGCTGATCCACACGGTGCGCGGGATGGGCTACGTGCTCGAAACGCGCGGCGGCGCGGCCGCATGATCGCGCGCCTGCTGCCGCGCACGCTGCGCGGCCGCCTGACCGCGCTGATCATCCTGTCGACGTCGGTGATCCTCGCGTCGAGCGGCGTCGCACTGTACGAGGCGCTGAGCAACCGCGTCGAAGCCACGGCGGCCGAGCAGATGGCCGGCATTTCCGCCGCACTGGGGGCGCATCTGGCCGAGGCGCGCACGACGGCCGACGTCGCGCGCAACGCCGATATCTGGATCGACCAGTTGCACGGGCATCCGAACATGGATCTCGCGATCTTCGATGCCGGCGGTGCGCGCCTCGTCGGCACGCCGGGCTTCCGCCCGTATGCGCCGCTGCTGTCGACGAACGCCGGGCGCGTGCCGGTCGGCATCGCCGCGCCCGGCGTGCGGCACCGGTATCTGCTGACGGGCGTGCCGCTCGCCGGCGCCGGGGCGCCCGTGGTGCGCGTCGCCGTGCAATACGACCGCAGCGCCGACGTGCTGCTGTTGCGCACGCACGCTTATACGATCGTCGTGATCGAGGTGTTCGGCGTGGTGCTCGCGGCCGCGATCGCATACGGCGTCGCGGCGCTCGGGCTGAGCCCGCTGCGACGATTCGCGGCGCGCGCCGAGCAGATGTCGACGAGCCGGCTCGCGCATCCGCTGCCTGAACTCGATACGTCAGGCGAGCTGAAGGAACTCGAGCATGCGTTCAACGGGATGCTTGCGCGGCTGAACGAATCGTTCACGCGGCTGAGCCAGTTCTCGTCGAATCTTGCGCACGACATGCGCACGCCGCTGACGAACCTGCAGGCGGCCGCGCAGGTCGTGCTGTCGCAACCGCGCAGCGCGGACGAATACCGGAGCGTGATCGAGTCGAGCATCGACGAATACCAGCGGCTGTCGCGGATGATCGAGGACATGCTGTTTCTCGCGCGTTCGGAGCAGGCCGGCACGTCGATCGATGTGCGGCGCCTGAATGCGGCGGAGGAGGCCCAGCGGGTGGCCGGCTACTACGAGCCGCTTGCGGAAGACGAGGGCGTGACGGTGAAGGTCGACGGCCATGCGTGGGTCGATGCGGATCTGACGCTGTACCAGCGCGCGTTGAGCAACCTGCTGTCGAATGCGCTGACCTATGCGCCGCGCGGCAGCGTCGTGACGATCGATTGCGTCGAGCAAGGCGGCGCGACGACGATCGCCGTGTCGGACACGGGGCCCGGCATCGCGGCGGAGCACGTCGGGCGGATTTTCGAGCGCTTCTATCGCGTCGATCCGTCGCGGCACGATTCGGCGTCAGGCACGGGGCTCGGCCTCGCGATCGTCCGGTCGATCATGGACAATCACGGCGGCGAATGCGGCGTCGACAGCGAGCCGGGTCGCCGCACGACCTTCTGGCTGCGCTTTCCGCGACGGCCGGCCGCGCCTGAACGGCCGGCCGCCATCGGCACCTGACGGCGCGGGTGCACACGCCCGCGCGTTCGCCGCAAGGCAGCCGCGCGCGGCGCGTTGCCTGCGGCCGTGGGGCTGGGCGTCATTGCTTCGCGGTCAGGTCGTCGTGATTGTCGGTCTGCGGCTTCTTCTCGCCGCCATGCACCGAAATTCCGTGCAGTTCCTTGTTGCGTGCAACGATCTCGCCGGTCGGCGGGTACTGCGTCTTGCTCGTCGGCACGACTCCGTCGTGCTGCGCCTGCTTCAGTTCGTTGACGACCTGCGAGCGGGACTTGCCTTGCGTTTGCGTTTGGGCGAGCGCGGCCTGCGTGGCCATGCCGAGCGACAGCGTGGCGGTGACGAACCATGCTGCGAGTTTTGCGGTTTTCATCGATGCTCTCCTTGATCGCGGCCGCCGGGTGGCGAACCATGGACCCAGTATGCGAAAGCGGCCGTGCGCGATCGTGATCGCGAGATGAAAAATGCGTCAGATTGCGGCGCGCGCCAGTGCGCCGTGCGGACTCGTTCGACATGACGCAACCGTCATGTTCGCGTCATCGGTGCGATGAGCGGGAAGCGGAACATGAAGTCTGCCGTTGGCCGACCGAGCCGGCGGCGTTCGTGCCGGTCGCCACTGCAGTACCGATAGCGGGCGGCGCCATTCAAGCCTTCATTCCGGATCGAAAATTGCACCGTGCTGCCATTCGTCTCGCCTTGATCGCAGTCCTGATCGTTCCGTCGTTCGCGGGCTGCGCATCGTCGACACGCTCCAGTACCACGGCTACTGCGCCGGCCGCCATGCGCAAGCCGGTGCCGGCCGGCACGATGACTGGCGAGCAGATCGACTATGCGGGGCACCGCTGCGGCAATCCGAACCTGTATGTGAAAACGCATCCATGCCTGTACCCGCAGCGAAAATCCGCGCGGTGAATCGTCGGACACGCGTAAAAAACGGCCCGGCACTCGACGAGCCCGGGCCTAATGCGTGATCGTGCTGTACGGCAGCGACCCGTTGCGTGGATGGGAACGGGCAAGGCCCGCTACCGTTCCGATCGTAGCGGCGCGGCCCATCGCGAACCTGATCGGAACATGAAATTTTCGTCACGTGGCGCGCGTGGCGGAACGGTGACGAAACCGTCATGAAGCGATCACGAATCCGCACCGCCGCAGGATCAAAGTGAGCGCTCCCGTCACGGCATTCCAATAAGGAGCCATCCAGATGAACATTCCACGCCCGACGATCGCCGTCACCGTTGCCGCACTGTCGATCGTGGCCTTCTCGCAGGCCGTGGCCGCGCAGCCGAAGCGCCGTCAGGACGTGATTCAGGAGCTGGTGCGCGCGCGTCACGACGGCGTGATCCCGAGCCCGACTCGCGACTATCCGGCGAGCCCGGCCGCCGTCGCTCGCAATCGGGAGATTCATCGCGCGGCCGTTCATCGCGGCGAGAAGTCGCCGCTGGTCGATGCGCACGACAACCGCTTCGCGGGGCTTTGATCGTTCAGGAAAGGAGAGTGCGATGCGCAATGTCGCGAAAGGGATCGTGCTGGCCGCGTACCTGATGTCGACGGCCGCGATGGCGGCAGGCTGGCCGGAACGTGCGCTGTCGCACGCGCCGGCGCACGACGTCGGTCGCCGCGCGAGCGAGCGGATGCGCTGCGAGTTGGCGGCCGTGCCGGCCGGCGCGTGGACCGCGACGTTCGCGCGCGGACAATGCGAAGTCGCCGCTGGCTGGCTGACGTTCGTGCCGGCCGATGCCGGCGACGCGTCGACCGTCGCGGCGAAACGGATCGTGCTCGGCGACGTTCGTACCGTGTCGCATCAGTCGCGCAAGCTGAAGGAGCAATTGCAACTGACGACACGCGACGAAGTGATCGCGTTGAACGTGCTGACCGACGACGGCACCCGAAAATCGCGCGAACATGCGATCGACCTGTGGACCGCGCTGCGCAGCGAGGGTGTCACGCCGGTCAACGGCACGCGCATCGTCGATACCTGGCCGACCGGCGCGACGACGTGGTAGCCGTCACACCGTCACGCCGTCGCGCGCGGCCTACCCGGCCTTCACGGATCCCTCGATCAGGAAGAACGCGATGAAGCCGATGAAGAACGAGGCCGTCGCGAACGGCGTTTCGGGTACCTCGTGCGCTTCGACCAGCAGTTCTTCGACGACGAGGTACAACAGCGCGACGGTGCCCAGCCCCAGAAGCGCCGCATAGATATTCGCCGGCAGTCCCGCGAACGCCGCGTTGCCTGCAACGGCCGCGAGGCTCAGCAGCGCCGCGAGCGCGACCGGCACGACGATCGACGGCGTGCGGCCGGTGCCGGCCGCGGCCAGCGCCGCGCTGACCGACAGCGCGAGGAACAGCACCTCGAGCGTCAGCGCGACGGTCAGGATGATGCCGCTTGCGTCGCTCGCGGAAAAGGCGATGCCGAGCACCAGGCCGTCGACGACGAGGTCGATCGCCGTGACGACGATCAGGCTCACGGGCAAGCGCGCGTCCTCGAAGCGCGTCTCGATCGCACCCGACAGCGCGCGAATCGCCAGCATCAGCGCGATCCCGAGCACGAAGCCGACGACGACCGGAAACAGCGCATGCGCACGGTCTTGCGGCAGCAGTTCGAGCGCGGCGGCCGCGAACACGATGCCGCCGGTGAAATGCTGGATCACGCTCGACGTTTTCAGGCCGGGCGCGCGCCACGCGGCCGCGAGGGCGCCGAGACAGGCCGCCAGCACGGGCGGTAACGTGAGCAGCGCAAGCTTCGCGGTCGGTGTCATGAGGCCTCTCGGCGGTTGGCGTGTCGCAGCGGAGGCTGCGTGGCACGATCGTACGCGCCGGGCGTCGCTCCGGCATCAACCGGAGATTGAACACCTTGAAGCCGCTCCAGGGTCAAGCGGTTTGATGCGGGGCGCACCGGCAATCCGGCCCGCCCGTTCCGGTCAAAGCTGCGCGAGCGCCTGGTCGAGATCGGCGAGCAGGTCGTCGATATGCTCGATGCCGATCGACAGCCGCACCGTTTCTTCCTTCACGCCGGCCTTCGCGAGTTCGGCCGGCGACAGTTGACGGTGCGTGGTCGATGCCGGGTGCGTCGCGAGCGACTTCGTATCGCCGATGTTGACGAGCCGCGTGAACAGCTTCAGCGCATCCTGGAACTTCGCGCCGCCGTCGCGTCCGCCCTTCACGCCGAACGTCAGGATGCCCGGCGCACGGCCCGACAGGTAGCGCGCGACGAGCGGATGGTCGGGATGATCGGGCAGGCCCGCGTAGTTCACCCATTCGACGTGCTCGTGGCGCGCGAGGTGTTGCGCGATCTTCAGCGCGTTGTCGCTGATCCGCTCGACGCGCAGCGCGAGCGTCTCGATCCCCTGCAGGATCTGGAACGCATTGAACGGCGAGATCGCCGCGCCCATGTTGCGCAGCGGCACCACGCGGGCGCGGCCGATATAGGCTGCCGGCCCGAACGCATCGGTATAGACGACGCCGTGATAGCTGACGTCCGGCTCGTTGAGCCGCTTGAAGCGGTCTGCGTGCTCGGCCCACGGGAACTTGCCCGAATCGACGATCGCGCCGCCGAGGCTCGTGCCGTGCCCGCCGAGATATTTCGTCAGCGAGTGCACGACGATGTCCGCGCCGTGTTCGAACGGGCGCAGCAGGTATGGCGACGGCACCGTGTTGTCGACGATCAACGGGATGCCGTGGCGATGCGCGACCTCCGCGAGCGCGGCGATGTCGGTGACGTTGCCGAGCGGGTTGCCGACCGATTCCGCGAAGATCGCCTTCGTGCGCGCATCGATCAGCGGTGCGAACGAAGCGGGGTCGCGCGGATCGGCGAAGCGCGTGGCGATCCCGTATTGCGGCAGCGTATGTGCGAACAGGTTGTAGGTGCCGCCGTACAGCGAACTCGCGGACACGATGTTGTCGCCTGCTTCGGCGATCGTCTGGATCGCATACGTGACGGCGGCTTGCCCCGATGCGAGCGCGAGGGCGCCGATGCCGCCCTCGAGCGCGGCGATCCGCTGCTCGAGCACGTCCGTCGTCGGATTCATGATCCGCGTGTAGATGTTGCCCTGGACCTTCAGGTCGAACAGGTCGGCGCCGTGCTGCGTGTCGTCGAATGCGTACGCAACGGTCTGGTAGATCGGGACGGCGACCGCGCGCGTGGTCGGGTCGGGACGATAACCGCCGTGCACGGCGATGGTTTCGAGGCGCCAGTTCGAATTGGCCTGATCGGTCATGGGTGCTCCGTTTGTTGTTGTGAAGGTCGAGGGTCCTGCCGTCCGGCGATTATAGGAGCACGTGCGCGGCTGCCCTTAGAACGAATGGTGTGTTGCTTATCGGGCGCGGCGCATAGAATGTTTTTTCCGCAGACGAGAGGTGCGCGATGGATCAGGATCGATGGAACCAGGTGGATGCGTATTTGTCGGCGACGCTCGTGCCGTCCGACGCCGCGCTCGATGCCGCGCTGGCGGCGAGCGACGCGGCCGGGCTGCCCGCGATCAACGTCGCGCCGAATCAGGGCAAGCTGTTGCAACTGCTCGCGACGATCCGCGGCGCGCGGCGGATTCTCGAAGTCGGCACGCTCGGCGGCTACAGCACGATCTGGCTGGCGCGCGCGTTGCCGCCGGGCGGCTCGCTCGTGACGCTCGAGCTAAACCCGGCACACGCGAAGGTCGCGACGCAAAACATCGCGCGCGCCGGCTTGGCGGCGGTCGTGTCGGTGGTGGTCGGCAGTGCGAAGGACAGCCTGGCGCGGCTCGTCGAAGCCGGTGAGGCGCCGTTCGATTTCGTCTTCATCGATGCGGACAAGGACAACAACGCCGTTTATCTCGACGCGGCGCTGAAGCTGTCGCGGCCCGGCACGGTGATCGTCGTCGACAACGTCGTGCGAAACGGGCGCGTCGCCGATCCGGGCAATCGCGAGCCGGACGTGGTCGGCGTGCGCGACGGGTTCGCGCGCCTCGCGGCCGAGCCCGCACTCATGACGACCGCCGTGCAGACGGTCGGGCAGAAGGGCTGGGACGGATTCTCGATCTCGATCGTCGGCGCCGCGTGACGTGACGCGTCAGTGCGGGCTGCCGGCCGCGTCGGCCCGGCGATACAGGCGCGGCCATCGAGCCTCGAACAGGCCGTTGCAGGTGCTGTGCGTTGCGAGGCCGTCGAGCACGAAGCGCCGGCCGTCGAAGACCCACGATGCGGTCGAGCCGCAATCGCCGGCGCTGCGCAATCTGACCGTGCTCGACAGCGTCGCGCGGGCGGAATCGTAACTGGCGTCGGTCAGCTCGTTCGCGAACGACGCCGAATCGAGGCCCGCGCTCGCGTTCTCGCCGAAATTCATCGCGGCCGGCATGTACGGCGCGATGCGGCGCACGCGATACCACAGGTCGGTGTGGTTATACAGGCTGCTGGTCTGGCACGGGATCGCGACGAGCGCCTCGTCGGACGAGATCGCGACGGCGCGCGACGCTTTCCTGCGGTCGCTCGCCGACATTTCGTCGTCGACCTCGGCTGCACATTGCTTCACGTCGGCGCCGAATTTCGCGAGCACCGCATCGACGAGCGGCCGCTGTTCGGCGCTCGACAGGGTCGAGTCGGCCGGCGGCGCGGGCGTGACCGCGGGCGGCAACGCGGGCGCGGCCGGTACCGACGACGCAGGCCGGGCGCCGGGGCGCGACAGCGCCGTGACCGTGCCGACGCGGCCCTGCGTATCGTCGATCAGCAGCAACGCGGCATTCAATCCCGACAACGGCGTACGCGCGGTGGGCGCCGATGCCGGATCGCCGAGGCTCAGCAATTGGGCATTACGCGCCGCGGCCAGCCACGCGGCCACCGTGGCCGGATCGTTGGTCCGGATCCGGAACGGGCGGGCTTCGTCGTCGGTCTTGTCGCCGAACGTATGCCATTGCGCCGGCATCGCATCGAACGGTCGGCCGTCGACGCGGGCCGTGCGCAAGTCGATCGGCGCCGATGCGTAAAGGTCGAGCGACGGTTGCGCGTCCGGGCCGGCGTCGCGCGTCACGCGCAGGATCAGGCCGGCGCGTGCATCGTCGATATCGTCGGCGTGACTTTCCGCGATACAGCGATTGCCGTTGTCGCAGACGACCGACCAGCTTTTGAACTCGCGTTCGACCGGCGGCCGCGACAGCGGACGGGCGTGCGTGACGATCGGGGAAGCGGCGAGGAGGGCGGCGATGGCGAGCGAAAAACGGTGCGACATGGCGGTTCGGATCGACTGGGAGGAGGCGGGCGGATGATGCCGGACTGCAAGCGCATCGTCAGCAAGCGGTGCAGGTCGAGTGCAGTGGCGCGAACGGCATCCAGTATACCGCTGCAATGGGGAGGAACGATGTGACGAAACGGTGTGCGGGCACGCACGTGGCTGATCGACGCGCAAGCGGCGCGATGCCGGCAGGCACCGCGCCGTTCGTTTCGTCGACTGTCGGCCGCGCCGCGTCGGACGGTCGCGCCGCACGATCCGGGATGCGTATGCGATGAACACGCTGCCCTGCCCACCGCCGGCCGGCGCAATCGACGCACCCGCGCTCACGCGCGGCAGATCGCGATGATCTCCGCGCTGGCCGCTTCGTCGAACGGAGCGTGGTCCCAGTCGCCGCACCAGTCGGCCGACGCGAAACCGGCCGCCGCCACGCGCGCCTCCAATTCGGCGTGCGCGATGAAACGCAGCCGGCTCGTATTCGTCAGCACCGTATCGTCGCGACGGAAGCGGTAGTGCGTGTCGAACGTCACGATCGCGCCGTCGATCGCCCGCACCGCGTGATGGAGATCGACGATGCCGAATGCGTGCGATTCGACGCTGCGCGCCGACTGCGCGGGCGTCCATGCCCGCCACGGTTCGGTGCGCGAGTTGCGGGTCTCGAACAGGAAGCGGCCACCGTCGGCGAGTACGCGCCGCACGCCGCGCAGCGTCGCGTCGATGTCGTCGTCGGTCAGCAGGCACTGGAACGCGTGCCCGGTCATCACGACCGCATCGAACGGCGCACCGGGCGGCAGGCCGTCGAGCGCGCACGCGAACCAACGGACGGCATCGGCGCCCGGCTGGCGTCGCGCGTAATCGATCATCGCCGAAGCGGGATCGATCGCGACGACGTCATGCCCGGCTGCCGCCAGCCGTCGTGCGAACGTGCCGGTGCCGCAGCCGAGATCGAGGATGCGTTGCGGGGCGGCGCCGATCTCGGCGGCGTAGAACGCGAAGTCCCGATCGCCGGCGTTGAACAGGTCGTATACCGCGACGAGGCGCGGGTCGGTGTAGAGCAGGTCCGCGCCGGCGCGCGTCATGCGGCCGCGCGCATCAGCGCTGCTGCACGGCCACGCGCAGCCCGAGCGCGATGAAGATCGAACCGATGATCTTGCCCTGCCAGCGCGTGAGCCACGTGAGCCGCTTCACGATGCGGCCGAGCGGGCGGATCGAGCACGCGATCAGCGTCGTATAGAGCGAGCTGAGCACGACGAAGATCAGCCCGAGCACCGCGAATTGCACGAACGTCGAGCCGCGCTCCGGATGCACGAACTGCGGCATGAACGCGAGAAAGAACAGCGCCGTCTTCGGATTCAGCACTTCGGCGGGAATCGCCTGCAGGTACGCCTTGAGCGGCGTGACCGGCGATACTTGCGGCAGCGACGGATCGGCAGCTTTCTCCAGCAGCGCGCGCACGCCGAGATAGATCAGGTACGCTGCGCCGGCCAGCTTCACGACGTTGAACGCGAGCGCCGACGTCATCAGCAGCGCGGACAGCCCGACGGCCGCGAACAGCGTATGCACGAAGTCGCCGCTCGCGACGCCGAGGCCGGTCAGGATGCCGGTCTTGCGCCCGCCCTGCACGGTGCGGCTCAGCACGAGCAGCACGGCGGGGCCGGGAATCAGGAACAGGCCCAGGACGACGGCCGTGAAGGTGGTCAGCGTGGTCAGGTCGAACATGGCGGCTCCGGCAGGTTGGCGCAGCGACAGGGGATCGCCGCATTGTATTCGGTTCGTCGCGCGGCCGCAGACGCCTCGTCGAACGGCACGGCTGCGGCCGCGCCTTTCTGGTATAAGCACGAAAGGACGCGTCGGCGTCCGGCCTTTTCCACAGCCCGTCGTTCCATGCGCGACCTTCCACCGATTACCGATCCCGCCGCGGACGCCGACGTCTATCACGTGCCGCGTCCGCTCGTGGTGTTCGGCGGCTCGGTCGTCGAGCCCGAATGGCGGCTGGAGCGGCACAGCCATCGTCAGGCGCAACTGCTCTACACGCTGAGCGGCGTCGTCTATTGCGAGATCGACGGCGGCGTGTGGAGCGCGCCGCCGCAATGCACGGTCTGGATTCCGGGCGACGTCCCGCATGCGGCGCGCGGCTCGGCCGGCGCGACCTTCTACGCGGTCCTGGTCGAACCCGACGCGGCGCTCGACCTGCCCACGCGCTGCTGCACGCTGGCCATGTCGCCGTTGTTGCGCGAGTTGCTGCTGAAGGCGGCCAGCTTTCCGAACCTGTACGACGTCGACGGGCCGCAAGGGCGGCTGGTGGCGACGCTGCTCGACGAACTCGTCGCGGCGCCGGTCGAGGACTTGTACCTGCCGATGCCGGCCGATCGCCGGCTGCGCAAGCTGATCGACCATCTGCTCGACGATCCGGCCGACAAGTCGCCGCTGCCCGAACTCGCCCGGCGCGCGGGCATCAGCGAGCGCAGCCTCACGCGCCTCGCGACGAAGGAACTCGGGATGAGCCTCGGCGACTGGCGCCGGCGGCTGCACGTCGCGCTGTCGCTGCGGATGCTGACGACCGGCCGCCGCGTGCATCAGATCGCGATCGATCTCGGCTACGAGAGCGCGAGCAGCTTCGTCACGATGTTCCGCAAGGCGACCGGCAAGTCGCCGACGCAATTCCTGACCGACCGGCAGCGCTGAACGGCCGGACTGCGCGCCCGCGCACGTTTGGCCGGATTGAAAAAGCAGTTGGCCGGGATGAGAAATGACGCATGAGGCCCCGCTCCATAGAATGAGAATCGTTCTCATCTGGAGGCCGACATGCAAATCGTCACGACTGAATTCCCGTTTGTCTGGCTGCGTTACAGCGGCTCGCCACCGACCGATCCCGCCCGCCTGATTGCCGAACTCGACGCGCTGCTCGCGCGCCGCGAACGCTTCGTTCTTCTGACCGACGATGCACCGTCCGGCGACGATCGCGCCGACAACGATCACGAGATACGCAAGCAGCTCGCGAAATGGAGCAAGGCCAACCGCGCGCTGTCGCGCGAATGGATCCCCGGGATGATCGCGATCGAGCCCAACGCGGCGCGGCGCGTGGCGCTCAATGCTTTTTCGGGTGCCTTCGAGAAGGTCTGGGGGTATCCGCTGAATGCGGCGGCGAGCCGCGACGACGCGCTGGCGCTCGCGCAACGGCTGCTCGCCGAACCGGCGCGCAGCATCGCGGCGGCGAACGCCTGACGCGACGGCGGCGCGAGCCGCGCGGCTTGCGTCGACATCGACACGGAGGCACGGTGCGCGAACGCGCGCCGCGGCATATCGCAACCACGCAGAGGTGTTGGGTGGACAATCCGATCCGCGCGATGCGCATCTTCACGCGCATCGTCGAAATGAACAGCTTTACGCGCGCGGCGCAGGCGCTCGGCATTTCGCGCGCCACCGCGACGCGCACCGTGCAGGAGCTCGAAGCGGCGCTCGGCATGCCGTTGCTGGTGCGTACGACGCGCGCGTTGCGGGCGACGCCCGAAGGCGACGCGTACTACCGGCGCTGCGTCAGCATCACGGCGGACGTCGACGAACTCGAAGCCAGCATCCGCGGCGCCGCGCTGCATCCGAGCGGGCCGTTGCGCGTCGAGTTGCCGGCGTCGGTGGCGGGCGCGATCGTATTGCCGGCGCTCGGCGAATTCAACGCACGGCATCCCGATCTCGAACTGATGCTCGCCGTGGCCGGGCGCGCGGTCGATCGTATCGGCGACGCGATCGACTGCAGTATCCGACTCGGTGCGCTGCCCGATTCGTCGCTCGTCGCGCGCCGGCTCGGCTCGCTCGAGCGCGTGACGTGCGCGAGCCCCGCGTATCTCGACCGCTTCGGCGTGCCGCGCACGCCCGACGATCTGGGCGCGCATCGCGCGGTAGGCGCGTCGCACGTGTTCGGCCAGCGTCCGGCCGAGCTCGAGTTCGCGGTGGACGACGCCGTGCGCAAGGTGCGGCTCGACGGCATCGTCGGCGTGGACGACGAGCAGGCGTATCTCGCATGCGGCGTGCACGGCCTCGGGCTGATCCAGCCGACGCGCGTCGCCGCGCAGCCGCTGATCGAGGCCGGGCGATTGCGGGAGGTGCTGCCGCGTTGGCAGCCCGATGCGCTCGCCGTGTCGGCCGTCTACGTGAAGCGCCCGCATGTATCGCCCGGCGTGCGCGCGTTCGTCGACTGGATTGCGGAGCGTTTCGTGCAGGCCGTGAAGGAACACATGGGGCTGGCGGCGGCGGGGGCAGTGGGGTGGCGGCCGGCGCAGGCAGTCGTCGCTGCGTGCGACCGTTATGGCGGGCTGGTAGCGGTGGCCTGACGGCGGTATGGGGCCGGCAAGCCGTCAAACGGTTGCGAGGCGGAATGTACTGGCCATCCGATCCTGCTCCCGAGCCGACAGCTTGCCATGACCGGCGCGGCGATGCAGTGCCGGCGATGCGTCACGCGGCGGGATGCGAATGCGGAAGGAAGGGGAAAGGCGGGGGAGGCGGCAGGCTGCATGCGTAATGAGGCGCCACACGTGCAGCCTGCCCGACCGTGCCGCATGCAAGCGATGCGACACGGCGTCGAACGAAGCGACTTACTTGTCGCCGTCGCCCTTGATCTGCGGCAGTGCCGACGCTTCGCCCGGCGTCAGCAGCCCGACTTGCGAATACACGCGCAGCTTGTCGCGCGTATCGGTGATGTCGAGGTTGCGCATCGTCAGCTGGCCGATCCGGTCGCGCGGCGAGAACGTCGACGCAACCTTCTCCATCGACAGGCGCTCCGGCTGATACGTGAGGTTCGGCGACTTCGTGCTCAGGATCGAGTAGTCGTTGCCGCGGCGCAGTTCGATCTTCACTTCGCCGGTGATCGCGCGTGCGACCCAGCGTTGCGCGGTTTCGCGCAGCATGATCGCCTGCGGGTCGAACCAGCGGCCCTGGTACAGCAGGCGGCCGAGGCGGCGGCCGTTTTCGCGGTACTGCTCGATCGTGTCTTCGTTGTGGATGCCGGTGACGAGACGCTCGTACGCGATGTACAGCAGCGCGAGGCCCGGAGCTTCGTAGATGCCGCGGCTCTTCGCCTCGATGATGCGGTTCTCGATCTGGTCGCTCATGCCGAGGCCGTGGCGGCCGCCGATGCGGTTCGCCTCGAGCAGCAGCTCGACCTGATCCTTGAACTCGACGCCGTTCAGCGCGACCGGCTGGCCGGCTTCGAAGCGCACCGTCACTTCCTCGGCGGCGATCTTCACGTCGTCGCGCCAGAACGCGACGCCCATGATCGGGTTCACGATCTTGATGCCGCTTTCGAGGCTTTCCAGATCCTTCGCCTCGTGCGTCGCGCCGAGCAGGTTCGAATCGGTCGAATACGCCTTCTCGGCCGACATCTTGTACGCGAAGCCGGCCTGGTTCATGAATTCGGACATTTCGGCGCGGCCGCCGAGCTCGTCGATGAACGTCTGGTCGAGCCAGGGCTTGTAGATCTTCAGATCCGGATTCACGAGCAGGCCGTAGCGGTAGAAGCGCTCGATGTCGTTGCCCTTGTACGTGCTGCCGTCGCCCCAGATGTTGACGCCGTCTTCCTTCATCGCGGCGACGAGCATCGTGCCTGTCACGGCGCGGCCGATCGGCGTCGTGTTGAAGTACGTGACGCCGGCGGTCGTGATGTGGAACGCGCCGCTTTGCAGCGCCGCGATGCCTTCGGCGACGAGCTGCGCGCGGCAGTCGATCAGGCGGGCGCCGGCTGCGCCGTATTCGATCGCGCGTTTCGGGATCGCGTCGTAATCGTCTTCGTCGGGCTGGCCGAGGTTCGCCGTGTATGCGTACGGGACGGCGCCCTTCAGTTTCATCCAGTGCAGCGCGGCGCTGGTGTCCAGGCCGCCGGAGAAGGCGATACCGACCTTCTGGCCGGTCGGGAGGCTTTCGAGAATCGTGCTCATAGGAATTACCGTGGATTGAAGCCGGTGGGATCGTATTTCGCGGAATATGCGAGTATCGGCTGTCCGGGAAGATGGGGCAAGGGTTGATTTTGGTGCGGCACCGTCGTCGCGCCCGTCGCGGCGGGCCTGACGGGCGGTTAACCGGCTGGAGAACCGCCTGCGGAACGGCGTCGTAGCGCCGCCGAAACACGTGCGGACGAGCCACGGGCCGGCCGGATTTCCGGGGCCGGATCGGCCGTCGAGCCGGGCGCGGTTGCCAGCGCGTCGCCTTGCTGTGCTGAAAGGCATATGAAAGGCTGGCGCGTGAAACCGGGGCTTCAGATATTCCACGACCGCGCGGTATCGAGCAGCCGCTCCCGCAACTGGTCGACTTCGCCGGCCAGCTTGGCCGTGATCGACACGTAGCCGGACAACTGCGGCGGCACCGCGTCGTGCGGCGCGTCGGCCGGCCGGCGGCGCGGCGCGAGCCGGCTCGGCGTGCCGAACTTGAGCGCGCGGCTCGCGCCGACCAGCGTGTCGCGGATGCGCCGGTTCACCGTCTTCATCTCGACGCGCATGTATTCGCGGGCCGCCGCGTCGTCGTGGGCCGGCAGCGCGCTCGACAGGATCTCCAGATAGCCGATGCACAGGCGCAGGCTGCGCTGGATCGCCTCGAGTTGCGCCATCGACGTTTCGCATTCCTTCGCCACCGACGGCATCAGCGA
The DNA here is from genome assembly GCF_001523445.1 of Burkholderia sp. ABCPW 11. NCBI lineage: Bacteria > Pseudomonadati > Pseudomonadota > Betaproteobacteria > Burkholderiales > Burkholderiaceae > Burkholderia > Burkholderia sp. ABCPW 11. The sequence continues at coordinate 35,604 of NZ_LOVM01000073.1, read as the reverse complement.
GCGCAACTGCACGAGCAGCGCGCTCAGCGCGGCCATTTCCTTCAGGTGCGCGTCGTCGCTCACGTGGCGGTCGCCCGCGAGCCGCGCATGCACGGCCGCGCACGCGCGCAGCGCGTCGGCGAGCTTGTAGCGCCACGAATAGGTCGCGTAGAGCGGCAGCGCGAACGAGAACGCGAGCGCGATCGCGATGCCGGCCAGCACGTTCACCGCGCGCCACAGGCCGTCGACGATCTCGTTGTCGCCGTGCCCGGCGACGATCACCATCGTGATCGCCGACAGCAGCGCGATGTAGCCGGCCTTGCCGATCGCGTGATACGCGCAGACGCCGCACCCGACGGCCATCAGCAGGTAGATCGCGAACGGCGCGTGCAGGAACGAGTAGAGGAGGATCAGCCCGAGCCCCGCCAGTGCGCCGATCGATGTGCCGAGCGCGCGCTCGGCCGCCTTCTTGCGGATGTTGCCGTGGTGCTGCAGCCCGCCGACGACGATCAGCACGGTGATTGTCGACCATTCGCCATGCGGCACGTTCAACCCCGTGGACAGCGCGATCGACACGAGAATCGCGAGCGCGACGCGCGCCGCATGGATCAGCTTCGCATGCCGGTAGCGGCGATACGGGTCGAGCAGCGGGCGAAGCGCGTGGCGCACGAGCGGTGGCAGGCGGGTGGGGAGCGGGGCGGTCATGGCGGAGCTGAGGGTGGCCGGAACGCGCACGGCGGCTCGCGCGGGCCGGCGCCGCGCCGCATGCGCAGCTGACGTAACGCTAGCCGAACGCGCGCGGGCTGTCCACGGCGCGGCCGCCGAGCGGGGCGGCAGGCGGCCGCATCGGATCACGCGGCTGGTCGTATCGAGGCGAATCAAGGTGCATCGCGGCGCATCGAGGCGCGTCACGCGTCGGCTGCGCTCGACTGCGCATCCAGCACGCGGTTGCGGCCGCCTGACTTCGCGCGGTACAGCGCTTCGTCGGCGCGACGCAGCAGCGTCGCGGCGTTCATCCGGCCGTCGGCGGCGGTGGCCGTGCCGATGCTGGCCGTGACGCGCCCGTACGGACTTTTCACGTGTTCGATGTCGAGCCCCGCGATCGCGCGCCGGATGCCTTCCGCGACGGTCGCCGCGCCCGGCGCGTCGGTGTCGGGCAGCGTGACGACGAATTCCTCGCCGCCGTAGCGCGCAACGTGATCGCCGTCGCGGCGCAGGCAGCGCGACAGCGACTGCGCGACCTGGCGCAGCACGTCGTCGCCGGCCGGGTGGCCATAGTAGTCGTTGAACGCCTTGAAGTGATCGACGTCGACGAACAGCACGGACAACGGGCGGCCGCTGCGCGACGCGCGCTGCGCCTCCTTCGCGAGTACCGTGTCGAACGTGCCGCGGTTGTCGAGGCCTGTCAGCGAATCGGTGTGCGCGAGCCGGTACAGCTTCGATTCGGCCTCCTGCCGGCGCTTCAGCTCGCGCGACAGCGCGAGCGAGCCCCACGCGATGAACGCCGTGAACAGGCCCATCAGCACGACGGTCCAGATCGCGCGGTGGTACCACGACGCGTAGATGTCGATCTCGGCGGGCGCGACGTCGACGATCAGCGGCAGCCCGGCGAGATGCTTGTACACATAGATGCGCCGCACGCCGTCGATGGCGCCGACGCCGGCCAGCTCGCCGTTGCGGCTGCGCTGCGCGTCGATGAACAGCGGCGAGTCGTGCAGATCGAGGCCGACCACCCGCGAGTCGTACGGCAGGCGCGACACGAGCGTGCCGCTTTCCTCGACGATCGCCGCGCTGCCGTGCCGGCCGACCGCGAGGCCGTCGAGCAGTGCGCGGAAGTAGTCGATGCTGAGCGTGCCGACGACGACGCCGCCGAACCTGCCGTCGGGCCGGGTGATCCGGCGGCTCAGCGCGATCGTCAGCGCGCCGCCGCGCAGCCGCGACGCGTACGGCCGGCTGATGTAGAGGCCGGGGACGAGCCGGTCGCGATGCACGGTGAAATAGTCGCGGTCGGCGAAATTGCCTTGCCGTGCGGGCGATGCACTGGAATCGATCGCGATATTGCCGTGCGCATCCATCACGAAAATCGAGCCGAGATAGGCGCCGGTCGCCGCGCGGTCGAACAGCAGCCGGTGGCGTTGGCGCGGCGGCAATGTCGTCAATTCCGGATCGGCCACGCCGTCGACGACGTTTTGCAGCGACAAATCGTAGAGTTCGATATTGCGCGCAATATCGCGTTCGATCAGCAGCATCAGGTTGCGCGCATTTTCGACCGCATGGTCATACGCGTCGCGCCGTGCCTCGATCAAGAGCGACGTGGAAAGTCCCCAACTGAACATCAGCAGGACGATACCCGCCACGAGCACGCCGCGGGGCGACAGAATGCGTGCCACGATCGACGCGGTATGGCGGCGCAGCGTGGCGGGCAGCGGGAATGACTTCATCCTCGGGGGTGGCGGGCGGCGGGTACTCGCGTGGTTGGCGATTCCGTACGCTGATTATTTCGAATTAATCGTCATTATCCCGCGAATTCCTGAATTTCGTGGGCACATGCAAAACATGCATGCGAAGACGGCGATTCGAAACGGTTACGCATCATTACCGCTTTGTGCGCGGGCAATTTGATTTGAATCAATGACCAGTATCGGCTTTTTCGTCTGATTAATGGCGCGTCGATCGGTCGATTTTGCGTATTGACGCGGTATTTGGCGGATCGGGACAGGATCGGGTGCCGCCGACGAGAAATGAAAAATCGAATGACCCGGACGTAATCGGTTTTTGGGCGACGGCATGCGGCGGCCGAAGCGGCCAACCCGTCGATTCCGCGAAATCTCCGGCGTGGCGGCGCTCGGGGCGACCTTGGCTGTCCGCCTGTCGAATCAGGTAGAATCCGCGCTTCGCCGCAGGCGCCCGCCGCGCAACGCGTATCGGGGCCGCATCGAATGCATCGCAGGACGCGCACCGCGCTCCGATTCCGCATGCGCCGGCCACGGATGCCGGCCCGCTCAACGTTCGTCTCGTTTATGTCCGCCATTCCGAATTCCGACCCATCCGGTTCGCCCGCGAACCCACCCAAGCTTCATCGCGCGCTGAAGGCGCGCCACCTGACGATGATCGCCATCGGCGGCTCGATCGGCACGGGCCTGTTCGTCGCGTCCGGCGCCTCGATCTCGCAGGCCGGCCCCGGCGGCGCGATGGTCGCGTACATGCTGATCGGCCTGATGGTCTACTTCCTGATGACGAGCCTCGGCGAGATGGCCGCGTTCATGCCGGTGTCGGGCTCGTTCGCGACCTACGGCGCGAAATACGTGGACGAAGGCTTCGGCTTCGCGCTCGGCTGGAACTACTGGTACAACTGGGCGGTGACGATCGCGGTGGAGCTCGTCGCGGCGCAGCTCGTGATGCACTACTGGTTTCCGGACGTGCCGGGCGTGTGGTGGAGCGCGGCGTTCCTCGCCGTGATGTTCCTGCTCAATGCGCTCACCGTGCGCGGTTTCGGCGAAGCCGAATACTGGTTCGCGCTGATCAAGGTCGTCACCGTGGTCGCGTTCATCGGCGTCGGCCTGCTGATGATCTTCGGCATTCTGAAGGGCGCGCCGGCCAACGGCTGGGGCAACCTGACGATCGGCGACGCGCCGTTCGCCGGCGGCTTGCCGGCGCTGATGGGCGTCGCGATGATCGCGGGCTTCTCGTTTCAGGGCACCGAACTGATCGGCGTCGCGGCCGGCGAATCGGAAAACCCGCGCACGACGATTCCGCGCGCGGTGCGCCAGGTGTTCTGGCGGATCCTGCTGTTCTACGTGTTCGCGATCTTCGTGATCGGCGTGCTGATTCCGTATACCGACCCGAACCTGCTGAAGACGGACGTGACCGACATCGGCGTGAGTCCGTTTACGCTCGTGTTCCGCCACGCGGGCCTCGCGTTCGCGGCCGGCGTGATGAACGCGGTGATCCTGACGGCCGTGCTGTCGGCCGGCAACTCGGGCATGTACGCGTCGACGCGGATGCTCTACAACCTCGCCACCGAAGGCCGCGCGCCGAAGGTGTTCGCGAAGCTGTCGCCGGGCGGCGTGCCGCGCAATGCGCTGTATGCGACCACCGCCGTCGGCGCGCTGTGCTTCTTCACGTCGCTGTACGGCGACAAGACCGTCTACCTGTGGCTGCTGAACACGTCGGGGATGACGGGCTTCATCGCGTGGCTCGGCATCGCGGTCAGCCACTACCGGTTCCGCAAGGGCTACGTGAAGCAGGGTTATGCGCTCGACCAGTTGCCGTACCAGTCGAAGTGGTTTCCGTTCGGCCCGCTGTTCGCGTTCGTGCTGTGCCTCGTGATCGCGCTCGGCCAGGATTACCAGGCGTTCCTCGCGAACCGGATCGACTGGGCCGGTGTAGCCGCGACCTATGTCGGCATTCCGCTGTTCGTCGTCGTGTGGCTCGGCTACCGGTTCCTGAAGAAGAGCCGGTTCGTGCGCTACGAGGACATGGAGATCGCGCCGTGGGTCGCCGCGAATCGCGGCGCGCAGCGGCAGCCGGTGGCGAACCGCGAAACCGCGGGCTGACGCGCCGGCGCGGCAGCGGCCGCGCGACGGACGACGAAACGGGAAGCCGCGCGCTTCCCGTTTTTTTTGCCCGGCTTTTGCCTGCACGGGGTCAAAGCCGGTTATATTGCCCGACCCTACCGGGCCGCAGCCCGGCCGGCGCGACAGGCGTAGCGCGGATCGGCATCCGGCGCGCGCGGCGCGGCGGCCGGCGAACGGCCCGGCGTTTTCATCGTTCCATCCGGGCCGGCACGGCCCGCGAGCGCGCAACCCAGAGGAATTCATGAGTGCATCACCCGCCGAGCGGAAGGCCGGACCCGTTTCCATCGTGCGAATCGAAGCCGCGATCAACGCGTGGCGCGAAGTGTACCCGCCGGCGCCGGACGGCGAGGACGGCTACGCGCTCGACGCCGGCAGCAACTGCCTGGCCGAGCTGTACGGCACGATGATCTGCTATCGATTGCCCGACGTGCCGCTCGACTCGCTGAGCCACGAGCAGCGCGATGCGCTGTACGCGACCGAGGTGTGATGCGCGGTCGCGCCGCCGCCGCAAGGCGGCGATGAAACGACGGGAAGCGCGCAGGCTTCCCGTTTTGCTTTGGGCGGCGCACGTGGCGATCGGCCCTGCCTGCGGTATCGTGGCGGCATCATCCGGCCGGGGTTGGGCGCCGGATCGCTCGCCGGGAGGCATCGAACATGGAGTTGAGACACCTCCGCTACTTCGTCGCGGTGGCCGAAGAGCGGAATTTCACGCGGGCGGCGGAACGGCTGCATATCGCGCAACCGCCGCTGAGCCGGCAGATCCAGCAGCTCGAGGAAGCGCTCGGCGTATCGCTGTTCGAGCGCAACGCGCGGCCGCTGAAGCTGACCGACGCGGGGCGCTTCTTCTATTCGCACGCGGTGCAACTGCTCGCGCAGACCACCGAACTCGAATCGATGACGAAGCGGGTCGGCAAGATCGAGCGCAGCATGTCGGTCGGCTTCGTCGGCTCGACGCTGTACGGGATGCTGCCGAAGATCATCCGGCGGTTTCGCAGCGAATATCCGGCCGTCGAGCTGAGCCTGCACGAGATGTCGACGATGGACCAGATCAAGGCGCTGAAGGAAGGGCGCATCGACGTCGGGTTCGGGCGCATCCGCCACGAGGATCCGAGCGTGCGGCGCGTCGTGCTGCGCGAGGAACGGATGATCGTCGCGCTGCCGGTTGGCCACGTGCTCGACAGCGCGAAGCCCGTGCTGTCGCTGCACGATCTCGTGAACGACACGCTGATCATCTTTCCGAAGGCGCCGCGCCCGAGCTATGCGGACCAGGTGCTCGCGGCCTTCCACGATCGCGCGCTGCAACCGCGCAGAATCTACGAAACGCGCGAATTGCAGATCGCGCTCGGCCTCGTCGCGATGGGCGAGGGTGTGTCGGTCGTGCCGCATAGCGTGTACGGGCTGAAGCGCGACGACATCAGCTACAAGCCGCTCGACGATCCGAACCTCGTGTCGCCGATCATCATGAGCATGCGCGCGCTCGATGAATCCGAGGACATCCGCGCGATGCAGGCACTGATCTACCGGTTGTACGACGAAGCGCAGATGGAGTATCTGCCGCCGCAGCCCGAATGAGCGCGTGGGTGGCAGGGGCTTGCTTGACGCGGTGCGCGCCGGCAGGCCACCATGGCCGGATTCGATGCGGCCGCCGGCGGGCGGCCGCTTTCATGCAGACGACCGACACATGACCGATATCGTGACCGAGGAGACAACCGTCGAGACGCCACAAGGGCGGCTCTTTGCGAAACGCTGGCGAGCGGCTCCGGCTCCCGCGCGGCACACGGCTGAGCCGATCGTGCTGCTGCACGATTCGCTCGGCTGCGTCGACTTGTGGCGCGACTTTCCCGCCAAGCTCGCGCGCGTCACGCAGCGCGACGTGATCGCCTACGACCGCCTCGGTTTCGGCCGTTCGGATCGCCATCCGGGCAAGCTCGGCACGGCGTTCGTGCGCGACGAGGCCGACCGTGCATTCGCTGCGGTACTGGAACGGTTCGGCGTCGATGCGTTCGTCGCATTCGGCCACAGCGTCGGCGGCGGGATGGCGGTCGGTTGTGCGGCCGCGTATCCGGCGCGTTGCCGCGCGCTCGTGACGGTCGCTGTGCAGGCATTCGTCGAGGATCGCACGCTGGCCGGCATTCGCGACGCGGGGCGGCAGTTCGACGAGCCGGGGCAGCTCGACCGGCTCGCGCGCTATCACGGCGACAAGGCCGAATGGGTGCTGCACGCGTGGGTCGACACGTGGCTGTCGCCGGCGTTCCGCGACTGGACGCTCGACGACGACTTGCCGCGCGTGCAGTGCGCGACGCTCGCGATTCACGGCGAAGACGACGAATACGGGTCCGACGTGCATCCGAAGCGGATCGCCGCGCGCGTCGCCGGGCCGTCGTCGTTCCTGTTGCTCGCCCGCTGCGGACACATGCCGCACCGCGAGCGAACCGACGACGTGCTGGCCGCCGTCGCGACGTTCCTGCGCGACGCACCCGCCTGAGCGCGCTCGCCATTCCCGGCGGGTGTGCGCCCGCCGGCCGTCAGAACGAAAGCTGGATCGCGAGATCGATCGCCAGCAGCGCGATCGAGCAGCCGATGCCGAGGATCACGTTCGGCAAGCGGTGCTCGAAATCGCGATGATCCTTGCGCATCGCGGCGCCGAGCAGGAAGATCGCCTCGACGACGATCTGCAGCCCGACGAACAGCAGCATCAGCAGATACTCGTAGCCCATCTGCTTGAACGCGACGAATTGCATCCCGTGATCGCGGATCCACTGGCCGACGCGCAGCAGTTCGTAGACGAACAGCAACGCAGGGAACAGGTAACTGACGATGTAGGTCGGCGCGGTGGCGTGCCGTAGTTCGAGGTGGAAGTGCTGATGCGTGGTAGCCATCACAACCCTCCTTGCAACGCATGATTGCGGTCGCGACGGCGGCGCGATCGCATGCATACGTCGGGGTTTGCCCGATGCACAGTGCGCAGCCGTACGGCATCAGCATACTGCTGCGCGGGAAATTTCGCATGCGATGCGTGCGAGCGTCGTAAAAATGCCGATGCGGGGGCACACATTCGCACGATACGGCGTGTCGTCCGGCGGTGCGGCATGCGATCCACCTGGCCGCCGCCATGCCCGATACCGTTCCCGAATGCGTGGCGTGAACGCGATGCGTCAGCTTTTCGCTTCCGCGCCTTCGATGAACAGCTTCGCGACCGACTGAAACTCCCGTTTCAACGACAGCCCCGGCACGGTCAGCCAGCGCAGCATGGCGGCGAGATACAGATGATGGAACCAGGTTGCGAGCTGATCGGCCCGCAGCGTGCGGTTCAGTTCGCCGGCCTGCTGCCCGGCGACGATCAGTTGCTGCCACACCGATGCGATATCGCTGCCGTTCTCTCCCGCACGCTCCGGTTCGGCTGCGCCGATGCTCAGGAAGCGGTGTCGAAGGTATGCGAGCAGGTACGCCGGATGTCCCTCGCACCATTCGGCTGACGCGTCGAGCACGCAGCCGATGCGCGACGCGAAGGTCTTGCGCCGCGCGACGTCGTGCTGCAGATGCGCGAGATCGCGCGCGAGTTCGCCTTCGAGCCAGTGCGCGAGCACGGCTTCCTTCGTCGGAAAGTGGTTGTACAGCGTGCGCTTCGCGACATCGGCCTGCGCGGCGATCTGCTCCATCGTGACGGCGTCGTAGCCGTGCGCATCGAACAGGCGCGCGCCGGTCGCGGCGAGATGCGCGAGCATCTGGATGCGTTTGCGTGCGCGGCGGCCCGGATCGTCGGTCGGAATCGTCATGGCAGGGGATTGACTGAAAGTGTGCGGATTGCATTAGTATACGACGTGCACTTTTTTGAATCCAACCTTTTCCGTCGTGCACGAGGAGCTTCCGCATGAAACTCGTCATCGCCACCTACGGCACCGAAGGCGACACGCGTCCGCTCGCGGCGCTGGGCCGCGCGCTGCTGGATGCCGGTCATGACGTCCGGCTGCTGGCCGATGCGGCGACGCTCGGCTCGGCCGCCGCGCTCGGCGTGCCGTCGGCGCCGCTGTCCGGCGATATCCGTCGCGCGATTGCGCCGGACGGCGCGCTGGCCGATGCGGTGCGCGGGCGCGGCGGCTTCAACGATACGTCGAAGGCGCTCGCCGCGATCGCGAATGCGAACACGGCCGCATGGATGCGCGAAGTCGCGGACGCGTCGGCCGGGTGCGATGCGCTTCTCGTGTCGGGGCTCGCGTCGTTCGTCGGGTTGTCGGTCGCCGAGTATCGCCGCATACCGGCGATCGGCACGGGCATGATCCCGATCACGCCGACCGCCGAATTTGCGTCGCCGTTCCTGCCGCCGGGGAAGCTGCCGCGCTGGCTGAATCGCGCGAGCCATCGGCTCGTGAATGCGTTGCTGTGGCACGCGTTCAGGAAGTCGACCAATGCCGCGCGCGCGAGCGTATGCGGATTGCCGCCGCGCAAGCACGTGTGGACCGATCATCCGATGCTGTATGGCGTATCGCCGGCGCTGCTGTCCGGCCCGGCGGACTGGCCGGCGAACGTGCATGCATGCGGCCAGTGGCGGATCGATGCACGTGCGTGGTCGCCGCCACCGGAACTGTCGGCGTTTCTCGACGCGGGCGAACCGCCTGTGTACGTCGGGTTCGGCAGCATGGCCGGCTTCGATCGTGCGGCGATGGCCGCGGCGCTCACGCAGGCGCTGGCCGGCCGACGCGCGCTGTTCTATCCGGGCTGGAGCGGCGTCGATGCAGCGCTGCTGCCGGCGCACGTTCGCGTGATCGGCGACATGCCGCACGACTGGCTGTTCCCGCGTGTCGCGATGGCGATTCATCACGGCGGGTCGGGCACCACGCACTCGGCCGCGCGCGCCGGCATTCCGTCGGTGGTCGTGCCGTTCGCGGGCGATCAGTTTTTCTGGGCGAACCGGCTGCAACGGCTCGGTGTCGCGGCTGCGCCGGTCGCGGGGCGGCGCGTGGACGCCGCCGCGCTGGCGCGCGCGATCGCATTTGCCGAACGGGGCGAGACGAAGACGCGTGCGACGCAACTCGGTGCGCGCCTCGCGCAAGAGGACGGGTTGAAGCGGGCCGTCAGTGCGATCGAACGCTGGGGGCAACCGCGCGCGACGTGAGCGCGCGCACTGGCATCAGAAATGCCCGGTGAACCGGTAGCGGCTGCCCGGATGCCACAGATTCGCGACCGACGCGACCATCCCCTGCGACCACGTGCGCCGATGCAGCAGCAGGCACGGCTCGCGATCGTCCATCGTCAGATGGCGGCGCGTTTCGGCGTCGGGCATCGCGGCCTCGATCCGGTATTCGACACGCTGCAGCGGCGCGACGCGCGTCAGGTACTGGTTCGGCGTCGTGGTCGTGAAGTCCTGCAGCGCGTATTCGGGCGCGCAGGCCGGATTGACCCAGCGTTCCTCGAGCTGCACGGGCGTGTCGTTCTCGAAATGCAGCACGCGCGAATGGAAGATCGGGCTGCCGGTGTCGAGCTGCAGCTCGTCGGCGAGTTTCGCATCGGCGACGGCCGCGCCGACCTGCAGCACCTGCGCGCGATAGCCGTGGCCGCGCGCGGCGACTTCGTCGGAGATGCTGCGGATCGCGACGAGCGTCGATTCGTATTTCGGCGACGCGACATAGGTGCCGGAGCCGCGCGTGCGCGTGAGTACCTGTTCGGCCGTCAGCTCGCGCAGCGCGCGGTTGACGGTCATGCGCGCGACGTTGAATTCGCGCGCGAGCTCGTTCTCCGACGGCACCTGGTCGCCTTCGGCCCATTCGCCGGCATGAATGCGCGCGAGGATGAAGTCCTTGATTTCCTGATAGATCGGTGTGGTCATGGGATCGCGATTTCAGAGTCGGCAGCGGGCCGCCGCCGGATGCCGATCCGGCGCGCGCCCGGCGCCGAGTGTACCGGTTTCGCGGACGCGCTGGCCCGGATGCCCCGAATGATCCCCGTTCGGCCGGCGCGCGTCCATGCGGGATTGCACAGGGCGGCCGGCCTGCGGCGGGCTGCTTGCGGTCGGAGCCGATGCCGGATGCCGATCGCCGGCATGCGCGCGGCGGCCGAACATCGTGTTTCGATAGGACTGCGTTACATTTTCAGGTTGAAGCCGCTTTCGACGCGAAACTGCGCATGCAGACCGCCACCAAGATCCTCATTGCCGCTGCTCAGCCCGAAGACCGTATTCGACAGAGGCCGCTGCCTTGCTGCCACGCGATCCGTCGCGCGTGTCCGTGCGGCAACGCGTATTCGAATCGACGGAAGCGGGGGAGTGCGTGACGCGTGTCACGCGCGGCGGCGGCGGACGCCGGCCAGGGCGGCAACCGGTCGGTGGGGAAATGTCGGTTCGGGTGGTGAAGTCTAGACAACCGACACACACCGTCCGGCCGCCTCCGTACGCCGCGGGAAAGCCGCCTTTCAGCCGGGTGTAATCAATAATTAATTGAAAATTAAGGAAAATCATGCCGGAGATCCTAATCCGCCGACAATTAGAGATAAACACGGATTGCCGGCCTCATCCGTGAAAAGGCAAAGTTGTATGTACAACTTGGAGAATCGCCGAAACAGGCGATTGCCGGTTGCAAGGGTTCACGGCGGCCAGCCCGACCGGAATCCGCCCCAGTTCGCCTTCGACAGGAACGCCATGAAGAAACTCGCGCTCAGTATTGCCCTCGCCTGCCTCGCGGTCGGTGCCCACGCCAAGGATTGGTCGACGATCCGCTTCGGCGTCGACGCCAGCTATCCGCCGTTCGAATCGAAGGACGCAAGCGGCAAGGTCGTCGGCTTCGACGTCGATCTCGGCAACGAGATCTGCGCCCGGCTGAAGGCGAAATGCGTGTGGATCGAGAACGACTTCGACGGGATGATTCCGGCGCTGAAGGCGAAGAAGTTCGACGGCGTGTTGTCGTCGATGTCGATGACGCCGGCGCGCGCCGAACAGATCGCGTTCTCCGACAAGCTGTTCAACACGCCGACGCGCCTCGTCGCGAAGAAGGGCGCCGGCCTGATGCCGACGGCCGAATCGCTGAAGGGCAAGTCGGTCGGCGTCGAGCAGGGCACCATCCAGGAAACCTACGCGAAGGCGTACTGGGCGCCGAAGGGCGTGCAGGTCGTGCCTTACCAGAACCAGGACGGCGTGTACCAGGACCTGATGTCGGGCCGCCTCGACGCGGCGCTGCAGGACGCGGTGCAGGCCGACATCGGCTTCCTGAAGACGCCGCGCGGCGCGAACTTCGACTTCGCCGGCAAGGATCTCGACGATCCGAAGACGCTCGGCAACGGCGCGGGCATCGGCCTGCGCAAGGACGACGCCGATCTGAAGGCGAAGATCGATCGCGCGATCGCCGACATCATCAAGGACGGCACGTACAAGAAGCTCGAGAAGAAGTACTTCGCGTTCGACGTCTACGGCGGCTGACCGCCCAGGCGGCGCGCGTCGCGTGCGGCGCGCCGCCTGCGTTGCCGGATGCCCGACCCTTCGCGGCAGGCATCCGGCTTGATGAGCAGACCGCATCACGTCGTGCGCAGAACTCGTTTGATGCACGGTTAATGGCTATCGACAATCCAGCCACATCGTTCTGGATCCCTCATATGATCTTCCAAGGATTTGGCCCGCTGCTGTGGGCCGGCACGGTCGAGACCGTGAAGCTCGCGGTGCTGTCGCTCGCCGCGTCGCTGATACTGGGCCTCGCGGGCGCGGCCGCGAAACTGTCGGCCAACCGCGGGCTCAAGGCGGTCGGCACGTTCTATACGACGCTGATCCGCGCGGTGCCCGATCTCGTGCTGATGCTGCTGCTGTTCTACGGGATCCAGATCCTGCTGAACGACGCGACCGACCTGCTCGGCTGGGACCAGATCGACATCGATCCGTTCGTGGCCGGCGTCGTGACGCTCGGCTTCATCTACGGCGCGTACTTCACCGAGACGTTCCGCGGCGCGTTCCTCGCGGTGCCGCGCGGCCAGCTCGAAGCCGGCTTCGCGTACGGGATGAGCGGCTGGCGCGTGTTTTACCGGATCCTGTTCCCGCAGATGATGCGCTTCGCGCTGCCGGGCATCGGCAACAACTGGCAGGTGCTCGTGAAGGCCACCGCACTCGTGTCGATCATCGGCCTCGCCGACGTCGTGAAGGCGTCGCAGGACGCCGGCAAGAGCACGCTCGATTTCTTCTTCTTCACGCTGGCCGCGGGTGCGATCTACCTCGCGATCACGACGGTGTCCAACGTCGTGCTGCATCACCTCGAGAAGCGTTATTCCGTCGGCGTCCGGAGGCTCGCACTGTGATCGAACTCGTTGGCCAGTACTGGCAAAGCTATCTCTATTCCGACGGCTACCACTTCAGCGGCCTCGCGATCACGCTGTGGCTGCTGGTCGTGTCGATCGCGTTCGGTTTCGCGCTCGCCGTGCCGCTCGCGATCGCGCGGGCGTCGTCGAACCGCTGGATCTCGGGGCCCGTATGGCTCTATACGTACGTGTTCCGCGGCACGCCGCTCTACGTGCAGCTGCTGATGTGCTACACGGGCATCTACAGCCTGCAGGTGGTGCACGACCACGTGCTGCTCGACACGTTCTTCCGCAATGCGATGAACTGCACGCTGCTCGCGTTCGTGCTGAACGAATGCGCATATGCGACGGAGATCTTCGCGGGCGCGATCAAGGCGACGTCGGCCGGCGAGATCGAGGCCGGGATGGCCTACGGGATGTCGCGCTTCAAGCTGTATACGCGGATCATCCTGCCGTCCGCGCTGCGCCGCTCGCTGCCGAGCTACAGCAACGAAGTGATCCTGATGCTGCACGCGACGACGCTCGCGTTCACCGCGACCGTGCCCGACATCCTGAAGGTCACGCGCGACGTCAATTCGGCCACCTACATGTCGTTCCAGGCCTACGGCATCGCGGCCGTGCTGTACGCCGTCGTCGTGTTCGCGCTCATCTGGGCGTTCCGCAAGCTCGAGACGCGCTGGCTCGCGTACCTCGCGCCGCGCAGCCATTGATGCATTCACAAGATCCGCAACGAAGGACCCAGCATGTACAAGCTTACCGTTGACAACCTGCACAAGAAGTTCGGCGACAACGAGGTGTTGAAGGGCGTGTCGATGAAGGCGAAGGCCGGCGACGTGATCAGCATCATCGGCTCGAGCGGCTCCGGCAAGAGCACGTTCCTGCGCTGCATCAACTTCCTCGAGCAGCCGTGCTCGGGGCAGATCACGATCGGCAGCGAGCCGATCCAGACCACGCGCGATCGCAACGGCTCGTTGCGCGTGGCCGACCAGAAGCAACTGCAGCGGATGCGCACGAAACTCGCGATGGTGTTCCAGCACTTCAACCTGTGGGCGCACATGACGGTGCTCGAGAACGTGATCGAAGCGCCGATGGCTGTGCTCGGCGTCGGCCGTGACGAGGCGATCGCGCGGGCGCGCAAGTATCTGGAGAAGGTCGGCCTCGCGCCGCGCGTCGAAGGCATGTATCCGTCGCACCTGTCGGGCGGCCAGCAGCAGCGTGTCGCGATTGCGCGCGCACTCGCGATGGAGCCGGAAGTGATGCTGTTCGACGAGCCGACGTCGGCCCTCGATCCGGAACTCGTGGGCGAAGTGCTGAAGGTGATGCAGAAGCTCGCCGAGGAAGGCCGCACGATGGTCGTCGTCACGCACGAGATGGGATTCGCGCGCAACGTGTCGAATCATGTGATCTTCCTGCATCAGGGGAAGATCGAGGAAGAGGGCGATCCTCAGCAGATCCTCGTCAATCCGAAGAGCGAGCGGCTCGGGCAGTTTCTGTCGGGGCGGCTGAAGTAAGCCGAGTCTGCGGGTTGCCGCGCAACGCCCGTGAAGCCGCGAAGGCGTCACGGGCGTTGACGAGTCATGCCTACTGCTGCGCGAGCGCGTCCGTCAACGGCCGCTGCGCGACACGCACGAGATTGTCGCGGCCCGCACTCGGGCTCGACCATTGCAGATGCATGCTGGCCGGCCCGCTCGCGTGCACGTACTCGACGCGGATCGGCACGTTCCGCTTTGGCGACAGGTGGATGCGGCCCTTCGCGGTCGCGAGCCCCGGCTGCTCCTTGTCGATCACCTGGCGGCCGTCGATCCATACGCGCGCGACGTTGTCGCTCGTCACGCTGAACGTGTAGTTGTCAGCCTTCGGAATGTCGAGCGCACCGGTCCAGCGGATCGCATAGTTCGTCGCATTCATCCCCTTCGACGCGTCAGGCGAGTCGGTGCCGCGTTCGGTATTCAGGTCGAAATCGACCAGCGGCGTGATCGACGAGAACACCGGCGTGGTGAAGGTCGTGTCGTTGTAGTACGTCGCGTTCAGCACGCGCAGCCGTGAGCTGAACGCGCTGGCGAGCGCCTGCACCTCGGCCGTGCTCCACGGGTGGCCGTCGGGGTAGAGCGTGCCCTGGAACGGCGTCGCCGGCTCGACGGTGGCGGGCGCGGAGGCAGTCTGCCCCCAGTGGAAACGGGTGTTCGTGCGGCCGATCATCAGCTCCCATACCAGGAAGCCCGTCTTGCCGCCGTAGGTGGACGCGATGCCGGCCATCGTCTGGCCTGCCTGGCCGCCCGGCCAGCCGCGCTGCAGCGTTTCCGAGTTCAGGCTGTCGAGCAGGCTCGGCGGCAGCGAGTAGTCGGGCGTCGTCGCATTGATCGCGTACGGGTGGAACGCATGGAAGTCGGAGAAGTAATCGCCTTCCGGCTCCTGCACGTTCGGCGAATTGATCGGCTGCGTCGCACCCGCGTTCAGGATCGCGATGCGCGCGTCGTTCATCATCCACGCGCGCGTCGGCTGCAGCGCGCCGTTGCCGCTGCAGCCGGGCTCGTTCATCGGTTCCCAGTACAGGATGCGCGGGTCGTTGCGATGCGCGGACACGAAATCGGCGATGTAGTGCTGCAGGTCCTGCTTGTACGTGGTCGACGCGCCCGCCGCGATCGGCTGCAGATACTGCTGCTCGACCGACTGCCCGGGCGACTGCACCCAGCGGCTGTTGTGCACGCCGAAGATCGGCGCCGGCTGCGGGCCGTACGCGGGATCGACGTGCCAGCAATCGTCGTAGAAGATTGGCGCGACCTTCAGCCCGTGGCGCGCGGCGATCTCGAGCAGGCTGTCGAATTTCGCGAGGAACGCGTCGCGGTCGTTGACCCAGTTCAGGTAGTGCAGGTACACGGTGATCGTGTTCATCCCGTAGGTCTGCGCGTAGTCGAGCTCGCGATCGACGATCGCCGGATCGTAGTTTTGCCAGAAATCGATCGCGTTGACGGCATTCCACGGGTTGTACACGGCACCCACCACGCGCGAGAAATCGTACGTTTTCGGCGCGACGTCCGGATAGCGGCTCACGGTCACGTTGCTGAACGCGACGCTCGCGCCGAAGCGGCGCAGCCCGAACGCGCCCGCGCGCAGCGCGGTCGTCAGGCCGCTCGTCGCGTCGTTGATGCTGATCACCTGCGTACCGTCGACGAACACGTCGATCGCGTTGTTGCGCGTGACGACCTTCAGGTGGTGCGTGCTGCCCGGCACGACCGCGGGCGCCGGGTAGTCGATGAAATCGGTCCAGTTGTTCTGCTCGCGGCCGACCTGCACCACGTGGCGCACCGCGTCGAGCCCGATGTAGTAGCCCGTCAGTGCATCGGTGCCGACCGACGGGTTCGTCACGTGCACGATGAAGCCCGCATTGGCGGTATTCGCGCCCGGCGCCGGCGCGCCGATCGTCACGTCCGCTTCGTACGACGCGTGGCCGTACGCCTGATGCTGCGCGTTGGTGACGAGCTTCGCGCCGTCCGTGCTCGTGCCGTCGATCCGGATCGTGTTCGTGCCGCCGCTCGTCCAGGCCGGCCCGTACGTATCGAAATCGGCGAGCGTCAGCGTTTGCGTGTCGGTCGCGACGGGCGGCGCCGGCGGCGCATACGGCGGCACGCCGCGCGACGACACGCGCAGCGCGGGCGTGGGCCCCGGCAGGCCGAGCGTGACGAGCTGGTTCGGGAAATGCGACGGGCCGCCGTGCCCCATGTTCATGAAATCGCCGGATGCGGCGGCGTTGGCCGTGGCGGCACTGTCGCTGGCTGCGGCATCGGCGGACGCACGCGCGGCGAGCGCCGATGCCGACGGGGCGGACGAATCATCGCCGCCGCACGAGGCGAGCAATACGACGACCGCGAGCGCGGCGGGCTTGAGACGAGACGTGATAGTCATTCTGGACTCCGGATCAATGGGGAGAAGCGGACGACTGGTGACTCGATGCGGATGAAGCGGTGCCCGGACGGCGAGCGTCGCGGCACGGTGTGCGTGTGATGTGCGGACGGCACGGAGCGGGCTGCGCGGCGGGTTCGCGCGCAGTCGCTTCCGGTCACCGTCTCGTCGTGTTGCTGTGTCGTGGCTCGGGGTTCTGCCCGATGCCGGTGCAAGTATAGAAATGCCTGGAAAATATTACTAATAATTTAGTGATGGTGTTTACCCTCGAATGTCCGGCAACGAGGGCGAGCAGAAGGGGGCGACGGCCGCGCGAACACGCTCGGGCGGCGAATGCGCCGCACCGCGTCGTGTGGTGTTCGGAAGGAAGGAGGCTGGGACGCGCTTACGCGCTCGCCGATTGCGCGGCCGTCTCGACGGTCCGCACCGACCCGCGCTCGACCAGCGGCCCGTCCAGCTTGATCGCGCGGCGGCGCACGGGCATCCCGACCGCACGGTTCTGTTCTTCCTGCAGCAGGATCTCGACCGCCCAGCGGCCCAGTTCGTAGTTCGGCAAGACGATCGTCGACAGCGGCGGGTGCGTGTGCCGTGCGATTTCCTGGTCGTCGTAGCCGAGCACCGAAATGTCGTCGGGCACGCGCATCCCGAGATGCTTGACGGCCTCGATCGCGCCGATCGCCATCAGGTCGTTCGCGCAGAAGATCGCGGTGGGCGGGTGCGGCTCGCGCAGCAACGACAGCGTTTGCTCGAAGCCGGTGTCGGAGCCCCAGTCGCCGTCGCGCACGAGTTCCGGCGCGAACGGGATGTCGGCCGTGGCGAGCGCGGTGCGATAGCCTTTCAGGCGATCCTTCGCGGCGTCCTGCCACGGTTCGCCGTTGACGTAGCCGATGCGCCGGTGGCCCGCGCGCAGCAGGTATTCGGTCGCCGCATGGCCGCCCGCGACTTCGGCCGGCACGATCGACGACAGCCCGCTGTCGGTCGTGTAACAGTTGAGCAGCACGGCAGGCACGCGCAGCAGTTCGGCCGGCGGCGCGACCTTGCGCGTGTAGACGGTCGCGTAGACGACGCCGAGCAGGTTCGGCATCGCGAGCACCGATTCGAGCACCTGGCGCTCGATGTCGACGTTGCCGTGGGTCGAGTACACGGCGAGCAGCTTGCCGTTCGCGTAGGCCGCGTCGCGCGCGCCGTCGATGTTGACGACCGGGTGCGGGCTCGTCGAGATTTCGTCGGCGAGATAGACGATCAGGTCGCGCTCGCCGCTGTGCGTCATCGTCACTTCGCGCGGCAGGAAGCGGTAGCCGAGCTCGTGCGCGATCTTCAGCACTTTTTCGCGCGTGGCGTCCGAGAATTTCGTGCCCGCCGCGTTGTTCAGCACGAGGGAGACGGTGGATTGCGACACGCCGGCAAGCTTGGCGATGTCGGTCATCGTGGGGCGACGTTGAGTAGAGCGTTTCACGGTAGGAGCGCGGTCCGGCCTCGGCAGGATGGGCAAATGAAATCGTTGAGGAACAGCGGGTCGGATCAATTCGACACGACGGTAACATCGGCCATTCGGGCCGGCAATCAAGCTTTACGCGGGTTGCGCCGGATGCGTGGATGTCCGGATAATAATATCAACAAATATTATTGACCACGCGGGCGGCGCCGTGCCATCCTTGGCCGCACATGCCCGCGGCCGAATGCTGCACGCCGGCCGGCGGGGTCGTCAGCTTCATCCCGGGATGATCGATGCCGATGGGAATGCCCCGCCACACCGACCTGATCGAACTCGCCAGCGGGTCGACCCGCGTACGCGTCGCGCCGCAGGCCGGCGGATCGATCGCCGCGTACTACGACGAAGCGCCGGACGGCCCGCAGCACTGGTTCCGCCCGACCACCGACGCGGCGCTCGCGAGCGGCGATCCGCTGCGCTTCGCGAGCTTTCCGCTGTTTCCTTACTGCAACCGCATCCGCGACGCGAAGTTCGAATTCGGCGGCCGTACGATCGACCTGTCCGGCCCGGACGACGCGTATCGCCATGCGCTGCACGGGCACGGCTGGCTGCGTCCGTGGCAGGTCGAGCGGCGTGACGACACGCAGGTCGACCTGCGCTTCGAACACCGCCCCGACGCGGGCCGCGCAGGCGACTGGCCGTTCCATTACGAGGCGCGCCAGTCGATCCGGCTGGACGGCCCCGTGCTGTCGATCACACTGTCCGCGCGCAACCTCGGCGCGCAGCCGATGCCGTTCGGCATGGGCCATCACCCGTATTACCTGCGCACGCCGCACACCGTCGTGAAGGCACACGTCGACGCGATGTGGCACGCCGACGCCGACGTGCTGCCCACCCACGTCGGCGATCATCCGGCCGTCGCCGCGCTGTGCAACGGGATGCCGGTCGATGCATTCGAGCTCGACAACAATTTCGTCGGCTGGCGTCGCGAGGCCGCGGTGATCTGGCCGGAGCGCGGCCGGCAGATCGTGCTGCAGGCCGAGCGGCCGTTCGATCAGCTCGTCGTGTACGCCCCGTCGGGCGCCGACGCGCTGTGCGTCGAGCCCGTCACGAACACGACGGACAGCTTCAATGCGGCGGAACCCGCGTCGCTCGTCGGCGGCTGCGTGCTGGCGCCGGGCGAGTCGCTGCAGGCGACGTTGCGGTGGACGCCGGGCCCCGCCTGACGGGTTCGGCGGTACGGGATTATCCCGAGTCGGGCAGGCGATAATATCGAGTAATAATATTAATTCGTGATGCCGCTGCCGCAGGTGTGCCACGGGGCGCGGGCCGATCACGACATCACAACACTTGGAGACGATGATGCCGAGCCGTGCAAAGCTGCAACGTATCGTGGTGACGATGGGGGTGACGCTCGGATGCGTCGCGATCGCGCATGCGCAGGACAATGCGCAGAAGGTCGGCGCCAGCTCCGCGCAGACCTGCACGAATCCGAAGCCGGGCAGCGTGAAGCTGACCGATCTCGTGGTCGGCTTCTCGCAATCGGAGAACGAACAGAATCCGTTCCGCGCGACCGAAACCGCGTCGGTGCGCGCCGCTGCGAAGGCGGCGGGCGTCAAGCGGCTGCTGTATACGAATGCGAACGCGAACCAGGCGAAGCAGGTCGCCGATATCGAAAGCATGATCAACCAGGGCGCGCAGGCGCTAATCGTCGCGCCGAACGATTCGACCGGCCTGCAGCCCGCGCTCGCGCAGGCGCGCGCGAAGGGCATCCCGGTCGTGACGATCGACCGCCAGACGGCCGGCACGCCGTGCCAGGATTTCATCACGTTCCTCGGTTCCGACTTCTTCCGGCAAGGGCAGCGCGCCGCGCAGGCGCTCGCCGATGCGACGGGCGGCAAGGCCACGATCGCCGAGATCCAGGGCGGCTACGGCAATACCGTCGAGAGCCAGCGCACCGACGGCTTCGCCGACGGCCTGAAGAAATTCCCGAACATGAAGATCGTCGCGTCGCAGACCGCGAACTGGTCGGCCACCGAAGCGCAGAAGGTGATGGAGCAGGTGCTCCTCGCGCATCCGGACGTGAACGCCGTCTACGCGCAGGCCGACACGATGGCGCTCGGCGCGATGACCGCGTTGCGGCAGGCCGGCAAGCAGCGCGGCGTGACGGTCGTGTCGATCGACGGCACCAAGGATTTCGTCACCGCGATCGCGAACGGCTCGGCCGCCGCGAGCGTCGAGACGAATCCGCGCTTCGGGCCGCTCGCATTCAAGTCGCTCGAAGCATGGTTCGCCGGCAAGCCGGTCGCGCAGAAGCAGATCATGGAGGACGCGCTGTACGACAAGGCGAACGCGAAGCATTCGCTCGAAGCGAACCTCGTCTACTGATCGGCCGGCAAACGATCGGCAACGGCTCAACCGCTCAACCGCGAACGCGAGGCGCGCGATGGACGCAACGCTTCCCGCCGGACCCGACGCCGGCACCGGCGCCGACGGCAAACCCGTCGTGCTCGAGACGCGCGGCGTCGGCAAGACGTTCGGCGTCGTGCGCGCGCTGACCGGCGTGTCGCTGTCGCTGCGCGCGGGCGAGGTGCACGGGCTGATGGGCGAGAACGGCGCCGGCAAGTCGACGCTGATCAAGATCCTCACCGGCTTTCACCAGCCCGATGCGGGCGAGATCCGTGTCGATGGCGTGCACGTGTCGTTCGACAGCCCGCGTGCCGCGCAGCGCGCGGGCATCTGCGCGGTCTACCAGGAAATCAACCTGATTCCCGAGCGCAGCGTGGCCGAGAACATCTTCCTCGGCCACGAGCCGCGCCGCTTCGGCCCGTGGATCGACCGCCGCGAGATGCGGGCGCGCACCCGCGAGATCGTCGAGCGTTACGGGCTCGACGTCGACCCGGCCGACAAGGTCGGGTCGCTCGGGCTCGGCCAGCAGCAGATGGTGTCGATCGCGCGCGGCGTGTCGCTCGGCGCGCGCGTGCTGATTCTCGACGAGCCGACCTCCGCGTTGAGCGGCGCGGAAGTCGAGGTGCTGTTCGGCGTCGTCGAGCAGTTGCGTGCAACCGGCATCGCGATCGTGCTGGTCAGCCATCGTCTGTCCGAGTGCTACCGGATGTGCGACCGGCTCACCGTGCTGCGCGACGGCGCGGTGGTGCGCAGCGAGTCGCCCGACCGGCTGCCGCGCATGGCGCTGATTTCGGCGATGCTCGGCCGCGAAGTCGGCGCGCACGGCCCGCGCGAACAGGCGGAGGCGGCTGCCGCCGATACGACGCGCGAGCCGGCGCTCGCCGTCGACGGGCTGCGCTGGGGCACGCGCCTGCGCGACGTGTCGTTCCGCGTCGCGCCGAAGGAGATCGTCGGGCTCGCGGGTTTGCTCGGCGCGGGCCGCACCGAGACGTTCAAGGCCGTGTTCGGCGCGCAGCAGCCGGACGGCGGCGCGGTGCGCGTCGGCGGCCGCGCGCTCGACGGTGCCGACCCGGCGCGGGCGATTCGCGCGGGGCTCGCGTTCCTGTCCGAGGATCGCCGCTCGGAAGGGATTTTCTCGAAGCTGTCGGTGCGCGAGAACATCGTCGTGTGCGTGCTGCCGCGCATCGCCCGCTTCGGCTTCATTTCCGTGCGCAAGCAGGAGGCGCTCGTCGAGCGCTACATCCGCGAGCTGGGCATCAAGACGTCGCATGCGGGCGCGCCGATCTCGACGCTGTCCGGCGGCAACCAGCAGAAGGCGCTGATCGCGCGCTGCCTGTCGACCGAGCCGTCGGTGCTGCTGCTCGACGATCCGACGCGCGGCATCGACGTCGGCGCGAAGGCGGAAGTGCACGATCTCGTCAAACGGCTCGCCGACGACGGGCTCGCGGTCGTCGCGACGTCGTCTGAGATGGAAGAGCTGCTCGAGCTGGCCGACCGGCTCGTGATCCTGCACGAAGGGGCGACGAGCGGCGAACTGCCGACGCGCGGCGCGAGCCCCGACGACGTGACCGCGTTGCTCGCGAACCAGACGTAACGCACCGCACATCGACCCGAGGATGAGGAAAGCGTGAATCTTGCCAACCTGATGAGCGAACCGGACCAGGCCCGCCGCACGTCGCGCCGCTCGCTGTTCGCGCAGGCGCGCGAGCACAGCGTGTATCTCGCGTTCGTCGCGCTCGCCACCTTCAACCTGATCGTCACGCCCGGGTTCTCGAATCCGCTCGCCGCGCGCAGTCTGCTGTTCCAGGCCGCGCCGATCGTGCTGATCGCACTCGGGCAGAACCTCGCGATCGCCACGCGCGGGATCGACCTGTCGGTCGGCTCGGTGATGGCGCTCTCCAGCGCGATCATCGCCATATGTTTGCCGTACGGCACCGGCGCGGCGTTCGCGGCGGCGATTGCGATCGGCCTCGCGGCCGGCCTGTTCAACGGCGGGCTCGTCGCGCGGCTCGGCATCGATCCGCTGATTTCCGGGCTGGCATTGCTGGTCGCCGCGCGCGGGCTGGCGCAGGCGTTGCTCGGCGGCTCGCGCGTGAGCCTGCCGCCGTCCGATGCGTTCGATTTCGTCGGCATCGGTACGTTGTTCGGGCTGCCTGTCGTGATGCTGATCGCGCTCGCGTGCGCGGCGATCGTGTTCTTCGTCGTGCGCAACACGACCTTCGGGCGCTACACGATACTCGTCGGCGCGAGCCGCGATGCCGCGCATCTCGCCGGCGTGCCCGTGCGGCGCACGCTGCTGGCCGTCTATGCGGCAAGCGGTGCATTGGCCGGGCTGGCCGGCCTCTTTGCCACCGCGCGGCTCGGCGCGGGCGATCCGAACTATGTCGGCGTGAACTTCGAACTCGATGCGATCGCCGCATCGGTGATCGGCGGCACGCCGCTGTCCGGCGGGCGCGTGTCGATCGTCGGCACCGTGTTCGGCGTACTGCTGCTGCAACTGCTCGATGCCAGCTTCATCATGAACAACATCAGCTACACGTATGCGCAGATTCTGAAGGCCGCGTTCATCCTCGGCGCGTTGTACCTGCAACGCTCGGGAGCCTGACATGTCGACCGCGCCGATCTCCCCGTCCACCGCGCACGATGCCGGCCGTGCGCGCCGCGCGCAGTTCGTCCGGCTCGTGCAGGCGCGCGGCGCGATCGCGATCCTCGTGCTCGTGTGCCTGATCGCCGGCCGCGTGTTTCCGCACTTCCTGAGCGCGCCGAACCTGCTCGACATCGTCGCGGCCGCCGCGTTCGTCGCGCTGATCACGATCGGGCAGAGCTTCGTGATCATCCTCGGCGGGTTCGACCTGTCGGTCGGCTCGCTCGTCGGGCTCGGCACCGTGATCGCCGCGTATGCGGCGCCATATGGCTGGGGCGCCGCGCTGGCCGCGCCCGTTGGCGTCGGCCTGATCGTCGGGCTCGTGAACGGCTGGCTGATCGCACGCGCGCGGATGGCGCCGTTCATCGTCACGCTCGCCGCGTTGCTCGGGTTGAAAGGGCTGTCGCTCGTGCTCGCGAGCCAGGACATGCTGATCGCGAACCCCGGCTTCTTCGCGACGATCGCGAACGGCTCGCTGTTCGGCATCGGCAATCTCGTGTGGATCGTGCTCGTCGCGTATCTCGTCGCCGCGTTCGTGCTGAATCACACGCGCTACGGCGCGGGCGTGTTCGCGATCGGCGGCAACGAGGAGGCGGCGCGCATGCTCGGCGTGAACGTCGAAGGGCTCAAGGTCGTCACGTACGGGTTGAGCGGCGCGCTGGCGGGGCTGGCCGGTGCGCTGCTTGCGTCGCGGCTTGATTCGGGGTTGCCGGGCGCCGGCAACAGCTACGAGCTGCAATCGATCGCGGCCGCGGTGATCGGCGGCGTGCTGCTGACGGGTGGCGTCGGCACGCTGTTCGGTCCGCTCGCGGGCGTGCTGCTGCTCGGCGTGATCGAGAACGTGATCAACCAGGTCGGCACGTTGAGCCCGTACTATCAGAACCTCGCGAGCGGTGCGTTCCTGCTGCTCGCGGTGATCGCGCAGACGCTGCTGACCGGCAAGCGGCGCAAGCGGTGACGCGCCCGGTTTCGTGCCGCCGCAAACTGGAACGCTAAATGCTTGTCTCGCGTCATCCTTTCGATGAAGGAGCACCGCGATGAGCACGCCGACCACCACCGCTTTTTCCCACGTGAAGCCGCAGGACACCGCCTATCGAGGCGAGGGCTTGCGCGACTTCTTCCTGTACCGCGATCTCGGCATCGCCGCCGCGACGAACGGCAAGGTCGTCGCGCAACTCGTCAGGGCCAATCATGCACCGACGGCGGGCACCGGATGGCACCGTCACGAGGCCGAATTCCATATCGTGATCATGCTGAAGGGCTGGGCGCGCTTCATGTACGGCGAACAGGAAACGCTGGTGGCGGCCGGCGACTGCGTGCACCAGGCGCCGGGGATCGTCCACTACCTGTTCGATTACTCGCCTGACATGGAGTACCTGGAGATTGTCGGGCCTGCCGACTTCAAATCGATCGACGTCGACGGCCCGTGCGCGGTGCCGGAGCCGACGCCGTGGGGCGAGGTCGGTGCGTAGCTTTCCGGTTGGGTGTGCGTTTTCGACGGACCGCCTGCATTCAGGCGGTTTTTACTGTCGCGCTGACCTTCGGAAACTGCTTTCCGCTTCGACACATTCCTTCGAATTCCAAACGATCGAGAAGCTGAAGAACCAGAAAGAAAAGAAAGACGTTCGTCAGCTTCGAGCGTCGACAGGCGATGCGATGTCAAAGATCGTCAATTGCACGCAGGTGCGGTGCACGGCGTGTCGACGCCCGGCGTTAAGGAGGTACGGCCGGACCACCGGCTGACCTATCCGGGAGAGTGTCACCATGAACCGCATCGCGAAGATCCTGACCGCCACCGCACTGGCTTGCGCCGTGCTCGCGCCGGCCCTGGCCGAAGCGCATTCGCACCGCGTGTGCCATTTCGATCATCACCACCATCGCGTGTGTCGCTGGGTGCGGTAACCGTCGCTGTTCCCGGGAATGCCCCGGACGCTTTCGTCATTCAGGCAAATCAGGAGAGGACCATGAAAAAAACGATGTTGATCGCCGCGCTGGTCGCCGGCATGGGTGTGTCGATCGGTGCGTTCGCGCAGGTTCCGGCCAGCGCGCCGGCCGGTACGACCGGTCTGTGCAAGGACGGCTCGTTCTACTCGGGCGCATCGAAGAAGGGCGCATGCGCGGGCCACAAGGGCGTGAAGGCGTGGTACGGCGCATCGGCCGCTGCCGCGGCGAGCGCACCGGCTGCGGCGCCGGCAACGGCGGCCTCCGCTGCGCCGGCATCGGGCGCAGCACCGGCGAAGAGCGCGGCCACGACGGCTGCGGCGCCGGGCGGCGGCGCCGGCAAGGTGTGGGTGAACGACAGCACGAAGGTCTATCACTGCTCGACCGACAAGTACTACGGCAAGACGAAGCACGGCAGCTACATGTCGGAAGCCGACGCGAAGGCGAAGGGCTACCACGCGTCGCACGGCAAGGCTTGCTCGTAACGAGCGAGCCCGGCGCGCGAACGGTTTCGCTCGTGCGCCGTCCGAATGCTGCAGCAACCATCGCCCCGCCGCTCCGGCGGGGCGATTCACTGTGGCGCCAACCGCGTTCAGTGCGCGTGATCCGATTGCGTTTCGGCCGCCGCGTCGGCTCCGGATGCACGTGCATCGAGCAACGCGCGCAGCGTGACGTAGTGCGCGCCGCTCGTGTCGCGCTGCGCATCCGCGGTGCGATCGTACGGCTCGTTGTCGTGGATCGTCGCCCGTACGATCGGATAGATCTGCGTTTCCCACCGGCTGCCGTTGAACACGCCGTAGTGCCCCACGCCCGTCTGTACATGGTGCGTCTTCAGGTACGACGGCAACCCCGAACACAGTTCCTGTGCCGCCACCGTCTGGCCCACGGCGCAGATATCGTCCTTTTCGCCTTCGATCGTCAACAGCGCGGTGCGATGAATCGCCGCCGGTTCGACGAGCGTGTCGCCCACCGACAGCTCGCCGCGCGCGAGCGCGTACTGCTGGAATACCTTCTCGACCGTTTCCAGATAGAACTCCGCGGTGAGATCGGCCGTCGCGAAGTATTCGTCGTAGAAGTGCCGCAACGTATCGGCTTTCGCGGGGTCGCCTTTCGCGCGTTCGTAGTACAGATCGGCGAACGACGCCGCATGCCGGTCCGGGTTCATCGACATGAACGCGCCGACCTGCACGAAGCCCGGATACACGCACCGCTGCGCGCCGACGAAACCCGCCGGTACCACGCTGATCAGGTTGCGCGCGAACCATTCGATCGGCCGGCTCGTCGCGAGCGCGTTGACCTTCGTCGGATTCACGCGGCAGTCGATCGGGCCGGCCATCAGCGTCAGGCTCGCCGGTTGCGCGGGATCGCCGCCGGCCGCCATCAGCGCGACGGCCGCCAGCGACGCGACGGTCGGCTGGCAGATCGCCAGCACGTGCGCGTCCGGGCCGATGTGGCGGATGAAGTCGATGACGTGCATGACGTACTCGTCGAAACCGAAGCGCCCGGCCGCCAGCGGGATGTCGCGCGGGTTGTGCCAGTCGGTGATGTACACGTCGTGGTCGGCCAGCATCGTGCGCACCGTGCCGCGCAGCAGCGTCGCGAAGTGCCCGGACATCGGCGCGACGATCAGCACGCGCGGCTGGCGCGCGACCGGCCGAGCCTTGCGGAAATGCAGCAGCGTCGCGAACGGCGTCGTTGTCGCCGCTTCCTCGACGATCGGCACCGTTTCGCCATCGACGACGACCGACGCGATCCCGAACGGCGGACGCCGGTGCGAGAACGCGCAGCATTCGAGCAGCTCGCACAATGCGTCGACCATGCGGCCCGTCGGTGTCGACGTCGCCGGCGGCCACAGCGACATCGTCGCGCGCGTGGCGGCGGCCCATGCACGCGCCGGGCGTAGGCATTCCGCAGACCATTGATAAAACGGATAGGCAAGCAGGTTCATGACCGTCGCTCGTGACGCCGCATTACAGGGAACGAGGCAAGCCGTATGCCAGCGTGACGCTGGCACGCGCGTTGCAGCGGTTCGGGAGCGCGGCGGCACGCGCGGGACGTGATGACGGAGGGGAAGGTCACGCGCTGCCTTGCCGGCCGGGCGTGCGACACGTGCCGCGATGCCGTGCGACGTTGCGCCGGTTCGGCGAACGGACCGCACAGACGTGGTGCGGCCGGTCATGCGGTGCGTCCGTTTACGGTGCAGGGGCACGAACGACATTCAGCAGGGGAGCGACATGGAATCCAACGCACGGACGACGCTGACCATCAGCAGCCGCAATTACTCGTCGTGGTCGATGCGCGGCTGGCTGCTCGCGAAGCTGAGCGGGCTCGCGTTCGAGACGATCAGCGTCCCGATCGACGCCACGTCGCGCGCGGAGCTGCTGCTGCTGTCGCCGTCGATCCTCGTGCCGTGCCTGACGCACGACGGCAATGCGGTGTGGGACACGCTCGCGATCGCCGAATACCTGAACGAGATCCGGCCGCAGGCGCGGCTGCTGCCCGACGACCGGCATGCACGCGCGCATTGCCGGTCGATCTGCGGCGAGATGCATTCCGGCTTCAGCGCGTTGCGATCCGCGCTGCCGATGAACCTGCGCGGGCATTTCCCCGGCTTCCGGATCTGGTCGCGCGCGCAGCACGACATCGAGCGGATCGTGACGATCTGGCGCGAGTGCTTGGCCGAGTACGGCGGCCCCTGGCTGTTCGGTGCGCAAATCGGCATCGCCGACGCGATGTATGCGCCGGTCGTCACGCGCTTCCTGACCTACGACGTGAAGCTCGAACCGGACGTCGCCGAGTACTGCATGCGCGTGCTCGCGCATCCGTTCGTCGCCGAGTGGATCGACGCGGCGAAGGCCGAGCACGAAGACATCGACGAACTCGACATGGAGTTCTGACCCGACGCGGGCGGCGGCGGGCTTTCAATTTCGCTACACGCGCGGTGGGCGAAACGAACGATCGATGCGCCTGCGCGATCCGCAAACGTTTTCCCTTGATTTCGGTTCGGAACGAGGACGAATTCCCTAAAGGATGTTGCGCCCGATGACGTAAACGAGTCACGGGGACGACTCGCGATCGCACGCTTCAGACTTGCGACGCGCAGTCCGCAACAACCAGCGCAGCAGGGGAATCGACTTGAATCGTCAGCAATCGTGGACGCGTACCGCGGCGCCCGGAGAAATCATTTACTCGGAGGGCTTCGCGGGCGAGCCCGTCATCTTCCTGATTACCGACGGCAAGGTCGAACTGTCCACGCGCTGCGACGACAAGCGCGTGATCGTCGCGACGCTCGGCCGCGGCGAGTTCTTCGGCGAATCGGCGCTGCTCGCCGCCGAACCGCGCGCGCATACCGCGAAGGCGCTTTCGTTCTGTCAGCTCACGGTCGTGCCCGCCGGCATGCTCGATGAAGAGATCGAGCGTGTGTCCGCGCTGCTGCGCCATATCGTGCGCACGATGATTCGCCGTGTGAAGCGCAAGGACGACCAGCTTGCGACCTACACCCATGCGGATTTCATGCCGGGCGTGCTGTCGTATGCACACGTGCTGTCGCTGATGGCCGGCGCCGACGCGCGCGAAGCCGGCGACACGTGGGCGCGCCGGCCGATGCAGGCGCATGCGGCCGAGACGTCCGTGCCGCTCGCCGACGTGATCCGCAAATGCCGCGCGATCGCCGGCCATTCGAGGCCGCACGTGCTTGCGATGCTGCGGCGCATGGAGAAGCTCAACCTCGTCACGATCGAAGCCGCGCAGGCCGACGGTGGCGGCGCGGCCGACTATGCGGCATCGTCGGATGCGCGCCAGGTCGTCACGTTCGACGCCGCACGTGTGATCGACCGCGCGCAGCAGGTCGCCGATCACGATCTCGACCTGTCGATCAACAGCGAACTCGAACTCATCGAACTGGCCGATCTCGAATCGCTGATCGGCGTCGACAAAACGCTGCTGCTCAACAAGCTGTCGAACGGCGAGATCGCGGAAGAAGTGTTCGCGTTTCGCAAATCGAAGGTGCTCAGCTACGTCGAACAAAAGGGCGTCGCGTATTTCTCGCGCCGCAACGCGCGCCGCGGCGGCGACGTGCGCGCGCTCGAAGATCTCGTGTGGATCGACCCGCGCACGCTGTTCGACGTGATCAGCGCGTTCGATACCTACGATCTCGCGAAGTTGATCGCGAACCTCGACGATCGCGCGGTGGCTGACAAGCTGTTTTCCGTGATGACCGAGGCACGACGCAACGAGGTGTCGTGGGTGATGCGCCGCGAACTCAAGCTCGATCCGGTCGAGATCGACGAGATCGAGCAGCGCGTGCTGGAGGCCGTCCGCGCTGCGAAGGCGCCGGTGACGAGTGCGGCGTCCGTCGCGTCGACTTCGTCGTCGGACGCTTGATACGGGGCGCGTATGGATCTCTTGACTCTGGTCGGTGTGGTGCTGGGCGGCGCGGCGATCGTGTTCGGGTTCGCGCTGGAAGGCGGACACTTCTCGATGCTGTTCCAGTTCGAGGCGCTCGTGATCGTGCTCGGCGGCACGCTCGGCGCGGTGATGATCCAGAACACGTGGGCGCGCTTCTTCGACGCGGTGGAGCAGTTGCGGCTCGCATTCGTGCGCGCACGCGAGGTCGATCGCAAGAACCTGTCCGACCTGCTCGAATGGGGCGACCGCGCAAAGCTCGACGGGCTGCTCGCGTTCGAATCGATGGACGTGAGCGGGATTCATCCGTTCGCGCGACGCGGGCTCGAACTACTGGCGAACGGCGTGTCGACCGCGGTGCTCGAGGATGCGTTGCAGCGCGAACTCGACGCGTACGAACGCAGCCGCCTCGCGGCCGTGCGCGTGTGGCAACAGGCCGGCGGCTATGCGCCGACCTTCGGCATTCTCGGCTCGGTGCTCGGGCTCGTGCAGGTGACGAGCCATATTCTCGAACCGGCTCAGCTCGGGCCGGGCATCGCGGTCGCGTTCCTCGCGACGCTGTACGGGCTCGCGTTTGCGAACCTCGTGTTTCTGCCGCTGTACGGCAAGCTGCGCGCGCAGATCGACAGCGAGATGCGATTCCGCAAGCTCTATCTCGACGGCTTGCTCGCGATTTCGCGCAAGGAGTCGCCGCATACGATCGAGACGCGGTTGACCGGCGATGTGCGCGGGCGGGCGGCGGATTCGCTCGCGTGATGTTCGTGCGCTTTGTGCTTGCGTGTATCTGCACCAGTACCGTATGACGAACCCGGATTCACGACAGCATGACTGCTAGAACCGATGGCGCATCCGCTGCCGATCGCGACGATGACGAACTCGAAGGCGCGCAGTCCGGCCGCTGGCTGATCTCGTACGCGGACCTCATCACGACGCTGATGGTGCTGTTTCTCGCGCTGTATGTGCTGCAGCTCGCGAAATACAACGCGCTCGATGCAAGGTATCAGACGCTTGCGCGGCAGGCCGGTGGTGCTTCTCATGCTACCGATGTTGCTACGCCCGCTCATGCGCCACCATGGCTCGCGTTGCTCGATTCGTTGAAGTCGAATGGACGCATTTCACTGGTGAAGGCGCCGCACGGCGTCGAGATCGGTATCGACGCGAAGATCCTGTTCAACGTCGGTGATGCGCGCTTGCTGCCCGATTCGTCGCCGGTGCTGAACCAGATCGCGCAGGCACTGAGCGCGCATGCAACCGGCGACATTCTCGTCGAAGGTCACACCGACAGCGTGCCGATCGCGAACGCGAAGTATGAATCGAACTGGGAGCTTTCGTCGGCGCGCGCGGGGAGTGTGGTGCGCTATCTGACCGAGTGCGGTGTTGCGCCGCATCGGCTGGCGGCGATCGGGCGGGCGGATACGCAACCGCTTGTTGCGGGGGATGATGCGGCTTCGAGGGCGCGAAACCGGCGCGTCACGATCTTCGTTGCGTATTGATCAGCGCGTCGTATTTGCGTTGCCTTCGTCTATATAGGCGGCCGCATATGCCCGCCCGTCAACGACATAACGAATCTCGAATGATCGCTATCTGAAATCAGCGATGCGTTTCTGCACCTGCCTGCCGATAACCCAATCTGGCTCAGACTGAGCGGTTATCGAGGGTTCCCCATGCATTTCTGGCGCAAGCTTTCCATTCAGAACAAGCTGATTCTCAGCATGACGAGTTGCCTGCTCGTGTTCGTCGCGATTTCGAGCGGGCTCAGCGTTCGCCTGATCGGCAACGCGGTGCGCGATCGCGTCGTCCGCGAAGAGTTGCCGACCGCCGTCAACGGCATCCGCGCCGACGTGCAGCGCCAGATGGCCGGCCCGATCGCCGCGTCGCGCATTCTGGCGCGCGATGCGTTCCTGCTGCAATGGGAAGCCGATGGCGAACCCGACGCCGGCACGCGCAACTGGATTCAGCTCGCGAAGAACGTGAAGGACGAGCAGAAGGCCGCGTCCGTGCAGTGGGTGTCGGTGAAGAGCGGCAACTACTACAACGAAGCCGGCCTGCAGCGGAAGGTGACCGACAAGGATCAGTGGCTGACCAGCTTCCTGTCGTCGGGCAAGGCGTACGACGTGAACATGGATCGCGAGGTGACCGTCGGCGGCTACATGATGTTCATCAACAGCCGCGTGGAACTCGACGGCGTGCCGATCGGCGCGGCGTGCATGAGCCTGTCCGTCGATGCGCTCGCGAAGGGCATCTCGGCTTACCGGATCGGCGAGACCGGGTTCGCGTATCTCGTGCGGCCCGACGGCGCGATCATGATGCATCGCGATACGTCGCTGATCGATGGCAAGCATTTCCTCAAAGATGAACCGGGGCTGCCGGGCGATGCGTCGTCCACGTTGCTTGCGGGCAAGCCGTATGCGTACCTCAGCTACGAGGGAGATGGCGGCGCGCGCTTCATCGCGACGTCGTTCATTCCAGAGTTGAATGCGTATGTGGTCGTTCAGGTGCCGCAGGCCGAACTGCTCGGGCCGGTGACGCGCGCGATTCGCAGCGCGGCGCTAGTCGCGGCGGTGGTGGGCCTCGGGGTTGCGCTGCTCGTAATCTGGCTGGTGGGGCGCGCGATTGCTGCGCCGATCAGACGTGCGGCTACGCTGTTGTCGGAGATCGCCAGCGGTCAGGGTGATTTGACACGCCGGATGACTGTCGAGAGCGAGGACGAGATCGGACAGTTGTCGGAGGCGTTCAACCGGTTCGTGTCGTCGCTGTCGACGCTCGTTCATCGGATTCGGGCGGCTTCGGCTTCGATTGCGACCGGGTCGGCGCAGATTGCTTCGGGGAATGCGGATTTGAGCGAGCGCACCGAAGGGCAGTCGAGCAACCTGGAGCGGACGGCTTCGTCGATGGAAGAGATCACGGCCGTGGTGCGTAACAACACCGAGACGGCGACGACGGCCGCGAAGATGATCAACGGCGCGGCGGATACGGCGGCGCGCGGCGGGCAGGTGGTGGGCGAGGTCGTGACGACGATGGAGCAGATCAGTGACGCTTCGCAAAGGATTTCCGAGATCATCGTGATGATCGACAGTATCTCGTTTCAGACGAATATTCTGGCGTTGAATGCTGCAGTGGAGGCGGCGCGGGCGGGGGAGCAGGGGCGTGGGTTTGCTGTTGTGGCTTCGGAGGTGCGGAATCTGGCGCAGCGCAGTGCGCAGGCGGCGAAGGAGATTAAGTCGCTGATCGAGCATAGCGCGGGGACGGTGGGTGCCGGGTCGCGGCTCGTTAGTGAGGCGGGGAAGGTGATGAGCGATGTTGTTTCGCAGGTTCAAGGCGTTAGCGCGATGATGAGCGAGATTGCAGAGGCTAGCCTGGAGCAGAGTGCCGGGATCGATCAGATCGGGGATGCGGTGCAGTCGCTCGATCAGATGACGCAGCAGAATGCTGCGCTGGTCGAGGAAAGTGCGGCTGCGGCGGAGAGTTTGAGGCAGCAGGCGGCGGAATTGACGAGGCTGGTTTCGGCTTTTAAGGTGGATGAGTAAGGGCTGACTTGAGGTTCGGGATTGGCGTTTCTGAGGACGGCTGCCGTGGGGGCACGGCAGCCGTTTTTTATATGTCGATTCGGGACTCGGAGACGCTTGTCAAAGGAAACACATTTCGAGGGTAAAGGTTGGAGCAGAGATGGCATAGCTCGTCGTCATTGCCACGGTGAGGGGGAAGGCTTTTGCGCAGGCGGGGTAACATGCAGAGTGTTGTTCCTGACGACGGGATGACGGACAGACAGGATGTGTTGTTCATGAGTTCGGATGATGGGGAGGTCGCTGTCATTCCTTGAGAATCGCTATAAGTTTAACTGGGGAATCTCGGCCAGGATATTTTGGGAGTTTCCCGCTGTGGCCCTTGCGATGCTAGATGCGCTGGCAGTAAAGTGTACTTTCAGTAAAATTTCAAATAGGAGGGGTGCGAGAGCGGCAATGTGATTCGTTTCGAATGGGCGGAGATTGGATTGCGCGTAGCCCTATGGGCAGTTGGCCAAAGTTTATTGTTATAAATGGATAAAAAGTGAAGCCATCGATTGAATTTAAGCATGTTCTCGGGGAATTGTCGGTAAATAGAAATGATCCATGCGAAGTCATACGGGAGCTTATCTCCAATTCTTATGACGCAAACGCGAAGAATTTATTCTATGCCGCCTTGCAAGATACAAATGGATTTATATTTTTCGATGATGGGGAGGGGCTTAGTACTGAAAAAAAGATAAATGGGATAACTCCGTGGGAAGCATTTTTTTCGATTGGGAAATCCACGAAAAAGAAGGGCGATGCGATTGGTTACAAGTGTCAGGGTTCGAAATTATGCTTCGCGTGTGCAAGAATCTTTGTGGCATCAAAAATATCAAAAAAATCCAATCAATGGAATTATAAGATTGTAGAGAATCCTAGAAACAATTTAGATGTGGATTACGATATCGATCCAACTAAAACATCTGATATATCAGAAGAGATTAGGGGCTTCATCGGGACCGTATCATCGGCTACATCCAAGGCGTTGGAGGCGCTTGAGAAATTTACTGCGTCGCCAGAAACGGGAACCGGAACTCTTATAATAATTGGTGGTCTTGATACTGAGAATTTCGGTAAATATTTCACCATGAATGCAAAGGCCCCGGAATCTTATTTGTATAATTACATTCGGTTCTATACGCGCCATGGTGACATTCGGAAGATAACTACTGATCAAGGCTTTACTGCTAATCAAATTGCGCAGATTGCGCAACCGGCAGCAGCCAATTTTAGTGTTTTCTCCAATAAAAAACTCTTCTCGATTCCGTTTGGTTATCCCTATCTTGATACGATGGATGCGGATGTTAATGTTAAGACACCGTCCCAGGTTTCGAGACTTCGAGATGGTCGATTTTCTAGTCGTTCAGCAAAATCATTTTCGGTTGGTGGTAATAAATACTCGATTGTGTTTTCCGTTGATGGAAACCGTCGAGCACATGAGGAATACGCGAATCTTGCAAGAAAGGGGCAGAGCAAGTCCGGTATTAAATTGAGTGACCATCGTGGGGTATTTGTATCGGTAAAGGGGATAAAGATATGCAAATATCTGGATCTTCTGTTGTCTCTGGAGGATTACTCGATTCTCTCCGAGGGGGATAGTCCTAGCCATTACGCTATCATCATCGACGGCGATTTTGATCTGGTCACAAATAGGAATGCATTAAGCAAGAAGGCTTACGATACGCTGTCCGATCCGGAATTTATTAAGAAGGTAAAGGAATTTCTGGATGCGCAAAGGACGAAGGACAAGATATTTTCAGAATTGGTTTCTCGGCTTCGAAGGGAGAGTTCTGAGAATCTCCTGAATGAGCAAATAGAAATTTTAAATGAGTCGAGGAATAATCTAAAACGCCGAGAGCGATTTAGAATCGAAGATCTTTCTGGGAAACGCCATCTGTTCTTGTCTCCACTCCCGGGCGAGGAGTATTTGGTTGGAGTGCTCTATGCGATGTTGGGTTATTTTGTTCCTGCGGATTCTGATTATCGGGAATATTGGAGGCAAATTATAACCTTCTCGACGCAGGGTATTGATAGTTTGGCTTATATCGATCCTGACTCAAATAATCCATTGAAGGCTGAAAATATTCAGGCAGTAGAGTATAAGTACGAATTTAATAATTTCGGCCCATTTAATCATGCGCTTGCTGTGGTTGATTGCATAGTTGCATGGGAGGTGAACGTTGATTTGAGTAATCCTATTCGGGATTCATTCACTTGCTTTGGTAAGATTAGGGAGACGGATATTCCATTTGTGTGGGAAATTCACGATATTGAAAACGATGAAGGGGGGGAGTACCCGACAGTGGTTCGAGTGATTGAGCTTAAGGAGCTTATACGCCAAACCTTCGGCACGGATTTCAAATCTCCCTGAATCCGGAGGCGGCGGAAGCTACGCGCTAGAACTGAAGATTTTGCTGGATTTAGTTGTATTAGCCGGGACTTGATCTGACAGGTAGTCGGGCCGACAAAGAACGAGTCATCAATGGGGGATGAGTTTCTCCT